>FR884626.1:29759-38608 GCA_000436075.1 Eggerthella sp. CAG:209 | reverse complement strand
AAACCGCCGTTCCCGCAGCCCCAAAAGACCGCATGTTCTTGTTCTACAGTAATCGCAAATCCTTACAGCAAACGAAGCGTCACCGAACCGTGTACTACTTGTCGGAAGGACGGACCTTTTCGGCCACTGCAGCAGCTGCATGTTGAGCAGTGCCGGCAGCTTCCTTGGCGGCATCGGCTGCAGTTGCGGCAGCACCCTGGACAGCCTCGGCGGCATGCTGAGCGGCACCCGTTGCGGTTTCCTTTGCCGCTGCAGCGGCATCGAGCACGGCAGGAACCTTATCTACCGCAGCATCGCGCGCAGCTTCAGCGTTCTTGGCAACCTGGGTTGCAATGCGCTCGCGAGCAGCGTCGATCTTCTGACGAAGCTCGTCGCCGTTAGTGTCAAACGCCTGAACCGGCGCAGGAGCAAACTTCTGAGCGCGCTCGGCAACGGCCTTGCGAGCCTCAGCGCCGTTGTCTACTACGGTATTGATTACTTTGGTGGAGGTGGATGCAGCGGCTTCTACAAACCGACCAGCCTTTTCCTGCAGCTGAGGCGGGCAGGAAACAGTGCCGCACTTCTCGTTTGCGACTTCACTCAAAAGCGCACGGTTTTCCGCGCCGGAACGGGGCGAAAGAAGCAGGCCTGCTACAGCGCCAACAGCGCCACCGATAAGAAATGTTGCGAACTTACCCATATGGAACACCTTCCCCAAAAGATTGGTTGCAATACCGTCATTATAAAGGCGCTGCCAGCCTTCAGGCAGCAGAACCGTTCACCTGGCACTCTTGTTGCCGAGGTGAAATATAGATTACGCCGTTACTCCTCTATCAGTCTGTCGAGTACGGCAGGAACGGAAAGCCCCGACGCCTCGCAGGCAGCAGAAAACACGGACCGTTCCGCCAGGCCCGGGGTTACGTTAACCTCAAGAACCTGCGCTTGGGCGCCGTCCCAGATAAGGTCGACGCATCCATAGCCCTCCATGCCAAACGCACGGTAAACCTCAAGCGCCGCGCGCTCGATTTCCGAACGGATAGCCTGGGCAGTCGATTCGTCATGGGAAAGCGATTCCAGACGAACAGGCGCATAAAAATCGACCGCATCGCTACCCAGACGAGCATCGGTGAGATACAGTCCCTTGCGCGGGACGATTTCAACAGGCGGCAGAGCATGCGCGTCCCAGCCAGACCCCAAAATGCATACTGAAAGCTCAACGCCTTCAATCCACTGCTGGACAATCACCTTGTCGTCAAAAGTGAATGCGTCGCGAAGTGCATCGCGCAGCTCCTCTTTGCTGTTCGCCTTGTGAACGCCATAGGCAAGGCCTTCGCACGCAGGCTTTACCGCCAAGGGGTAACCACCGGGAATACGGTCCTCGAACAGATCGACGGCGCCAAATGCGCCCAGTTCGTCAAACACAACCTTCGAAAAGCAGAAGCCCTGCGGCCATGAAGCTACGGTTTGCTCGCCGGAGAAATCGCATGCTGCTTGCATATGGGCAGAAAGCAGGCTTTTGTCGGCAACCGATCGACACACCTCAGAGCAAGACCCCGCATAGGGAATGCCCAAGAAATCCAGCAAGCCCTGCAAGGTGCCGTCTTCGCCCATTTTGCCCGCCACGGCAACGATGCAAGCGTCGGGGCGTTCGGCTCGAAGCGTTGCCACCAGATCTTCCGAAACGTCGATGGCAACGGAGGTATGCTCGGCTTCTTCCAAGGCGGCAATGATACGCTTGCCGTTTTCCAATGAGGCGTCTCGCTCGGCCGAAGAGCCTCCCATAAGTACCGCGATTTTCATATTCGTCCTCTCAACAGGCCGATTGGGAATCCACCACTAGCGGACCCCCCATGGGCGCGATGCGAACTTCGATTTTCCTTCTTGCCCAACAGGCAAAACAAGCCTTCGCCAATGAAGCAAGAAACAAAGCGCATGATTCTATAGGAACCGAATCCCAACAGCGGAAAGCAGGCGGGCAAAAACGCCCGCAGATACCCAGCCATCAGCTGCAACATGTGCTTCACGCTATTATCTTAAAGGAGAAATGGGGCCAATATCAGCCACGTTGGTCGATAAGCACACCATTTAAGAATGAGAGCGACCGATTAAGCGCATCGAGTGCCACCAAATCGTCCTCATAGGAAAAGGCAACATGCGCGATCAAACCATCCCCCGCGCTCCATTGCGTGGTGCCCGTAAAGACCCTATTGGGGTCTTTAGCAGCACGCGTTTGAACGTCGATGACCAAATGCTCAAGAAGATGCGGAGTGGAGGTGTTCCTCATTACCGAAGCAAACACCGGGCCTACGCTGTTACGACACGCGTGCTGCCCAAGCGTTGGCACATGGCCCAAGCACTCTGCTATCAGCTTGGAGTCTGTCTGCGCATAGCGCTCGGCCGCCACAACGATCTCAACCTCTACCCTGTCGGGGCGCACGCGCACCCGTAAAGCACGAAGGGGCAGCTCCCCAGAGCACACCCCTTCGCTCGATCTCGACCAGCTCATTGCTGCTTCACCAATTTGGTCGAGGCCTTCCCCTGTTCGCTATCAGGGTTTTCTTCGGTGATAACAAGCGTGTCGCGCTCAGGCGAAAACGCATACGAGCCCGAGCCCGTGTATTTTCCGAACAAGAAGCTGATGGTCTTGTTGAACGTATCGAGAGAATACGAATACGAGACGTCGTCGCTCATCTTGATTTCGGAATCGGTAACGGTGATGGTTGCGCTGCTACCGTCGATAACCCACGTTCCCTGAATGTCGGCAGCATCGTCGTAGCGCAGCCACTGATTCCACGAAAGCAAACCCGTGGCGATTGCCAGCACCGCAACAACAGAACAGGCAATTATTACAAAGCGTCGCGAAAGACGGCGCTTGCGACTCTTCGCCTTGACGCTCATGCGAGGCGTTCCCGTCTTCTCGGAAACCGAATCGGTCTCCACATTCAGGGAAGACTTAGCCTTCTTGCCCTCGGGAACAGAAGGACGCGGCATGGGATGTGCCGCGCCCTTCGAAGAATCCTGGAACAAGCCTTCGGGTTTGCCCGCAGAAGCGCTAGGCACCGAAGCGTTTGAGACCTTCGTTTTGCGCCCCACCACTGAGGGGCGCTTGCTTGTGTTCTTTTCTGCCATGCCTTCGGGCTATCCTTTAGCAGATAACCTCAATGCCGCCCATGTAGGGAACCAGAACATCGGGCACCTTGATGGAGCCGTCTGCCTGCTGGTAGTTCTCGATAACGGCAGCCATCTCGAGACCGGCAGCAATGGTGCGGCCAACCGCCAGGCCAGAGCCGTTGAGCGTGTGCACAAGACGCGAACCCTTGAAGTTTTCAGGGTCGCGATACTTGATGTTGGCGCGACGTGCCTGGAAATCCTCGCAGTTGGAGCAGGAGGAAATTTCCTTGTAGGCGTTGTAGGAAGGCAACCAAACTTCCAGATCGTAGGTCTTGGCGGCAGAGAATCCGATGTCGCCGGTGCAAAGGCTGATTACGCGATAAGGCAAGCCCAAAAGCTGCAGGATGTTCTCGGCATCGGCAACCATGGACTCCAGATCGTCGTAGCTTTCTTCAGGCTTTGCGTACTTGACCATTTCCACCTTGTCGAACTGGTGTACGCGGATAAGGCCGCGGGTGTCACGTCCAGCAGAACCAGCCTCTTCGCGGAAGCAAGGCGTAAAGGCGCAGTACTTCAGGGGCAATTCACTTGCCTCAAGCACTTCGCCGGAATGGATATTGGTGAGCTGTACCTCTGCCGTAGGAATGAGGTACATGCCTTCGCGGGTTTTGAACAGGTCGTCTTCGAACTTAGGAAGCTGGCCGGTGCCGGTAAGCGTGGTGGCATTGGCCATAGCCGGGCACCACCATTCCTTGTAACCACGGGAAATATGCGTGTCGGCCATAAAGTTGATGAGAGCACGCTCAAGACGAGCACCCAAGCCGCCCAGCAGCACAAAGCGGCTACCTGCGAGCTTTACAGCACGCTCGGCGTCGATGATGCCAAGCTCTGCGCCCAAATCCCAATGGGGCTTCATTTCGAAGCCTTCGGCCTCGAAGTTGCGCGGGGTGCCCCAGCGACGAACCTCGGGGTTGTCGTCTTCGTCCTTGCCAACCGGAGTGGAATCAGCCGGCATGTTCGGCGTGGACATGAGCATATCGCGCAGACCTTCGTCGGCTGCAGCGCGTTCGGCGCTGAACTGAGCGATCTGATTCTTGAGCTCGGAAACCTCAGCCTTTGCCGCCTCGGCTTCTTCCTTTTTGCCTTCACCCATCAACTTGCCGATGGACTTGGAGATAGCGTTGCGCTTTGCCTGAAGCTCTTCTTCCTTAGCAATTGAAGCACGACGTGACTCGTCCAATTCCTGGAAGCGCGCAGAATCCCACGTATGATTGCGATTCTGCATCGCAGTAGCGACTTCATCAAGATGTTCGCGGACGAACCGAATGTCTAGCATGACTGCCCTTTCGACGTGCTTTATACGGTATGTTTCCGTTTGAAAACAGTAGCGCTAGTATACTCTTATTCACCTAGCACGCGCAGGCGGCTTACCCGTTCGCGCAATGAACAAATCCGTGAGAGGAACCCATGGACTTCGCCGAGCTCTATCATTTCCTATTTGAAACCATCGAAGGCATCGGCTGCCTTATTGTGGCATGCCTGGTTCTAACCACCATCATTGCTGCCATTTTGGAATACCGCACGCGCAAAACCTTCAAAGATCGCGGGGAGAAGGATACCGATACGGAGTTTTTCGACGAGGAATAGCGCCCCAGCCCAACGCCGAAAGATTTTCTAACTATCCCCCAACATGGGCGGCATAGCGCGCAGGAACAGGAATCCCACAATGAACAGCAGGGCAATAGACAGCACGCCCAGCGAAGAACTTCCCGTAAGTTGGGTAAAGGCGCTTACCAAGAAGGTGCCCATAACAGCAGCATACTTGCCAAAGATGTCGAAGAACCCGTAGTACTCGTTGGCGCGCTCCTTCGGAATGAGCTTGCCGTACTCTGAACGCGAAAGCGCCTGGATACCGCCTTGGAACAGGCCAACGCAAATTGCCAGGATCCAGAATTCCACCGCGCTCTTCAAGAAGAACGCCGCAAATAGCACGATAAAGAAGTACGCAAGTACGCCCACTTTCAGCATGCGCTTGGTTCCAAAGCGTTTCGCCAGGTTGCCATAAGCGATTGCGGAAGGAAACGCCACAAACTGGGTTACCAGTAGCGCCAACACCAGCTGCGTCGAATCGATACCCAAATCGGTGCCGTAGCTGGTGGACATCTTGATCACCGTATGCACGCCATCGATGTAGAAGAAAAATGCCAGCATGAAGAACAGCAGGCGCTTGTCCTTCATGATGCTCTTCACCGTTCCCTTCAAGCCGGAAATAGTGGTGCGCAGCACATGGTCGGAGCGCTTTTTGCCGTGCAACTGCTTCACGTTCTTGGCGACGGGCACCGTAAAAATCACCCACCACACTGCGGTGATGATGAACGCGATCTTCATGCCGAGCTTCGCATCGATGCCGAAGCTCGATCCTCCCAGAACTACCGCCAAACACGCTATGAACGGGATGCACGAACCGATGTAGCCCCAGGCGTAGCCGTGGGAAGAAACCTTGTCGTAGCGCTCTTCGGTAGTGGCATCCACCAAAAAGGCGTCGTAGAACACCATTGAGCCATTCAGCATAATGGCGGCAATTACATATACGACCAAAAAAGCAAGCGCATGTTCGGGAATGCCCAATGCAGCACAGGCAACAGCACCGGTGCCCGCAAAGCCAACCAGGAACTTCTTCTTGTTGCCTGCCAAGTCGGCAAGGCTGCCCAACACGGGCATAAGCAAGGCAAGAACCAACGAGGCCACCGTTTCCGCATAGCCCCAAGCAACCACCACCGAAGAACCAGGGTCAGCGATAGAGGCAAAATACACGGGAATCAGCGCCGTGGAAAGCATGACGAAGGCCGAATTGCCCACATCGTAAAGAACCCAGCTCAGCTCTTTTTTAGTGAGCCCAAACGCCATAATCGTTACCCTTTCGTCCTTGAACGCACGCCCGTTTGGACGCATCATAAAACGCACACCAGTATACGGTGCATGCATATGGGATATCTAAAATATCCGTAAAGAAACGAAGGGATGCATATGCCAGCAATTATCACTCACGACCAATTCGGTCGCGAAGCTCTTGTTAAAGCGGCTGCCGACGTTGTTTCCAATGAGCGCGAGCGCAATGCCTTTTTGCTGGGAAACCAGGGGCCTGACCCGCTGTTTTACTGTGTAGCGAACCCCACTACCGTCAAATACCACGAGTTGGGAAACCTGATGCATCACACCGATCCCAGCGCGTTGCTGTTCTCGCTCGCTCAAAGCCTGGTATACCTGCCAGAAGCAGCTCACCCTTTGGCGAAGGCCTATATCGCAGGATTTCTTTGTCACTACTTGCTCGACCGAGCTGAGCATCCTCTGGTGTACGCGCAACAGTATGCTCTGTGCGATGCCGGCATCGACGGGCTAAGCGACAAAGACGGATCAGAAGTGCATGCCATCATCGAAAGCGATTTGGATGAAATGGTGCTCTGGACCCGCGAGGGTAAAACCGTTGCCTCGTTCAGCCCACACAAGGAAATCCTGAAAGCCGACAGGCAGACGCTCGCCATCATTTCCTACCTTGTTAGCATGGCGGTACACGACGCCTACGGCAAAGAGGTAAGCCCTGATTTGTTCACGAAAAGCGTTTTGGGATTCCGTCGCATCCAGCACGTGTTCCATTCGCCACGCGGCATTAAACGCACCGCACTGGGTAATATCGAGCGCAAGTTCCGCAAGCATTCGTTCGTGCAGGCCATGAGCCATCGTGCCGTTGAACTGACTGCCAGCGAATTCGACAACCATCAGCGTGCTGCATGGATCAATCCCTTTACAAAAACGGTGAGCACCGCCAGCTTCCAGGACCTGTTCAACCAGGCGCTTGAGCAGGCAACCGAATACATTCCCCAAATCGTCTCCGGCAACTTCACCATGGAACAGGCCCGCAAGCTTACGCAGGGGCTGAACTTTTCAGGGGAGCAAGTAGAGCGATAGCGCGGCAGGAGCGGCGCCCTGCCTCGCCATATGCCCGTGCCGTTGTTTTCCAAGCTGACGCCCACGGAGCCGCGGCCGGCAACCCCTTTGGACTCAATGGCAATCCCGATGAGGTCGAGAAGGCTCGACTTGCCGCACCTGCGCACGCCTGCGATCACCTTGATGAGGTCGGTATCGCAAAAAAAAGCATCGCCTCCTCGAGGTATCTGTCGCGGCTTTTTAACCTGTTGCCTTTCAAGAAATGCTCCTAAAACTCAAATTCAGTTTCACTTTTGGGAGCATCACAACTCCGCGACACAAAAGGAGCCAAGAGCCGATCTCGAGAGACATCGACCAGAAGGCTTGCGTTTCTGTCAGAAGGTGCGGCAGCTTACGCAATCCTCGCCAATCGGCAAATGCGAAGCCGCAAAAGCGAGAGCATTGAGCACACTGAGCGATTCGTTTCGCTAAATTGGCTTAACGGGATGGCGAACCACGGTCTTGAGCTTCTCCGGCGCGCACTTGCGCGGGTCGGAGAGGTAAATCTCGTGATGCAGGCGAGCTTCGGAGAAGTCGGGCGCATACCCCTGCTCCACCGCAAATGCGCGCATGACTTCTATGGTCGCCGGCTCGCTGTCGTAGGGTCCAGTATGTATGCATTGAACGCACAGGCCCTCGTCGACCCTGAGCAGCTCGACCGCCGAGAAATCCAGCTTCTTTTTAGCGGCAGCTTCTGCAACTGCCCACTCGAAGTCGTCGCGGGTGACGAAATCAGGCAAGCGGATGCATGAGATGAAGTTGAAGTCGTCCTTCCGCGCATAGTCGATCTCGCCGTTGGTGCGCTCTTGCCACCAGAAGCCCTCGAGCGGCGGCACGACAAAGTCGAAATAGCCTTCGATTTCGCGCGAGCCCTTCTTCGACATCTTGATGGTGTAGGCCACGCCGTAGAGCAGCGGTATGGAACTCTGGTACTCGCCGCCCTCGGTATTGGGGTCGCCCTTGCCGCGCACGGCGATATAGCTCATAGGCGGAACGGTCAGGATGCTCGGTTTGGACGACGGCTTGTAAAGCTCCTTGAATTCCTTCTTGAAATCGTATGCCATCGCAACCGCCCTCCCAGGGTTTGAACTTCTCGCCGATATCAGTTTAAACACAACAGCAGGCGCGGCCTCGGAAGAAACCGCGTCTACGGGCAGATACCAAGCGCTGTAGCCACCCTCATCATATCGAAAAAGCGAGATCGCTCCCACTACTCCCCTTCACCAACGAAAGCGCGCGAAGGGGCGGCGGTGCAGGTAAGCGCTACGGCAACCACCAAAGCGGCAATTACCGGCACTAAGCCAAGCGGGTTGGCAAGCAAGGTAGTTCCAGCCGAATCGGCCAACGAGCCAGCCACAATGGCGCCTACTTCAAGCGCTCCGGCAAGTATCATGCCCAACGTGCAGAAAGCACGATTGCCCGTACCGCACAAAGCCGACGAAACGGCGGCAGCAGCAACCCAAGCCACCAAGGTTATCCACGTCGAAGGCAGCACGAGCAAAGCGGCAACCAAATCTTGGACGCTGCCAGCAAGAGGAGCCAGGGCATAGGAAAACGCATCCCAGCCCGAAAGAACATGCGACCCCAAGCCTGAAAGCGTTAGGGCAAGAACGCCTGCAAACAACGTGGTTACCGCCGCATCGCGAGGACGTAGCAAATAACCAGCCGAAAAGGGAGCAAGCGGCGCAAATCCGAACGATCCGATAAGCGCTGGAAGCAAGCCAACATTAGCAGCTTCGCGCGAATGGCGAGCGGCGAAATACCACCAGCATGCC
>FR884626.1:7795-29738 GCA_000436075.1 Eggerthella sp. CAG:209 | reverse complement strand
CTCCAGCCATAAAGGCCACACCCAGAACCGGAGAACCGAACACGCACAGTGAAACACCCAGCGCTTCGCAGGCAAACAGGGCACCAACGGAGGGCAACAAGGCGGAAAGCAAAGCAAACGCCGCCAAAACGCCCCACGATATAGGATTGCTCCACGCATCGGGAGCCACGACGGAATTAAGCGTCAGGAAGCCCAGAACCGCTGAGCTCGCCGCTGCCCATATGCGAGAAAACACCGATTTCATCCGTGGCGTGGGATGCCACGGTTCGCGCGGCTCTTCAGGCAACTCCAGCTCAAATTCCTCGGGTTCCTCTTCCGCGGTTTCTTCAAGCTCGTCTCCCACCAGACGCTTTAGCTTGTTGACGCCTTTACGCGGCCCGCCTAAACAAGGCTGCATCTGGTCGGCGAACTCTTTTATCGACGCATAACGCTCATCGGGGTCAGGCGAAAGAGCGCAAAACATCACATCGTCTATTGCAGGGTCGAGCCCTTCCATGCACAGGGAGGGAATAACCAGCTCAGCATCGTAGATTGCATCTTCGGCTTCAGGAATGCTATTGGCCAAAAACGGATTGGCGCCCGAAATCATTTCGTAAGCCAGGCTTGCAAGGGCCCATTCGTCACAACGCTCGCTCAGATTGCGCTGCTCCATCTGCTCGGGCGGCATATAGCCGATCGTGCCGCCCTCCGCAGCGCCATAACCAGCCTCTCCAGCCAAGCGTGCCAGGCCGAAATCGGTCACCTTAACATGGCCCTGTTTGTCGATCAGCACATTTTCGGGCTTGATATCGAGATGAAGCACCCGACGGGCATGAGCAACCTGAAGCGCTTTTGCCACCGCTTTGAATACGGCAGATACAATATCGGGATCCACTTCGTCGGGGTACATGTGCAGCACTTCGGCAAGAGTCATGCCATCGACATACTCCAGGATGAGGTACGCCATGCCATCTTGCACTTCGAAGTCGTACACCTGAACGATGGAAGAATCCGAGAGCTTTGCTGCAGTACGAGCCTCTTCCAGTCCAGGCACCGCAGAAGTGTCGATGGAGCCCTTCCCCAAAAGGATGCTCCCGCCCTCAGGGAGCATTTCAGCAGCCTCTTCAAGGGGCATGCATTTTATGGCAACTCGGCGCTGTATGCGCGTATCCCATGCAACCTTCACCGAGGCAAAGCCACCGTGGCCAGCCTCCCCTTCCAAGCGATAACGTCCCAACAACAGGTTTTCCTGGCTGGACGGTTGCTCGGTGTTTTGTGGCTGCGCACCATGTACCAGCCGATCGTCGTACAACGGCGCATCGGCATCCGCAGCGTCGGTGACGTTGCGGTTCAAGGGCGCAGAAAGCCGGGCTGGCAGGGTAAGCCAACCAACGCGGCGTGTTTCTGGTGTTTTGCCCTCGGGCTTTTGCAAGCGCTATTCCTTGAAGCTCTTTACGAAATGCTTAATTAAGGCAGCAGACGTTGGCGTGCAACGTTCGCCTCCCATGCGCGGCTCAGCGAGCGGCATACCCTCTAGGATAGCGGCAGTTGCGGGAGCGGGCAGCGAAAGCACACCATGAGCGCATTCGATTTCGCCTTCGCCGGGCTGAATGGGGGTAGCCACAACCTCTTCAGGGGCAAGCACATAGAATCCGGCGCAGATAGCCAACGCGTTGCGGATGCCGCCTGCCTTCCCCACTTCATGAAAATGGGTTTGGGACACATCACACCCATGAACCTTCGCCTCAGCAGCTGCAAGAATGGCATACACGCTACGCAAATCGTTTTTAACCTGATCAGGAGCATCGAGCGCATCGATGGTCTTATTGATTTCGCCGATGTTGCGGTGGTGCTTCTCAGGTACTTCGGCGCGTTCGATTATCTCGTAGAAACGCTTGTGCTGCGCTTCGTCCATTGCGTTGAAGAGGGTGTCGAAGATCTGGCCGCGTGTGGCGTTTTCGGTGAAGTCGAAGGAAAGCACCATATTCGCTCCTTACTGCTGTGCGGGCGCTGAGCCCGGAAGATGATTGATGAGATGAGCCTGGAAACCAGCACCGAAGCCATTGTCGATATTAACAACGCTCGTTCCACTTGCACAGGAATTGAGCATGGAAAGCAGGGCCGACAAGCCGCCGAATGAAGCCCCGTAGCCCACGCTGGTGGGCACCGCGATAACCGGGCATGAAGCCATGCCGCCCACCACACTGGCAAGGGCGCCTTCCATGCCGGCAACGGTGATAATAACCTGCGCCTGTATGATGTCATCCATGTGCGCAAGCAGGCGATGAAGCCCCGCAACCCCCACATCGTAGAGGCGCTGCACCTGGTTGCCCAGGGCTTCGGCGGTAAGCGCCGCTTCCTCGGCGGCATACATGTCGCTGGTGCCAGCAGCAGCCACCACAATAGTGCCATTGCCCGTTGGCTCAGGCATGTGCCCAAGCAACCCCACGCGAGGAATGTCAAAGTAAGTGAATTCATCGGCGAAGTGGTTGGTCATAAGGCTTACCGCTTCGGGTTTCATGCGGGTAACGAGCACCGTCTTGGCGCCACCCTGTTGCAAAGATTCCGCAATGCCGCGAATCTGATCAGGGGTTTTTCCTTCGCCATAGATAACCTCGGCGGCGTTTTGGCGCAAGGCACGATGATGATCCACCTTGGCATACCCCAAGTCGGTAAAGGGCTCCTTCTTCAAGGAAAGCAGCGCTTCGGCAGGCGTGGTTTTACCTGCGGCAACGCTTTCCAATATCTTCTCTATAGCATCGGATTCCATGCACCCCTCCGATCAAATAGGAATATAGGGACAAGTATTATTTTCCCACTTATTCATTACAGCATAGCGACGCATTGCTGTTCGACAGCATGGTATCATAGGCGACACAACGTCACTAATTTAGCAAAGTGGGAATATAGGGACAAGTGCCGTATTTTCACCTTGGAATGGCAGTCAAAAAGCCCTGCTTACGACATTGATCGCAAGCAGGGCTTTGTTCGCTAAGCAGGAAAACGGTGCCTGCCCTTATTCTCCCAGCAGTTCGTCGACTTTAGGAAGCCACTCGCTGATAGCAATGTGCTGCGGGCAAATCTCTTCGCACGATCCGCAGCTTGTGCACGAATCGGCACGACGGCCATAGCTGGTAACCTCATTCTGGTAAAAATCCTTCGCCAGCTCCATATCGTCATACAGCGTACCCATGTTGTAGGCGCGGAAGTTATACGGGATAGCAATCTTGTTCGGGCACATATCCACACAGTAGTTGCAGCCGGTGCAGGGAATTGCCGCACGCGAATCAAGCGCAGCTTTTGCCTGGTCAAGAACCTTACGCTCTTCATCAGAGAGCATGCCCGGATGCGCGTTCTGCATATACCCGATGTTTTGCTGGAGCTGCTCGGGCGTGCTCATGCCCGAAAGGACGCAAGAAACTTCGGGCATATCCCATAGCCAATCAAAGGCCCATTCGACATTGCTGTGCTTGATGCCCGACTCGTCGAACACCGCCTGGGCGTTTTTCGGCAAATCAACCAGCAACCCACCGCGCAACGGCTCCATTACCACTACAGCCATACCGCGCTCGGCTGCCATCTTCATGCCCTTTATACCAGCCTGATAATCGCGGTCATAGTAATTCAGCTGGATTTGGCAGAAATCCCAGTCGGCAGCATTCAGAATTTCTTCAAACAGCTCCAAATCATCATGGAAGGAAAACCCGATATTGCGTACTTTCCCGCTAGCTTTGGCGCGCTTCATGCCGTCGATTGCATTATTACGTACTGTCTTTTTCCAGCTGCCGCCATTCATCGAGTGCAAGAGGTAGTTGTCTACATAATCGAGACCCAAACGGTCGAGCTGCTCATCAAGGAAGCGATCGAAATCTTCGGGCGATTTGTAAAGCCATGCGGGTGATTTAGTAGCAACGTATACCTTTTCGCGATAGCCGTCCTTCAGGGCCTCGGCCAAGATTCGTTCCGAATAGCCGCTTACGTAGTTATAAGCCGTATCGAAGTAATTGACCCCGCCGTCAATGGCAGTGCGGATCATCGCTATCGACGTATCAACATCAACCTGATCGATAGTGTTGCTGTTTACCGTTTTGCCGCCATCTTTCATGGGAAGGCGCATAACGCCAAAGCCTAAAGGCGAAACCTTCATGTCCGTGTTGCCGAAAGCACGCAATTCCATGACACCCCTCCTGTCTTCGTTGACTGCGGCGCTTTGTCCCCTATGCCGCATAGAGCCAACGTACTTTAATTCAGCTGAGTTCAGGGTATCGCAAAACAACGCGCACGTAAAAATGGCCTCCTGGAGTTTTTCGGGAGGCCATTGGTCGCGCTGCGTAAAATAGCGCTTACACGTTGAACTTGAAGTGCATTACATCGCCATCCTGCACGACGTAATCTTTTCCTTCCTGGCGAAGCTTGCCAGCATCGCGACAACCTTTTTCACCGCCAAGGGCAACGTAGTCTTCATATGAAGCGGTTTCTGCTTTGATGAAGCCACGTTCGAAATCAGAATGGATAACGCCAGCAGCCTGAGGGGCTTTTGCACCTACAGGAATGGTCCAGGCGCGCGTTTCGGTTTCACCGCTGGTGAAATAGCTCTGAAGACCCAGCAGCTTGTACGCCTCACGAATAAGGCGGGAAAGGCCCGACTCGTCCAAGCCAAGCTCTTCCATGAAAATGGCAGCCTCTTCAGCATCGAGCTCGGCCAAGTCGGCTTCAATCTTCGCGCTGATGGGCACGGGCTGCTGCCCATCGATTTCGGGAAGTTCTGCGTTGACCTTGTCTTCGTCCACATTGGCAATATAGAGCATGGGCTTCATGGTAAGCAGACACAGCTCGCGAATGGCATCCTGCTCTTCTTCGGAAAGGTTGAGCTGCAGGGCGCGCTTGCCTTCGTTTAGGCCCTCGAGCACTTTCTGGGCAACTTCGAAATTGATTGCCTTTTCCTTATAGCGCTTACCTTCCTTCTCCAAGCGAGGCAACGCCTTTTCGATGGTGGCAATATCGGCAAGGATCAATTCGGTCTTGATGGTTTCAACGTCGCTTTGCGGGTCAACCTTCTTGGATACGTGCTCTACGTTCGGATCGCTGAAAAAGCGAACTACTTCGCAGATTGCATCCGTTTCGCGAATATTCGCCAAGAATTTGTTGCCCAAACCTTCACCCTGAGAAGCACCGGCAACCAAACCTGCAATATCAACGAATTCCACCGTTGCAGGGATGATCTTCGCCGGGTGATCGATGGCAGCAAGGCCGTCAAGTCGCTTATCGGGAACGGGGACCAAGCCAACATTGGGCTCGATGGTTGCAAAAGGATAGTTTGCGGCAAATCCGCTCTTCTTCGTAAGGGCGGTGAACAGAGAAGACTTGCCAACGTTCGGCAGGCCAACAATGCCAATGGAAAGGGACACGTTTGCTCCTTGATAGGGTTCTCATTTTGTACGCATTCCATCATACCACCCAAACGGAAAACGCCCGAAAGGGGCATAAGTCGCGCAGCCGCAACTGCTGGGAATATAGGGACAGGTCCCGTTTTCCCAATTTTCGGAACAGGTACTGTTTTCCCACCTCAGGAATGCCACGCAAAAAAGCCCTGCTTGCGCAATTAGTCGCAAGCAGGGCTCAATTTACTAGCTGGGAAAATGGGACCTGTCCCTATATTCCCACTTACATGCTGAAGAAGCCGAAGGTCTGTGCCACGTAGGCTACCAGGATAACCACCAGCGCAACAGGGGCAAGGTACTTGATCATGAAGACCCACACCTTACGCAGCCTGAACTGGGAGGAAAGCATAACTTCTTCTTCGATCATCTTCGGACCAACAATCCAGCCAATGAAGATGCAGGTCAGCAATGCCACGATAGGCATCATTACCGAATTGGAGATGAAGTCGAGGAAGTCGAGGATAGAGGTTCCCGCGCCCAGAGGCTCAATGAACGAAAGGGAGCTATACCCCAAAGTAACGAGGAGACCCATAAGCGTAGTCCACACGATTACCGTGGCGAGGGCTTTACCGCGCGAGCAATGGGTTGCGTCCTGGACAATGGAAGTGCAGGTTTCCACTAAAGAAAGAGCGCTGGTAAGTGCAGCAAACAAAACCAAGACGAAGAAGCCGACACCCACGACAGGGGCAAAGCTACCCATGCCCTCAAATACCTGGGGCAAAATGATGAACATAAGGGAAGGGCCGGAGTTTTCGGCAACTGCTTCGCCAGAGCCCATAGCAGCAAACGTTGCAGGAATGATCATGAAACCAGCAAGGAGCGAAACGCCGAACGTCGAGCCTGCAATCTGGGCAACGCTGGAAGTAAGCTTGGTTGCCTTGTCGAGGTAGGAGCCATAGGTAACCATAATGCCCATTGCCAACGAAAGCGTGAAGAAGGTCTGGCCCAACGCCGCAATTACCAATTCGGGAGAGAATTTGCTGAAGTCGGGAACAAGGTAGAAAGCAAGGCCGTCGATTGCCCCAGGCATGGAAAGCGCATACACCGCAAGAATTGCCGCCACGACGATAAGCGCAGGCATCATGATGAAGTTTGCCTTTTCAAGGCCGTTATTAACGCCCAGACCCACGATGAAATAGGTGATGACCATGAAGATAAGCATGAACAGAATGCTTTCAGGGCCATTGCCGATGAAGTTCGTGAAATAGGTACCGCCATCAACAAGAGCACCCGCTTCGCCACCCGCATATGCTGCAAGGTACTTCGTTACCCAGCCGCCGATTACGCAGTAGTACGGCACGATGATGAACGGCACGGCAGACATAAGAACGCCGATGAACGTAAACTTCTTGCCGAACGCCTTGAAGGCACCGATAGCGCTCTGTCCCGTTTTACGACCAAGAGCATTTTCCAAAAGCAGCAAAGAGATGCCGATGGTGAATACCAAGACCAAATATACAAACAGGAACATGCCGCCGCCGTACTTGGCTGCCAAATACGGGAAGCGCCACATCGCTCCCAGGCCAACAGCGGATGCCGCCGCCGAAAGAACAAACGCCAGTTTGCCCGACCAGGAGGCTCGACCAGCCAACTGAGCAGACTCGGTTGAGGTTGACATACTCTCTCTCCTTCTATCCCACGCATGTGGGAAGTCATACATGGGCTTTACGCCCACCAGGCGCCGCTATGCGCCTTAGACACTTATGAAACATGATTGTAGTAGTGGCTACTATAGCGTAAACGCTTATAGAGGTTTTGAGAGAAGGACGGGCGGCGTTCTTAACGAACTAACGGTACCGAAAACTCCGCATTGCCTCTCTCGTCTATAGCGCTCATTTCAGCGGGTTATGCACACGCTCACCTTCGTAGCTAACGTTCCAAAACACCAAGCCCTGCGCTGGCGCGTTTTCGCCCGCCGCCGCGCGATTGCGCGCCTCGAGCACCTCTGCGATCCATTCCGGCCTGCGCCGCCCAAGGCCAACCGCCACCAACGTACCCACAATGGTTCGCACCATCGAGTGGAGAAAGGCGTTGCCCTTCACCGTGATAACCACCAAGCTTTCGCCCCACGCGTCTTCGCGCGACACCTCGATGCTAAACACATTGCGCATGGTTGATTTGCCTTCAGCGGATGCCGCCATGCAGAAGCTTTTGAAGTCGTGTTCACCTATCAAGTAAGCAGCCGCTGCACGCATGGCTTCAAGGTCGAGCTCTTTGGGAATATGCCAACAGAACCCCTTCATCAAAAGAGGCTTATAAGCATCGGTGCAGATGAAGTACTTGTATTCGCGCATCGTGCAGGAAAAACGCGCCGAGAAATCGCTGCTCTGACGACGCACCGACTTAACGGAAATATCCTCATGGGTCAGAGCGTTCAGAGATCGCAGCAATTTGAACTCGCTGCGACAAGCAAGTTCTTCTTCCGAAAGAGAAAAGCTCACCACCTGACCACGCGCATGAACGCCCGAATCGGTACGTCCCGCGCATACCGTTTCGATGGGGCGATGGAACACCAGCCCCAGCGCCTCTTCGATGCTTCCTTGCACCGTAAGCTGGCCGGGCTGTCGCGCAAAACCGGCAAAGGGCTCTCCGTTGTACGAAACCAAGAGGGAAAGGATCACCTCGCCCTTCCCCTCTTCGGTTGCCTTCTCCTTCTGTATTGCATTGCCGTTGTTGCCGGGTTCCACTAAGAAGCCCTCCAAACCGTGCGTCCGAACAGGTCATATAGGTGCGCTTTCAAATGCTGATTGCCCGAATCGGCCGTCATGGGCAGCTCGGCGCGCATGCGTCGTCCGTCGGCCTGACGCACATAGAGCACTACCGGATCTTTTCCTGGATGATCCTTCAGGATACGCATCAGCTTATCGGAAGTCACCGAATCAAGCTCGCGCGTCGCGATGCTCAACTCAAGCTGAAGCGGGGCAACATTAGCGTCTTCGTCGGAAAGTTCCAGTAGAGCAGCTTCATACACGATGATCTGGCTGCCGCGATCGCTTACTTCGAACTTACCCTTGCAGGTGATAATCGCATCTTCCTGAATGGCTTCTTTGAACTTGTCGTAGTTGAAGCAGACACACTCAACATGCCCCGAGGTATCTTCGAGCGTGAAACTTGCCATCAGGGTGCCACGCTTGGTTCGCCGAACATTCGTCTCGGAAACCATTCCAGCAAATGTAGCTGACTTAATGCCCTGCTCTCGCTCGCTCAATTCACCCAAGGTGTATTTCATGGTACGCGAAAGGTAGTTCTCATAGCGACGCAACGGATGGTCGGAAACGTACATCTTCAAGATGTCCTTCTCGAAGGCAAGCAAAGTCTTCTTGTCCCACTCCACGCCATCGGGCTCGGGAATATCATCCTTGAAGCTTTCGTCTACATCCGAGAACATGCTGAACATATCAAGCTGACCAGCCGCTTTATCCTTCTGACGCTTTGCCGCGCTTTCAAGGAGGGGCGTTTCGTCGATAAAATGCATCAGCTGCTTGCGAGTATAGCCAGTGGAGTCGAACGCTCCTGATTTCACCAATGCCTCGAGCGTCTTGCGGTTATAAGCCGAAGAGTCGACGCGATTCACGAAATCATGCAGCGAAGTAAACTCGCCGTTCTTCTCTCGCTCATCGATGATACACTGAGCCACTTTTTCGCCTACGCCGCGAACGCCCGCCAAGCCAAAACGGATCCCCTCTTCAAGCGGGGTAAATTCCAGGTTGGACGAATTGACGTCAGGCGGCAAAACGGGAATGCCGCTGCGGTTGCAGCTCGCAATGTACTTGATAAGGCGATCGTTGTTGCCCATGTAACTGGACAGAACAGCAGCCATATACTCGTTCGGATAATGCGCCTTCAGGTATGCCGTACGCATAACAAGCAACGCATATGCTGCAGAGTGCGATTTATTGAACGCGTACTTTGCGAACTTCTCGGCGTCTTCCCAAATTTCTTTGGCAATGTCGAGCGAATAGCCGTTTTCTACTGCGCCATTGTTCCAGTCTTCTTGAAGCTCGCGCATAACATCGAGCTTCTTCTTACCCATTGCTTTACGCAGCTTATCTGCCTTACCGGCAGAAAAACCGCTCATTACCATGGACACCTGCATGATCTGTTCCTGGTACACCATCGTACCGTAGGTTTCTTCCAGGATAGGACGCAGACGATCGTCGTAATAGTGGACGGGGCTCTTACCTTGTACCACCTTTACATAGTCTTCGACCATGCCAGACTCAAGCGGGCCCGGGCGGTTAAGTGCGATGGAAGCCACAACGTCAGAAAAGCGCTCTGGCGGAATCTGCGCAAACAAGCTCACATACAGCGCGCCTTCAACCTGGAACAAACCATCCATGTTGAGGGGCATTCCGTTCTTGCGAAGCTCGCCACGCATCAGGGCAAACGCACGATCATCTTCAATGGGAATTTCTTCCGGAAGAAGCTTTTCGCCCGTAGTTGCCTCGATGTTGTTGCAAGCACGCGAAAGCACGCCCAAGGTACGCAGGCCAAGGAAGTCCATCTTTAGCAGACCCAGGTCAGGCGTATAGTGACCGTCGTACTGGGTGATGATGCCGCCGCCCTTGGTATCGCGCTTCATGGGGACATGATCGCTCATGGGATCGCGGCAAATGATGGTTGCGCACGCATGCACGCCTTCACCGCGCACATGGCCCTCGATAGACTTTGCGGCGTCAATAACGCGCCTTACATCTTCTTCAGTATCGTAGGCTTTTTTCAGGTCGGGGTTGGTCTCGAGCGCACCATTGATGGTGATGCCCAGCTCTCCACCAATAAGTTTGCAGATACGGTCACCCACGGCATAGGGGTAGTCCAAAACACGCGCAGCATCACGCACGGCGTTTTTTGCCTGCAACTTGCCGAACGTAATAACGCCCGCAACATGGTCTTCACCGTAGAATTCGCGAATATGTTCGATAACATCCTGACGATGCTGATCGTCGAAGTCGACGTCGATATCGGGCATCTCAACACGTTCAGGGTTGAGGAAGCGTTCGAACATCAAGCCGTTCTTAATGGGGTCGAGGTCGGTGATGCCCATGGCGTACGTACAGAGCGATCCTGCAGCAGAGCCACGACCAGGGCCTACGCCGATGCCATTTTCACGAGCCCAGCGGATATACTCCTGAACGATAAGGAAGTAAGCTGGAAAGCCCTGCTGAATAATAATGTCAGCTTCGTATTCGTACTGTTCCAGAACCGACTTTTCCTTGCCGGTGTTGTCGGCGATAACGACATTGCGCCAATCTGGCCCATAGCGATGCTCGAGACCCTTCTCGATCTCTTCGCGGAAAAGCATTTCTTCGGTATAGCCTTCAGGCAGCGGGAAGCGCGGAAGAATTTCATCTCGTTCCAGTTCCACATTGCACTTTTCAGCGAGCAGAACCGTGTTGTCGCACGCCTCGGGGAAGTCTTTCAGCGCTTGGCGCATTTCTTCCTCGGTCTTCATGTAGAACTGGTCGTTTGGGAATTTGAAGCGCTTTTCCTGAGTAACCGTGGCGTTGGTGCCGATGCAGAGCATAATATCCTGCGCCATTGCATCTTCCTGCGTAAGGTAATGGAAGTCGTTGGTGGCAATGGTTTGTAAGCCCAGCTCACGAGCTAGCTGGGTAAGCTTGCAGTTCATTTCGTACTGGGACATGCCAGCGTTCGTAGTAATGCCCTGGTCCTGAAGCTCGATATAAAAATCGCCCGGCTCGTAAAGTGCGGCGAATTTCTGCGCCCACTCCTTGGCCTCGGCAAACGCTCCATCATCGATGCAACGAGGGATAATGCCTGCAATGCATGCACTGGTAGCGATAATTCCCTCAGAATACTTCTGGAGCATCTCGAACGTAGTGCGCGGACGATAATAGAAATTGTCTACATGCGATTCGCTGACCAGTTTCAACAGGTTGTGATACCCCGTATTGTTCTTAGCCAAAAGAATCATGTGATGAAGCTTTTGCTTTTGCTTCTTCAGTTCACTGTCGGTGGTGAAGTAGATCTCGCAACCAAAAATAGGCTTAACCCACTTGCCGGTTTCGTTTTTGACCTTGCGGCAAGCTTCATCGAGCTCTGGAACACCAGACATAACGCCATGGTCGGTGATAGCCACGGCAGGCATATCCAAATCGGCTGCTCGCTTGACCATGTCATAGATGTGTGTAGCACCGTCTAGCAGAGAATACTCAGTGTGGCAGTGTAAGTGAGCAAATGCCATGTACGTCTCCTATGCTGTGCGCGAATGCGCAACCTCGAATTTCTTTTCGTTCTTTATTGTGCCATCGAATGCAAAAAAAGGCAGACTTGCAATCAAAACAACAGTTCTCGTTCGATTAACGCGCTGGAGCGTCGAAATGAAAGCCTCCCTCAGGTGCGTATGGCGAAAGACACGAGGGTAGCACAAGCGCGAGAAGGAGGGTCCGCGGGTCGGTAGCTTAATCCTTGGACGCGAGCTTGCCATCGTCGATTGAAGCTTGCTGGCTCCAGTTGGGGCCACCACCTCTGGAGGGCATGGCTTCTGTGTTATTTCACCAAAGTATGCTCTGAAGTGTCCGGCGGGGGCAAAATTTCACAGTGATCCGTTCTCCGCGTATCGGCAGTGGCAGGATATCTCAGCGATGCGTTCTCCGAGTGTCGACGGTGGCAAAATATTCGCCTAATGCATTCCCAGGCACTCATCCGTGGCAAGATTTTCGCTTGATGTATGCCAAAAGGAGCCTCGGACGGAAAAACACCCCCTCTGTGGCAATATATCGCCGATATGTATCCAAAATAAGCTGGTTTTGGCAAGATTTACGCGCCGCGTATCCAAAAAGCCTTGCAAACCGCTGTTTGGGAATGCACATAGTGAAAATCTTGCCAAGAAGAGCCCTTTTTCCCGTCCGAGGTCTCCAAATCATGCATAGCAAGCTAATCTTGCCATCCCGTTTTCCAAATCAGCGCAAATCGCCAGTGCCAGATCGCCTGCACTTACAATCTTCCGAGCAGTCGGCAATGACACCCACTTCATACCTTCACAAACGCAAAAAGGCGACCCCGTAGGGTCGCCTTTCAATTCTGGCACAGATCAGAAAAACCAACTGAAGGTAATCGTGGATGATCCTTACTTGTACAGGTCTTCCTTTTCCTTTGCAGCAAGCTGAACCTTACACCAGCGCAGCTTACGCGTCAGAAGAGAGCGAGAAACGATGCTCGTCTCGCTGAGGTTAGCGATCTTCTCTTCAAGCATAGGAATATCCTTGTTAAGCCTGTCGACGTTGATGCGCTCGATCTGGCGCGTCTTGTCGCAAATAACGATGACGCGGTCCTTCAACACCTGGACATAACCACCCATGATGGCAGCGCTCAAAACTTCGCCGCCCTCCTGTTGGGTGCGGGCCCAGATGACGCCGTCCTTAAGGGCGGATACAAATGGCTCATGGTTTTCCATGATACCCAGTTCACCTTCGGCGCCGGGAACCATGACATTGTAGAGCTCACCTGAGAAGAGCACCTTGTTCTTTGCTACGACATCACACCTGATCACCGACATGACTTACTCCTCTGCCTGAAGCTTCTCGTAGGCTGCGTAAACATCCTCGATAGAACCGGTAGTACGGAAGCATACCTCGGGGATATGGTCACAGTTGCCCTTGAGGATCTCGTCGAAGGAGCGAACAGTGTCCTCCATCTTTACATAGACGCCATCCTGGCCGGTGAACTGCTTAGCAACATGGAAGTTCTGGCCGAGGAACTGCTGCACCTTACGTGCGCGGTTAACGATGACCTTCTGATCTTCCGTGAGCTCGTCCATACCAAGAATTGCGATGATGTCCTGGAGGTCCTTGTAGTTCTGCAGGATCTCCTGAACGCCAACTGCAACGCGGTAGTGCTCTTCGCCAACGATCTCGGGATCGAGAGCGCGAGAGCTGGACTCCAGCGGGTCAACAGCAGGATAGATGCCCATTTCGGCGATGGAACGGTTAAGAACCGTCTTAGCGTCGAGGTGGGTAAACGTCGTGGCCGGCGCGGGGTCGGTCAAGTCGTCGGCGGGAACATATACGGCCTGTACGGACGTAATAGAACCGGTCTTGGTAGAGGTAATGCGCTCCTGAAGGTCGCCCATCTCGGTAGCGAGGGTGGGCTGATAGCCTACTGCGGAAGGCATGCGGCCAAGAAGTGCGGATACCTCAGAACCTGCCTGGGTAAAGCGGAAAATGTTGTCGATGAACAGCAGAACGTCCTGACCCTGGTCACGGAAGTACTCTGCTTCAGTCAGGCCGCACAGGCCGACGCGAAGACGAGCTCCCGGAGGCTCATTCATCTGACCGTAAACTAAGCAGGTCTTGTTGATAACGCCTGCATCAGTCATTTCCAGGAACAGGTCGGTACCCTCACGGGTACGCTCGCCAACGCCGGTGAATACAGACGTACCACCATGCTCCTGGGCCAGGTTGTTGATGAGCTCCTGAATGATAACGGTCTTACCAACGCCTGCACCGCCGAACAGACCGGTCTTACCGCCCTTAATGAAGGGCTGGATAAGGTCGATAACCTTAATACCGGTTTCGAAGATCTCGGTCTTGTTGACGAGCTCTTCATAAGCGGGAGCGGGACGATGGATGGGTGCCCACTGCTTAACGTCGGGCATGGGCATACCGTCAACGGGCTGGCCCATAACGTTCCAGATGCGGCCGAGGGTCTCAGGACCTACGGGCATCTTCATAGGTGCACCAGTGTCCTGTACGGGCAGACCGCGTACCAGGCCGTCGGTAGACGACATGGCAACGGAGCGAACCAGGTCACCAGGGAGGTGCATCTGAACCTCGAGAACGACATTGATGTCGCCCACGGGGGTAGTAGCTTTCACGGTCAGAGCGTTGTAGATCGCCGGCATATGATCCGGAGCGAACTCAACGTCGACAACAGGGCCAACGATACGGACAATGTGTCCGATGGCACCCTGCGTGGCCGCAGAAGCAGTATTGGTTTCTTCAGCCATTTAGTCCTCCAAAGCTGCGGCGCCACCGACGATCTCGTTGATCTCGGTCGTAATAGCGCCTTGACGTACACGGTTGTAGACACGGTTGAGGGTCTCAATCATGTCATTGGCGTTGTCCGTCGCATTCTTCATTGCATTGCGACGAGCAGCCTGCTCAGCTGCTGCTGAGTCAATGAGCATATAGTAGAAATGACCTGCAATATACTCGGGAAGGAAGTGATCCAAGACATCTTCCTCGCTGGGCTCGTAATCGATAGCACCCGGAAGATCGGGGTTATCAGGAGTCGGCTCGGTGATGCCGCCGCCCTTGACAAATACCTCGCCCTTGGGGAGGAATGCCTTCGGGTTTACCGGCAACAGAGGCTGCTGGATCAGAACCTGCTCACCTGCGTTCTTCGCATGGTTGTAAAGAACGACTACCTCGTCAATTTCGCCAGAGAGGTAATGCTCCATAGCATAGTCAGCCAGGGCATCAGCCTCTTCGACGCGAGGATCAGCGGACAGGTCGCGGAAGGCAAGCACCGTATCGATACCACGATACTTGAAGTAGCCGATCGCCTTCTTGCCACATGCGGCAACAGCGACCTC
Source organism: Eggerthella sp. CAG:209 (assembly GCA_000436075.1). Lineage (GTDB taxonomy): Bacteria > Actinomycetota > Coriobacteriia > Coriobacteriales > Eggerthellaceae > Anaerotardibacter. The sequence goes on along the minus strand of FR884626.1, from coordinate 14,762 downwards.
CTTGCCCTCTGCCTTGCGCTCCTTCATGATCTGCTCGGCACGACGAAGCACGCTGGAATTGAAGCCACCAGCCAAACCACGGTCGGAGGCGATGACCACAATAAGGGTCTTCTTAACCTCGTCATGCGCCGTCGCGAGCGGTGCAGTAGTACCGCCCATGCGTGCGATGTTGGCCAGCATCTCCTTCACAGCCTCGCCATAAGGCGTAGCAGCTTCGACACGCTCGGTCGAATGACGGATTTTAGCAGCAGCAACCATCTGCATGGTATGCGTAATCTGCTTCGTCGATTCGACGGACTTGATTCGCCTTTCAATATCGTGAAGGTTGGGCATAGTGACCTACCTTACGCGATGAACTGAGCCTTGAATGCCGGGATAGCAGCATTCAGTTCAGCCTCTACTTCGTCGGTGAACTTCTTTGCATCAGCAAGCTTGTCCATAACGCCATTGCCGGAGTGATGCAGGTAGTCGAGCATTTCAGCGCGGAAGCGAACAATGCTCTTAACCGGTACATCGTCCAGGAAGCCATGAGCGCCAGCCCAGATAGCAGTTGCCTGGTCTTCAACGGACATCGGGGTGTAACGACCCTGCTTAAGAAGCTCGGTCATTGCAGCACCACGGGTAAGCTGCTGCTGAGTTGCAGCGTCCAGGTCGGAACCGAACTGGGTAAATGCAGCGAGCTCGCGATATGCAGCGAGGTCGAGGCGCAGCGTACCAGCAACGGACTTCATGGACTTCACCTGAGCGGAGCCACCAACGCGGGATACGGAGATACCAACGTTAACAGCAGGACGCTGACCCTGATAGAACAGGTCGGTGGTGAGGTAAATCTGACCGTCGGTAATGGAGATAACGTTCGTAGGAATGAACGCACCAACGTCACCAGCCTGGGTTTCGATGATAGGCAGCGCGGTAAGAGAACCTGCACCGTTTTCATCGGACAGCTTACATGCACGCTCGAGCAGGCGAGAATGCAGGTAGAAGATGTCGCCAGGATATGCCTCGCGTCCGGGAGGACGATGCAGGGTCAGGGACATCTGACGATATGCAACGGCCTGCTTGGTGAGGTCGTCGTAGATGCAGAGTACGTGGCCGCCAGGATTCTCAGCGTTAGCGGGCTTGCCGTCTTCGCCGTTGTACATGAAGTACTCGCCCATTGCAGCACCAACCATAGGAGCCATGTACTGCAGAGGAGCAGGATCGGATGCGGTAGCGGCAACAACGATGGTGTAGTCCATAGCGCCAAAGCGCTCGAGGGTCTCAACAATGCCGGATACGGTGGAAGCCTTCTGGCCTACAGCAACGTATACGCAGACCATGCCCTTGCCCTTTTGGTTGATGATGGCATCAACGGCAATAGAGGTCTTACCGGTCTGACGGTCGCCAATGATAAGTTCGCGCTGGCCACGGCCAATCGGAATCATGGAGTCAACTGCGAGGATACCGGTCTGCATCGGCTCTTCAACAGGCTGACGCTCATGAACGCCGGGAGCCTTGAATTCTACCGGGCGGGTAGCAGTGGTCTCAATGGGGCCCTTGCCGTCGATAGGCTGGCCGAGCACGTTAACAACGCGGCCGAGCATAGCCTTGCCAACAGGAACCTCAAGAATCTTGCCAGTGGTACGTACCTGGTCGTTTTCCTTAATTGCGGTGACGTCACCGAGGAGTACGGCGCCAACCTCATCTTCTTCGAGGTTCTGCACCAAACCGGAAACGATACGTCCATCGGAAGCGACGAACTCGAGAAGCTCGCCAGACATCGCACCCTTAAGGCCGTCGATACGCGCAATACCGTCGCCAATTTGTACAACCGTGCCGGTCTCGCGAGACTCAACGCTGGTGTTGATGGCGTCGAGCTGCTTGCGCAGTGCGGCGTCGATAGACTGTGCGGTGATTTCAGTCACTAGCATTCACCTCCATCTTTCTTTTTCAGAGCAATGCGAGCCTTGTCGAACTGCGTGCGGACGCTCGCATCGACATATCGGTCGCCAGTGCTCAGGATAATGCCGCCCTGGATCGAAGGATCGATGTGCTCAACAAGAACACAGTCGCGACCCAGATCAGATTCGGCCTTATTGGTAATTACGGTTCGCAGGTTGTCATCAAGTTCAACAACCGTCGTCACATCAACAACGTTGAAGTTAAGCTTGCTCTCGATGAGATCCTCGTACAGAGAAACAACGCGGCGGAACAGCGCTGCGTCGCAGCGAGAAGCCATAACTCCAAGAAGCTCTTTGACCACTGGGTTGTAGCCATCGAAAACGTTGCCTGCAAGCGCCTGGCGCTCTTCGGCAGTGTAAGCCTCGTTATCCAACGAGAGACGTAAATCGATGTTGGTTGCCATGAACCCAAGGATCTGGCGCATCTGGTTGCGAACCTCAACGACAGCGTCACGACCGCCGGTGGCGTTAGCGCCATCGATGGCAGCGTTGGCGTAGGCTGCAATCGTTTCATTGATGACAAGACGATTAGCCATTTAGACTACCTGCCTCTTTCACGTAGCGCTCGATGAGCTTACGGTGCTCATCGTCGCTGAAATCCTCACCGATCAGGCGAGATGCAACGGCAATAGAAGTATCTGCCATGGTAGCCTGAAGCTCTTTGATGGCATTTTCCTTCTCCTGCTCGATTTGCGCACGAGCCTTGTCGACAATGGCATCTGCCTCAGCCTGAGCCTTAGCGGTGATCTCCTTTTCGAGAGCGTCGCCGGTGAGCTTGGCATTGTTGAGGATCTGCTGAGCCTGGGTTTTTGCACCCTCGAGCTGCTCACGATACTCAGCCAGAAGTCGTTCGCTTTCCTGTCGTGCCTCTTCAGACTTCTCCAAAGAGTTCTTGATCGTTTCCTCACGCTTGTTCAGCATGCCCTCGAACAGAGGCCAACCAAACTTGGCAAGAACGATCCACAAGATGATGAAGGCGACGAGCATGGGGATGAATTCTTCCATCTGAGGAAGAATTGCATTGATTCCTGCTCCTTCGTCAGCGAACGCGCATACCGGGAATGCCGCAGACGCAGCCGCAAAGGCGATCATGCCACTTGCGCAGTTACGTACGTGTGCGTTCAATTCGCGTGCCTCCTTCTCTTCTTTCGGTTTCTTCGTTAGTTACTTACTTCGCGAAGTTCTAGCCGATGAAGAAAAGAACCAGGCCGAGCAGTGCGAGTGCCTCAGACATAGCAGCACCGATGAAGAAGTAGCCCATGAGCTGACCCTTCATCTCAGGCTGACGAGCAGCAGACACGCACAGGCCGTAGGTAGCAACGCCGATACCGATGCCAGGGCCGATTGCTGCGAGGCCATAGCCAACGACCTTCAACGCAGCGATTGCGAGAGTGAGTTCCACGATTACCTCCTTTAGTTGGACAAGGGCCTTTCCCTCGTCCCTATTACTTAATCAGCTGAAATTTTTCTTGTACCAGCTGTAGTACACAAGTTAGGTGGCGGCCTCTAGGCCGCCTGCGCCGCTAAGGGCGCAAGCCGAAAACTGTTTCTTCCTATCAGTGAGGATGGATTGCCATGCCGATGTAGGAAGAAGACAGAATGGTGAATACGTATGCCTGCAAGAAAGCAACGAGGGTTTCGAGCGCATACATGAAGAACAGCAAGAAGAACCATGCGATTGCAGGCAGACCCGCAACGATGTCCATCTGGAAGATGGCGGTCTGCAGGAAGATGGTGGTTGCCAAAGAGAATACGGCGAGAACCATATGGCCTGCGAGCATGTTGCCGTAAAGTCGAACGGCAAGAGTCAGAACGCGGATTACCATGGAGAAGAACTCCAGGAACCAAATGATGGGGGCAATAGGTGCCGGTACGCCCGAAGGGCACAGCGACTTGAAGTAATGGAAGAAGCCAAGCTCCTTCAAGCCCCAGAAGTTGAAGTAGATAAAGGAAATAGCAGCCAGTGCCCAGGTGATGGAGATGGTGCCCATAGCAGCCTTTGCACCAGGGATGAGGCCGATAATGTTGGCGGTAAGGATGAAGAAGAACAGCGTAGCCAGGAAGGGAACGTGCTTCTTGAAGCCTTCGCCGATAACGTCGGCGCCAACGCCTTCAGAAATGAAGTTGTAGCCGAACTCGAAGATGTGCGCGAACTTACCGTGAGGTACGAGCGTAAGCTTGCGACCCGCGATAAGAACCAATGCAGCTACCAGAACGAGAGCGACCAGCATGTACAGGACGTACTGGGATACGTTCCAACCCGCAATGGAAAAGACCGTCGTCGAGTCGAACTGAGACGAGAGATGCTGTGCCTCCTCGACGAACTGTGAAAGAGCTTCACCCATCAGGATTCCTTACCTTTCCGTTACTTACTTATTTCTTGCGCTTAGCAAGGACGTTCTTATAAACGACATATGCAGACGTGGACACGATAAGCGCCACGATCTCAGCCACACCAAAGGGAAGAACCACATCGCGCGCAACCATAGCGCACACGATAAGAGCGACGGCAACCACAATGAGCGATACAAACGTACCAGCCAAACCGTACAAACCAGCGCTCATAGCAGAAAGACTCGTGGAGCGGCGTGCAAGGCGCAGGGAAATGAACAAGGGGAGAAACCCGATGATTCCTGCTGCGATTCCTGCTGCTACTGGTGCGAGCATTTCTTCCTTTCTTCCGTGTTCAGAGCCTAAAGCCCAATTTTGACCACATGCAGCATAAACGCCATCACATGGTTGTTAACAGTGTTTCCGATAACGTGCAATAAATTTGGGCGAGTGGCATCTGCCCACAAACCCAGCTGAATACAATAGCGTACTAAAACACTATCTGAAACCTCTATTTAAGAATCTAACGGGCAATACCATTGTTTTGTCCTATATTTTTGTGCATTTCAAACTTTTCAAACACGTTCTATTTAGCAAACATGGTCATCTGTAGAAAATACGCTACTCACTTTTTGAAGTCTGTCCGTCAAATATGCGAATTTTGATATTTGACTCATTCAAAAGTTCCATTGCAAGTTCATCGGGATACGGATTGCGGTAGATGATCTCACTGATTCCAGCATTAATGAGCATCTTCGCACACACTACACAGGGCTGCGTGGTGATGTAGATAGAAGAGCCTTCAATATCGATGCCATAACGCGCCGCCTGAAGAAGGGCGTTCTGTTCTGCGTGCAGTCCGCGGCAAATTTCGTGGCGCTGGCCCGAAGGAACGCCGAGTTTTTCTCGCAGGCATCCGGTAACAGAGCAATGACGCAGCCCCGTGGGCACGCCGTTGTAGCCAGTAGCCAGGATACGCTTCTCCTTTACGATGATGGCCCCCACCGCGCGACGCAAGCACGTTGTGCGTGTGGCAACCTCATCTGCCAAGGTCATAAAGTACTCGTCCCATGAAGGGCGCTCTTGCCTGATCATCAGACCCTCTCCCGCTCTTAAACCAGTTCGCTTTGAACCGGCGTGCCTTCGGTACGGAAAATACGATCGCCCGCGTCACCCAGGCCGGGGACGATGTAGGCATCCTCATTAAGACCTTCATCGATAGCGCAGGTGAATAGGCGCACAGAGGGATCATGCTCAAGTAAGGCCTGCACGCCCTCGGGCGATGCGACGATAACGCAGGCTGAGATATCCTTCACACCGCGCTTGCGCAACGCGTCGATTGCCGCGCAAAGGGATCCACCTGTAGCAAGCATGGGATCTACGAGCAGCACCGAACGCTCGGCAATGTAGTCGGGCATTTTCGCATAATACTCGTGGGGTTCGTGGGTTATCTCATCGCGGTACATGCCCAAATGGGCAACGGGAGCAGTGGGAATCAGGTCCAACATGCCGTCGAGCATGCCAAGGCCTGCACGCAGAATGGGAACAACCACCGGCTCGATGCCCCTGATGGATTCACATTCACACGTGGCAATAGGCGTTTTCACCTCGACCGAGCGCGTTGCCAGGTCCTGGGTGGCTGCGTAGCCTTCCAAAAGAGTAATCTCGCGCACGGTCTGACGGAAAAGATAATCGGGCGTATCTTCATTGCGGATCACCGACAGCTTATGCTTAATAAGCGGATGATCGACAACGGTCAAACGCTCTTCGCTTGCGAAGTCCATGCGTTTCTCCTTACTGCTGTACGCCTCTTCGCTGAACAGTGTATTGCTTTTGGCTGAATCAAAACAGGAAAAAGGCAGGGTTTGCGCATTCATAGCAAGATATCACCTGAAATAGGTGAGGCGGAATGGCGAACTGGGGCCCCGATCGCGCCATCACCCGACGATCCAACCCCTTGCGCAGGCAGAGCACAAGCCTTGGGGATATAGGGACAGGCCCTATATCCCCATCTAATGAAAAAGAACCTCGCTTGCGATGCATTACGCAAACGGGGTTCTTCCTTTGTGCACTATAACCCGGTGGGAAAATGGAACAGGCTCCTATATTCCCACTCTACAGCTCGGGATAAAGAGGGTGCTTGGCAATGAGACCCGCTACCTCTTCCTTGATCTGTGCGAGGCGTGCCTCATCTTCAGCGTTGAATACCGTGGCAGCGATAAGCTGACCAATGCGATGGAATTCATCGGCATCGAAGCCACGCGTGGTGCCCGCTGCCGTACCAACGCGAATACCGCTGGTTACAAAGGGCGAGCGCTTTTCGTTGGGGATAGTGTTCTTGTTCACCGTCAAGCCCACGGATTCAAGAAGCTTCTCTGCGTCCTTACCGGTAATGTCGGCAGGAGTAAGGTCTACCAAAACCAGGTGATTGTCGGTGCCGCCCGATACCAGACGCAGACCGCCTTCCACCATGCCTTCGCCCATAGCAGCGCAGTTCTTAACCACATTTTCCATGTACGTCTTGAATTCGGGCTTCAAAGCCTCGCCGAAAGCAACAGCCTTTGCTGCGATGATGTGCATCAGAGGACCGCCCTGCGTACCAGGGAATACCGCGGAATTGATCTTCTTTGCCAGAGCTTCGTCGTTGGTGAGGATGAAGCCGCCACGGGGACCGCGAAGGGTCTTATGGCTGGGGG
>FR884626.1:6367-7765 GCA_000436075.1 Eggerthella sp. CAG:209 | reverse complement strand
GTGAGCATAGGGCACGGGGCTCGGATGCAAGCCAGCAGCAACCAGGCCAGCAATGTGCGCCATATCGATCATGAGGTATGCACCAACCTCGTCTGCGATTTCGCGCATACGCTTGAAATCGATAATGCGAGGATATGCAGAAGCACCACCCACAATAAGCTTGGGCTTATGCTCCTTGGCAAGACGCTCGATCTCGTCGTAATCGATGAGCTCGGTTTCGGGGTTAACGCCGTAAGAGACAACGTTGTAATCCTTGCCCGAGAAATTAACGGGAGAACCATGGGTAAGGTGACCACCATGGTCGAGCGAAAGGCCCAGCACGGTATCGCCCAGGTTGATCAGCGCCTGATAGGCGGCAAGGTTGGCGTTAGCGCCAGAATGAGGCTGCACGTTGGCAAACTTGCAGTCGAACAGCTTGCAAGCGCGCTCGATTGCCAAATCTTCAACGATGTCGACCTTTTCGCAGCCGCCGTAATAGCGCTTGCCGGAATAGCCTTCAGCATACTTGTTGGTAAGCACAGTGCCCATTGCCTGCATTACGGCAAGTGAAGCAATATTCTCTGATGCGATAAGCTCGATAGTTGAGCGCTGGCGGGAAAGCTCCTGCCCAATTGCGTCTGCTATTTGAGGGTCTTCTGCTGCGAGATAGTCGTAAGACATATGCCGCGCTCCTTTCGAACTGCGCTTAGCACTTTTGTAATGCTCTCAAAGATAGCACAGCGTCATAAGAAAAGGAGCCGTAGCACCGCTCCTGCGGCCCTACGGCTCCTTGTTTTCGACAAATGTTACGTGCGCGAAACGAATCCGCCACGAACCCCTTAGCTACCGAAAGCCTCGGAAGCGGAGATGCCGCCACCGAACATGCTATCGGCAAGCGCCTGCTGGTTGCCGGTATTGTTCATATCGAGCTTCCAATCCTTGCCGTCCTTGGTCAAGGTAAAGGTAACTTCGGTTTCTACCGGAGTTGCTGCATCGAGTGCCGCCATGAACGTCTTACCTGCATAAGCGTAGATCTCGTCGGTGGTGCTGAAACCCTGTTTCATAGCGTCATCAGCAAAGGAGTCGCCCCAGCTCGTAAGAACAACGTAGAGCTGCTTGCTGGTGATCTTGGTGGTTGCCTTGGCGGTATCGCCGTCAACCTTCACATCGCCAATTTCATAAGCGAAGCCGTTCACCCAAGACTTGAACAGAGATTCCCCGTCCATGCCCAGCTGCTCGAGCTGCTTCAGGTCAGAACCGCCCATTTGGCCAACAAGCTTAGATGCCTCATCGTCGCTGGGATCGACGAACTGGGAGAGTTCGGCGTCGAGCGCCTGCTTCGCCTTTTCCTCTTCGCTTGGGCCGCAGCCAACAAGGCCGAGGCACAGAATTGCCGCGAACAGCGCCACGGCTGCCGCC
>FR884626.1:3316-6350 GCA_000436075.1 Eggerthella sp. CAG:209 | reverse complement strand
TGCCGCCAAAAGCCAATGGCGGGCTTGCGTCTTTGCGTTGTCCATCTTTTCCTCCTTGCATTCGTCTTTCCGCACGAATGCAGAAAGATATTTTTTCAAGCTCGAACGAGCTTGTCCCAAACAGATTTACCCAAAAGGGACGCTATTGGCACGAATCAATTACGTAATATTCCATACTAGCTGATAAATGCCTTAGTCGAGCGCATTGATCTTCTCAACGCGACCAGCATGACGACCACCGGCGAATTCCGTGGCAATAAAGGCATCCAAAATGCTTTCGTTGTCTTCCAAGGAAACGAAACGACCGGAAAGCGTAATGACGTTGGCGTCGTTATGCTCACGGCAAAGAACAGCGAAATCGCGGCGAACCACATTGGCTGCGCGAATGCCCTCCATCTTACCTACCGCCATGGCCATACCGATGCCCGTACCGCACACCAAAACGCCACGCTCAGCAGCGCCCGACTGCACGTCTTCGCCAACCTTAACGGCGAAATCGGGATAATCTACACGGTTGTCGCTATCGGGGCCGCGATCGATAACCTCGTGGCCTTCGCCCTTCAAGTAAGCAGCAAGCTGCTGTTTTTGTTCGAAGCCAGCGTGATCCGATGCGATAGAGATCTTCATGATGCCTTCTCCTTTTCCGCGCTAAGGCGGCACACAGACGCAAGGCTACGCAGCCCCGCTATAGATAATCTATCCACATTATACGGAAGAAGCGCGCAAGCTCGCCTAGCTTAACGCTGCCGAAACGGAAAAGGGATCCGTTTGTGCCGAGCGCTATCGGGAACGCGTCCTATCGACGCACTCATGCCAATAGTCGAGCATGCGGGAACGCGTGCCGGCGCTCACATTCGACATGAAGGTGCGCTCAATGCTCCGCAAGCTCGCGATCTCTTCAGTGTTGCGCCAGAAACCCGTAGACAAACCAGCCAAATAAGCCGCTCCTAAGGCCGTGCTTTCCACGCATTCGGGACGCTGGATGGCAGCACCCACGATATCGGCGCAACACTGAAGCATGAAATTGTTGCGACAGGCTCCGCCATCAACCGCCAACGCAGATACCGGAATTCCCGCATCGCGAGCCATGCCTTGCAGCACGTCCTGTACCTGGAATGCTTGCGCCTCGAGGCACGCACGCACTATGTGCGCTTTTGTGGCCCCGCGCGTCAATCCGTAGATGGCGCCGCGCGCATTGGCGTCCCAGTACGGAGCGCCAAGCCCTGTGAACGCAGGCACCACGCACACTCCCGCCGAATCGGGCACGCTCATTGCAAGTTCCTCGGTTTGAGAAACGTCGTCGATAATCCCCAGGCCATCGCGCAGCCACTGAATAAGAGCGCCTGCCATGAACACGCTTCCTTCCAGCGCATATTCGAGACCGGCCGCACCCAGCGCAGAAGCAGCAACCGTGGTTACCAGGCCGTGGGTAGAAGCGCATAGCCGCTGCCCCGTGCTCATAAGCAAGAAACAGCCAGTGCCAAACGTTGCCTTCACCTGACCGGGCTTGAAACAGCATTGCCCAAACAGCGCCGCCTGCTGGTCGCCCGCCACGCCGCGAATCGGAATAGCGCCGGCAATAACCGGATGATGCATCATCCCAAAGTCGCCTGAAGAGGGACGAACTTCGGGCAACATGGCTTCAGGAACGTTGAACAACCGGCACAACCATTCGTCCCACTGCCCCGTATTAATGTTGAATAGCATGGTGCGGCTAGCATTGGTGGGGTCGGTCGCGTGAACCTCGCCCTGAGTTAGATTCCAAATAAGCCAAGAATCCACCGTGCCGAAAGCCAGCTCGCCGGCTTCGGCGCGCTCACGCGCACCGGGCACCGCATCCAGGATCCAAGCGATTTTCGAAGCGGAGTAATACGCATCGGGAATCAAGCCCGTTCTGTGCGTTACCTCAGCAGCAGTTTCCGCATCCGAGCAACAGCGCTCCACGATTTCGGTGGTGCGACGGCATTGCCACACAATGGCGTTGTGAATGGGTTCGCCCGTGACGCGATCCCATACAACGGTGGTCTCTCGCTGGTTGGTAATACCGATACTGTCTATTTGGCTTGCCGATACACCTGTTGATACCAGTAATTCCGCCAGCACCTTAAGCTGACTGGAAAGAATGTCTTTCGGAGAATGCTCCACCCAACCTGGTTGCGGAAACAACTGGGGAAATGGGCTTTGGGACATGCCCTTTATACGGCCCAGCCTATCTATCAAAACCGCACGGGAAGACGTTGTCCCTTGATCAAGTGCAATTACATATTCACCCATACTGGCTGCTCTCCTTGCTCTTCGGAGGGTCGAGGCTTAGCGTTGTTTAGTTTTCAGAAGTGCCGGATTCTGCAGCAGCGGCGCCCTCTTTCGCTGGCGCATTGCCTTCCTTGCCTTCAACATTATGGGGCTGCGAAACTTCACGCGTGCGCACCACAGCATTCATAACCACGCACTCGGTGAACCACTGCTCAACATCGGTGAACACATCAACGCGACGCGGCTCATTCAAAATCTCATGGCGCATGTTCGGATAGATGATTTCGCGAACGTCTTCAACACCCTGGCTACGATATAGGTCAGCCGCCGCGCGAACACCTTCGCCGCACGCACCCACAGGGTCATCCGCACCGGCCACAAACAGCAGCGGCAGGTTCTTCGGCACTGCTGCCGCGCTCTTTTTTGTTACCACTTCTGCGGTAAGGTCGGTGAGCGTTGCGTAGGCACCGGCAGAAAAAGCCTGGCCAGAAAGCGGATCGGCTAAATAGGCATCAACGACGGCAGGGTCAGTGGAAATCCAGTCGGAATCGGTACGTGCATCTTCGATGGCAGAAGAAAACGCGCCGATTGTCAGCGAATCAAGCAGGCGAGAACGATACGTTTCCCCACGTAAGGCGCCAATCGCACGCGAAAGCGTACGGCCCAGCAAGGAAAGTGCACGAGGCTGATTGCCCGTTCCGCACAGCACAGCGCCCGTAAGGCCCTTCGGGTTGCGGGCGATGCAGGCACGCACCACAAAACTTCCCATGGAATGACCGAA
>FR884626.1:3028-3282 GCA_000436075.1 Eggerthella sp. CAG:209 | reverse complement strand
GCGCCTGTTTCACGGCTTGCCTTGAATGCGGCTTCGCGCGCACGCAGCACATCGGCAATCAGGATGTCTTTCCCCCCTTGAAGAGGCATGCATCCCAGCTCATCGGCAGAAGAGACGCTTTTCCCATGACCGATATGATCGTGCCCGAACACAACATAACCTAAACCCGCCAAAAAGCGAGCGAACGAGTCATAGCGCTCAATGTGCTCCGCCATGCCGTGAACCAATTGAACTATACCGCGACGACTGTATAC
>FR884626.1:1905-3021 GCA_000436075.1 Eggerthella sp. CAG:209 | reverse complement strand
GACGACTGTATACCGGGTCGGGCAGCCACACCATAACGCGCAGCCACGACCTGCCGTCGGCGGAAAGCGTAGAGGTTTCTTGCACAAGAGGGTAGGTATTACGAGCCATAGCTGTGCCTCCTTTTAGGAAAGCGCGCGAATATCGGCAACAGTAATTGCCCCCTCGCGCACCAACACAGGATGATCGCCCAAGGCGCAGTTAACGATAGTAGAAGCAATGCCGCTTTTCGGCTCTTCGTCGGAAAGCGCTGCACCTACCGCGGCAAATATTGCCGGATCGATTTCGTCGAACGCGATGGTGTTTTTCTGCCCCGAAATGTTTGCCGAGGTAGTGGCCAGAGGGCAACCCAATTCCCCAATAAGGGCACGAGCTGTTTCGTTTGCGGGCATACGTAGGCCGATGGTGCCCTCCTCCGAGCAAAAAGCCGCAGGCACTTCGTCGCTCGCCTTCACAATGATGGTAAGCGGGCCAGGCCAAAACGTGCGCGCCAAGGCAAAAGCGAAATCGGGAACCATCTTGCCGTAACGCTCAAGATCTTCGATACCACCCACCAACCAGGCGATGGGCTTTTTCTTTTCGCGATGCTTGATAGCGTACAGAATATCGGGGCTCGGCGCATGCAGCACCGAAACACCCAACCCGAATAGGGTATCGGTCGGAAAAACGATAGGCTGACCGTTCTTCAGCGCTTCCAGCGCCTCTTCGTGTGTGTGCGCTCCATTGGACATTTTCATCAAAGCTTTCATGATTATGGGACGTTTCGCCACGTACTTCCGCGCGTGGCACCAAGCCTTGTTTCAGGACTTCAATAATACCGCGCCCGCAGCACACAGCACAGCATTACCTGCGGATAATGGTTCGCTTTCAGCGAATCGTTACCTTGTTTTTCGGCGGTGGCTAAAAGGGAAGAGAGGCCGCGCTCACCGCACCCCAGGCCCAGACGCCGCATCCCAACATCGGCAAAGGGGAAGAGCCTAAGCCGCAAGCAGAGTGCTCGCGGATTTTTCAGCCGGGAAACAAGACTGGTCTAATGGGTGCGCAAGCCGAAACTACGCTCGCAACGATCACCGCCCAAATCCGATGCCCACGCTAGCCCCCTGGGTTTAAAAACGAGG
>FR884626.1:0-1864 GCA_000436075.1 Eggerthella sp. CAG:209 | reverse complement strand
GGGCCTCGACTCAAGATTAAACGTATCGCTCGGCAATTCTACTGGCAATCCGCAAGCCATCGCAGGCGGCAGACATGATGCCACCTGCAAAGCCGGGGCCTTCCCCGCAAGGATACACCCCGTTACCGGGAAGCTCTTCGAGCTCTACGCCATCCTTGGCAAAGCGCGCTTGCATATCGCGGCCGCGGCAAATACGAACCGGCGAAGAAGATCGCGTTTCCGGGGCTATCATCAGGGCATTCGGATCATCAAAACCCTTCAGCTTTCGGCCCAGCAGAGGCAACGCCTGCGCCAGCGACTCCGACACGAAAGAAGGAAAGCACTCGGCAATGGGCGCTTCGATCACGCCGCGGGCATACGTTGGCGCGGGCTTTGCGCCCTTCACCGGAGCAGAGCCGCCCAGAAAACTTCCCACGCGCTGGCTTGGCGCTTCGTAGGGTTTCCCACCATGTTCCGCAGAAACACGGAAAGCCGCCTGCTCTATTTCACGCTGGAGCTGAGCGCCTGCCAGCACATCGCTGCTTCCGAAATCGGCGGGATCGACGTTCACCAACACTGCCGAATTGGCGTTCTTGCCTGCACGCGCATAACGACTCATGCCGTTGGTAACGATGCCGCCCTCTTCGCTGGCGGCAGCCACCACTTCCCCACCAGGGCACATGCAGAACGTATACACGCTGCGGCCCGTAGGCAGATGCACTGCTAGCTTGTATTCGGCAGCACCCAAGGCAGGATGTTTCGATGCTTTCCCCCATTGAGCCTGATTAATGGCCTGCTGCGAATGTTCAATGCGAACACCCACCGAAAAGGGCTTCTGCTCCATAGCGAAGCCCTGGTTGCGGCACAGCTCGAACACATCGCGCGCCGAATGACCGCACGCCAACACCAGTTCAGCAGCGGCAACTTCTTCGCAAGCGCCCGTTTCCACGTTTTCCAACTGCACGGTAGCAAGCTTGCCTTCCGTAAAACTCCACCCAGAAAGGCGCGTGCCGAAACGTACTTCCCCGCCACGCTCGATTACTTCGTTGCGCATAGCGCTTACAATACTTGGTAGGTTGTCGCTGCCCAGATGAGGATGAGCGTCTACTAGAATGCTTTTCGGCGCGCCTGCATCAGCAAACCAGTGCAACACATGCTTTGTAAAGGGATTCTTGATATTGGTTGTAAGTTTGCCGTCCGAAAAAGTACCCGCTCCACCTTCTCCGAATTGGATGTTGGAATGGGGGTTCAAGGCGCCCGTTTCCTGGAAAGCCGCAATGTCTTCCGCACGTCTTTCCACGTCAAAGCCACGCTCCACCACCAAGGGGCGAAGCCCGCAGCGAGCCAGGTACAGTGCGGCAAAAAGCCCCGCCGGGCCCAATCCCACTACCACGATCCTGCCACCCTGATCACGATCGGGATGAGAGCAGTCGGGATACGAAAGCGGCTCGTATTCTTTTGCCACGCGAACGTTCAGGCCTTTTGGCGCCCTTTTAAGCAGGCGCTGTTCCTGAGATTGCGGCAATTCGACGCGAAACGAAGTGGTGAAATGAACATTGTTCCTCTTGCGCGCATCCACGCTTTTGCGCGTCAGAACAGCACTGCAGACATCACGCTCGGAAACGCCCAGCGCCCGAGCCACTTCTTTCGTTCGCATTTCGACATTTTTCGGCAACGCCGCATCCAGCGAAAGGCAAATACCCGAAACCTCTAGCATGACTGCTCCTTCTTTATCTTCCGCGCGATATCCCTGCCCGCAAGAATGCCGCACGCCCAAGCCCAATGAAGGTTGTATCCGCCACACGGGCCGTCAACATCAAGCGCTTCGCCCAGTACGTACAAGCCCGGCCAGGCTTTCAGCTCCAACGATTCCGCGCAAACAGAT
>FR884625.1:48839-50892 GCA_000436075.1 Eggerthella sp. CAG:209 | reverse complement strand
GAACCCGCGGAGCCTTGCGGGGGCTCACCCGGTTAGCAACCAGGCGCGATAAGCCGCTCTGCCACCCATCCAAGACAGCTGTTCGAATGTGTTGGGCGCGGCTATATACGCGATGCTGCCGCCTGGATTGCCGCAGAAAGGGCGACCTCGAATGCGTGCCCGGCAAAGTCCTTTGCCTTGTGCATTCGCGAGTTCTCGCTCACGAAGATCGCACCCCTCCACCAATCCCTTTGATTGAAGGCTTCTGACAACAGCGCCGAAATACGTTTCGTTGCATCCAACAAGCTGGCGCAACGCGGCGATATCGACTTTCTTGCCGCTCTTCATGCGCCGATAGAGGTACGAGAGAATCTTGAAGGCCAAAACCTCGAAATCATCTGATGCCATGCGTTCCTCCTTCGCAAAGCTCAATAGCTTTGCCTGCAATCGTTGGTCGGGGCGGCGGGACTCGAACCCGCACGGGCCTGTGCCCACCAGCCTCTGAAACTGGCGCGACTGCCTGTTCCACCACGCTCCGATGTGGTATAAGTTTTTAGCGAATTCGCATGGTAAGGCCGTCTCTTCCTGGGCTAATTCACAGGGGGTTGAGACGGTCTTATCTTTTGTACTCCCTCAGCGAGCCCTGTTTGCCGACGAAAAGTATCCGTGTGATATCCAAGAACTCACCAACGTATCTTTCATCTTTAATGAACTCGTCTATCGCGTTTATCATCTCAATGTCGCTGGCATCGCATGCAACATTGCTTATCAGAAGATTCCCCGTCCCTTTTCCTGCTGAATTTTTGAGCTGATTCTTGACTGTTTTCTCATTGAAGCCTTCAGGAATCTTGAACTCGAACAACTCATCATCGAGATACGCATCCGGTGTTTTGGACGGAGGCTTTTCCTTTAAAAAGGGAACATTTATTCCAAACATCGAAACCAACTCGGCCGTTTTGAACTCTTTTTTCCAAGGATGAGCACCTGACTCTTTGTTGATTACGCCGTTTCTGCCAACCACTCTGTTCTTGAGGGCGTTTTTCACAAACCCACTTGCATCGACCGTTTCGTCTATGGCTTTCAGTTTTTTCCAAACTTCATAGGCTTCTCTTGGGTTATGTCCCTCAACCAACACTGCCAGCGGGTCCTTCTCGAACCTAGGCACAACCTTGCAGTCGCAGTTCCTGTGGAAGTGTCTCCATTCTCTGGCCGTCTTGCGCGAGTAGTAGACAGCGCCGCGGCTCGCGAGCATGAGGCAGAACGTGCATGTCTCGAAGCCAGTTGGAACACGGGCAAACCTCGCGCCCTTGTCTTTGTCTCTCCCGACGTTGGCGATGATGGTCTCATTAAGGCTTCGGAAGGCATCGTTTCTGGCGTACTCGCCGCATGCCTTCGCGAACGCGGCGTCGCCGCCCTTCGCGAGCTTCCTCGCCTGGCACCTTGCCACTGCATCAGTTTTCTCTGGCGAGTAGACCGCCATGGTGATGGCTTATCCCCTCAGACTTTGTGCGGTGGTCGTACCATTCGGCGGCGAACCCCGATGCAACATCGTCGTACCCCTGCACATAGCCTTCCATGATCATCTTCGCCGCTTCGCGCTTCTCCGCGACCGAAGCGTCAGGGTCCTGCCTGCACCAACTCAAGACCGAAGATTCGACATTAAATGCTGCATCCTTGCCGATCTTGTCAACGGCGAGGTTGTAGGCATTGAACTCATTCCGCGAGATCATCGGATTGCTCCCGGATCGGCTCGGTGCTCCTCGCATATGCGGGGATGATCCTTCGTTACCAAGAAGCTCGGTAATTACTGATACTCAGACTAAGGTGGCACCATGAAATGCGAGATAGCTAATATTGAAGAATTCCCGACAGATGAATACGGGATGCCGTTCTTTCCAAATGGCATGACCGAGGACGGAAACCTATATGTTCTCCCTGACGGTCGTTATCTACCGTGTGGTGTCTATACGATTCCAGACGGTGGCTCGCTCATCTACGAGCCAAGCGAACTTAGTTTTTTCGGTCAGATGCTAGAGCAGTTCAAATAAGCATGTCGATAGATTCTTCCAACAGC
>FR884625.1:44228-48817 GCA_000436075.1 Eggerthella sp. CAG:209 | reverse complement strand
TCCACCAGGGCGGCTTTTTCATTTCGGAAAGCAGGTAACGAATGGGCGGACGAGGTAGCAGCAGCGCATCGGCAGCGTCTGGCGGCGCAGCAAAGGGCGAGAGACGGCCAGCGTCAACGCCGACAAACACAGGAAGTACCTTGCTGGCGAGCTCGGAACGAGGGTCACCAAGAACGACGAGTTCATGATGAAGACCGTGTTCCCAGGCATGAACTACAACAAGGTGCGGCGCTCTAAGTCCGGAACCTACGCATACGCTGACCGGGTGTCCAAGGACGGCGAGCGCATCAACGTCATAGTTTCAGCCGACAACATCAAGGTGCTCCCCGCATACGCGATGTGATCCCTGCGATTGAGGCGGCGGGNGATTGAGGCGGCGGGACTCGAACCTGCGCGGGCGGTGCTCACGAGTTCTCGAGACACGCACGTCTGCCGGTTCCGCCACGTCCCTGTGGTGTAATCGCTTTGTACCCAGCGGGAGCCCAGGCAACCTGAGCCAGGGTAGCCCGAGGGGGTGCTTGTTATTGACTCTTCTATTCGCTTGTCATTTGTCGGGCGATCCTATCAGTGAACGGTCCATCAAGCAGTGTGACATCTGCGGTGTTGAGCGGCATTAGGGATTCGCTATTTGCCGATAAGCCTTCGCTACGAAACTTCAGCTACGAAACCACAGGAAAGAATCGGACTGCCAACTGGCGTTCGGTTTCCCTGCCACTGCTGTCGGCGTTAATGTTAATTGCTTCAAAATGCTATATGTCCATCGTGGGCGGGATTCTTTAAATCGAAGGGCCAACGTTCCGATTTACCGCGGGCCGTGTTATACTGCCGAAGCCATCATCCCCATGTCGTGGCTATAAAAGGAAGCCTGAAAAATGGCTTCCTTTTGTTCTTTTTACGCTCAGTTTCCCCTGTTCCGTGGAATACCCAGGGAATTATTTTGTACACCTGGGAATTGCGAATTCCGTATCGTTGTCGTTAATGAAACGAAGCATAAACGTACAACGGAAGGAAACGATAGCCATGGTTACCATCATTATTCTTGCCCTGTTGATATACGGCATTTTCCAATTCACGAAGTACTTGATGGGCGCCACGGTAAATCATGCCCAATCGCATATTGCAGGAAGTTGGGGGTGGCAAAATCTCAACCCCGAGCCAGGCGAAGATCTTATCACCTTTACCAAATCCGTTACGGCATTTGTGCTTGCCCTTCTTCTGTTTTCGATCTTCTTTTCGTAATCCCGCTATTCCCACGCCGCTTTGGCGTGGGAAAGCGTTGAGGTTCGCCGAAAGGGTCTTCGTCGCTAGGTTCGGGAGTCGGATCGGTGACGTTGACCGTGTAGGTAGCCTCGGAAACCGGGAAGCTGCTTGTTTCGGGTGCGTTGAGCTCGCATGAATGCCCGTCTGCATCTCGCGGCTATCAACCGCTAAAGCCACATCCATTCAGCATATCCTGTTGCTTTGGTAGAATTTGAACGTTTCGCATGCGCTCTTCTGATGTCTGCCTGGCACCAAAATCGACTTCGGTGCATTTATCAGCGCGTGCATAAACTTCCTTATTGTTGCCTTCGTCGTATTCCTACTCATAAAGGTGGTGAACAAGGCGCAGGATCTTGGCAATAAGATTGCTAAGACGGAAAAGAAAGAAAAAAGCCTGCTCCTGCCTGCCCGTTCTGTTTGGAGGAAGTTAAGGAAGGCGCAACGCGCTGCCCTCATTGCGCGGGCGCGTTCGCCGGCCCGGCAAAGTCCGAATAGCAGTTCTGTTTAAGCGGCGGGTTTGGCTCGCTACTTTTTATTAGGTGGAAACTATGGATCACATTCAAAGCGAATTGGCGCAGTCTATTGCAGTTGCGGCTCATAAAGGTCAGGTGGACAAAGCGGGAAAACCCTACATCGAACATCCCGCTCATGTTGCAGCTAGCGTACAGGGCGATGCTGCCAAAGCCGTTGCTTGGTTGCATGATGTGGTTGAAGATACCCCGCTTACGTTTGCAGATCTTCGGGAAAAAGGGGTTGCGCCCGAAGTTATCGAAGCGTTAATGCTACTTACCCGCGATGAATCGGTGCCGTACCTCGAATATGTTCGCTCCCTTAAGACGAACCCGCTCGCACGTGCGGTGAAACTTGCCGATTTGCGTCACAACAGCGACCTGTCCAGGCTTCCGCGCATCACCGAAAAAGACCAACGTCGCGCAGAGAAGTACGCAAAAGCTATTGCCGTCCTTGAGGGGGAGGGGCCTGAGGGATGGATTGATGGGCGGGGGCCTGAAGGTGCGAATTGATGGGCGGGTCAGTGATACTTCGCCGCATAACGCCATATCAATAGGACAATTCGGCTGATTAGACCCCTCATTTTACAGGCTGGTTGGGCGTACAATTGCTACATGAAGCTCCCGAGCGAACATATTGAAGATTTAGACGTAAAGCATCACGGCATCCATCTTGAGGGCATGCGAGCTCGCTCGGCGGAACGCGCTGCGGAGCGGGCGCTTGCCCATAATCCTTTGCTGGTGGTTTCGGCGGTGACGGCTCTGGTAACGATGCTTTTCGTTCCTCCCTCTATTGCGTATCTTGATTATTTCAACTGGCATACCCTGGCCTGCCTATTCAGCATTCTTGCGGTAATTGCCGCCATCGATTCTTCAGGGCTGCTTGAATTCGTCGCCCATTCCTTGGTGCAGCATGTAACCAGCACGCGAACCTTGGTAATTGCCTTGGTACTGATTACGCTCGGCTGTTCGATGATTTTGTCTAACGACATGACGCTGATTGCTGTCTTACCCCTTGCTTTGGTGCTTCTGAAATCGGTTAACCGCGAATCGGAGATCCCGTTCGCTTTCATCGCTATCACCCTTACCGCCAATTTTGGCGGAATGCTGCTGCCATTCAGCAAGCCCCACAATTTGTATCTGTACACAGTGTTCGGGGTTAGCTTCGGTGATTTCGTTGCGGCTATGGCTCCTCCGCTTGTTTTGTCAGTGGCGCTCATTCTTGTTTGTTGCTGCTTTGTGAAGAAGGCGGAGTTCCATTACCGAAAACCCGAAAGCATTCAGGTGTCTAAGCCGCGCGTTGCAATATACGTTGTTTTGTTTGCACTCTGCATAGCAATGACGGTTGGTGCGGTGCCGTTTTTGATGGGCATGACCGTTATCGTCGTTGTTCTTGCCATTACCGACAGAAGGGTATTCGCAAAGACCGATTACGCCTTGGTGATGACATTTGTTTGCTTCTTCATTTTTAGCGGGAACATTGCTCAGATCCCCGCCATTTCCGATTTCTTTAGCACCGTTTTGGATGCTTGCGGCGCATTCGTGACCTCGCTTGTCAGCAGCCAGATTATCAGCAATGTGCCCAGTGCAATTCTAATCAGCCATTTCTCGAACGACTGGGCGGGCATTGCCCTTGGCACCAACGTGGGCGCAGTAGGTACGCCCATTTCTTCCTTGGCAACGCTCATTACCCTTCGGCAGTATCAGAAGTCGGGGCTGGGTAGCAACGGCAAGTTTATCGCTCGCTTTGAGGCATATAACTTCGCCTTCCTGGTAGTTGTTTCTCTGTTCGAGGTTTTCGTTATGGGAATCCGTTAGCCTGCATGGCCTTTTGCCCCTTCTGAAGGCTGGCTTTTCTCTCGTTCCCTTGTATGCGCCGCTAGCTTCCAAGGCGCGCAAATTCCGGTAATGCTCCGTATAATACGAGCATAGTGGGTGGATTCTTGCTGCCTATCGCTCGGTTTTTGCTGACCGGACAACTCCAAAGAAGCGACGAAAGGACGTTCCATGAACGATTTCGAGTTTTACTCTCCAACCCGATTCGTGTTCGGGCGCGGTGTTACCGATGCGGTGGGGCAGCACGTTGCCAAGCTCGGCTATAAACGTGCCCTGCTTGTGTATGGTGGCGGATCGGTAGTGCGTACGGGCACCTTGGCGCGCGTAAAGGAATCGCTTGTAAAGGCGGGCATCGAATTCGTTGAGCTTTCGGGTGTGCGTCCTAACCCCGAAGTGGCCTCTGTGCGTGAGGGCATTGCTGTAGCTCGGGAAAATGATGTCGACCTGGTGCTTCCCGTTGGTGGTGGCAGCACGATCGACTGCGCGAAGGCTATTGCGTTCGGCGTGTTCCATGATGGAGACGTGTGGGATTTCTTCGCCAAGAAGGCAGCCATTGAGCAAGCATTGCCGCTTATGTGCGTGCTTACCATTCCCGCTGCGGGTTCGGAGGGTTCCAGCTCATGCGTTATTTCGAATGATAGTATCGATGCGAAATTTGGCGTGAATTCCGATCTTATCCGTCCTAAGGTTTCGTTCCTAGACCCTGAACTTACATTCACCTTGCCTGCGTATCAGACGGCAGCAGGTGTAACCGACATGATTGCCCACATATGCGAGCGGTTCTTCAGCGGCGCAGGGTCTTCCGAGGTTACTGATAACATTGCTACGGGTATTATCCGCACGCTCATCAACCAGGCTCCGATGGCAATTGCTGAACCTGAGAATTACGAGGCTCGTGCCAATATCATGTGGTCGGGCACGCTTGCCCACAACGATCTTGCGGGCTGCGGTCTTAATGCCGTGCCTACGAGCCGTGCCGGCGGG
>FR884625.1:41440-44222 GCA_000436075.1 Eggerthella sp. CAG:209 | reverse complement strand
GAGCCGTGCCGGCGGGTGGGAAAGCCACGCCCTGGAGCATCAGCTTTCCGCATTCGACACTTCGATAACCCACGGTGCCGGTTTGGCCGTTATGATGCCCGCGTGGATGCGTTTCGTGTGGCGCGAAGACCCCAGCCGCTTCCTTGCGTTTGCCGATTTGGTATTTGGCATTGAGCCGGTAGACGAAACAGAAGAAGCCGTGGCAGATGCAGTTACGGCTGCCATCGATGAGCTGCAAGCGTTTTTTGCCGAATTGGGCATGCCCACCAAACTGGGCGAGTTTGGTCTGAGGCTTGAAAACGTTGACGCCTTCCTTGCCACCCTTAAGGCCAACAAAGGCGAAGCATTCGGGGGATTCAAGAAGATCACCTTGGAAGACGCGCGTGCTATCTACGAATCGGCTTTCTAGCTTCCGTTTTTGACCAAAACTTTTGAAGGCGGCGCAAGCGTTTGGTAAGCGCTGATGCAGCTGCGTTTCTGCAGTGATTTGTTGGTTGCTGTGGGTGTTGTGGTTGCTGCTTTAGCTAAACCGCTCAGTGAAGGCGCCCTTTCGTCAACGCCTTGGAACCATCGGCGCGTTACCTCTGTGGGTAGCGCGCCTTTCTTATACAATGCCTTTCGAGAAAGAAAAAAGTTAGTAGGTATTGTTATGAGTGCGCGCATCAATCTTGCTGTGGCCAATTCGGCCGTGGCATCGCGCCTTGCAGCCGAATTGGATCTGCCGCAGTTTATTGCCGCCACGTTGGTGGCGCGTGGGTTCGACACGGTTGAAAAGGCTCAGGAGTTTCTGAATCCCTCGCTTGAAAGGGATTGGGCGAATCCTTATGAAATAGAAAACATGGAAGCAGCGGTGAATCGTATCGAGGCTGCCATTAAAAATGAAGAACACATTTTGGTGTTTGGCGACTTCGACCTTGACGGCGTTTCGGCAACCACCATCATGACGCGTGGTTTGCGTGAATGCGGCGCGCGTGTTACCCCGTTCATCCCGTTGCGTTTCGAAGAAGGCTATGGCCTCTCGAAAGCCGCCATCGACAGAGCGTCTGCCTGCAATCCGAATCTGGTGGTTACGGTAGACAACGGCATTGCCGCCAAGAATGAAGTGGAAATCCTCAAAGAGCGTGGCATCGATGTGATCATTACCGACCATCACGAGCCTGCCGATTTGGTTCCCGAGGGCGTGCCGGTGGTCGATCCTAAATGCGACGACAATCCCAGCTCCATCCTTGCGGGCGCTGGTGTGGCGTTGAAGGTAGTGCAGGCAGTTGGTTCGCGTTTTGGCAAACCCAACCTCTGGCGTGAGCTTATCGATCTGGCAACGTTGGGCACGGTGGCCGACCTTATGCCTATGCGCAGTCAGAATCGTGCCATGGTAGGCGCCGGTGTGCGTATGATCAACGAAAACCCGCGCCCTTGTATTGCGGCACTTTTGGGAGAATCGGGCTTCGCCGATAACCCCGTTTCTTCTTCGAGCTTGAGCTTCACCATCATTCCTCGCTTGAATGCGGCAGGACGTATGGGCAATGCCCAGTTGGCACTCGATTTGCTGATGTGCGACGATTTCGCTGAAGCGTGTCACCTTTCTGCCGAATTGGAAAACGTGAACACCCAGCGTCGCACCATCGAAGCGGAGCTTGCTGAAGTTGCTTCCGAACAGGCAGAACGCGTCTTTAAAGGCCAGCGTGCCTTGGTGGTTGCTGGCGAGGGCTGGCACGAGGGCGTCAAAGGCATTGTTGCCTCGCGCCTTACCAACCGTTATGGCGTTCCCTCTATTTTGTTCACTATCGAAGGGGACGAAGCCCATGGTTCTGGCCGTAGCGTTGGTGACGTTAACCTGTTCGAGGCAGTTTCCTCGTGTCAGGACATCCTTACGCGTTTCGGCGGACACCACGCTGCTGTGGGTGTTACGCTGCCTGCTTCTAAGCTCCCCGAGTTTTCGGAACGCTTGTGCGCCTACATGGACAAGCTTCCGCCCGAAGATTTCATTCCCCGCATTGAAGTGGACGCCAGCTTGGATCTTTCCGAGCTTACGCTGGAAAACGTCGCAAAGCTCGATTTGCTCGCCCCGTTTGGGCAGGAAAACCCCAGCCCTCATTTTCTGGCGCATGGCGTGGTTATTTCCGGGGGTAGGGCAGTGGGTGCCGATAAGACGCATCTTTCCTGCACGCTTACCGACGGGGTGAACTCTCTTTCCAGCATTATGTTCCATTGTCCTGACATCTCGGGGCTGTTGGGATGCGGATGTGCGCTCGACGCGGTGTTCGAGTTGCAGATAGATAGCTGGCGTGGGCGCCGTTCGGTCAAGGCAGTTATTTCTTCTCTTAAGCCTCTCACGCCCTGCAGCGCGCTTGAAACGTGCTTGGGCGAAGACAAGGAATTCGTTTCAGGTTTGGTTGCTGCCGAAGAAGACGAAACCCAAGGCGAAGATGCAACTAGCCTTATCGCTCCGGAATCCGATCGTCTTATGTGGCAGGAATACGCCAAGGCCGATCCTGCGGGTTTTCGCGCCGCATTGATAGGCGCGTTCTTGGGCGAAGCCCAGCTGCACGATTCGCAGCAGCGCACCTTGGACGTTCTTGATGCAGGCAATTCTGCTTTAGCCATCATGGGAACGGGGCGCGGCAAATCGCTCATTTTCCATATCCATGCCGTTGAGCAGGCCCTTGCTCATGGTAAAGCAAGCTTGTTCGTGTACCCCCTGCGTGCCCTTGTTGCCGACCAGTCATTCCATCTGGACAGAACGCTCGGTTCGTTTGGCATCCGCTCTGAAGTGCTTACGGGC
>FR884625.1:36418-41385 GCA_000436075.1 Eggerthella sp. CAG:209 | reverse complement strand
TCTTGCTGCTCATGAAGTCGACATCGTGCTCACCACGCCTGAATACCTGGCGTTCCATGCGGCCGATTTTGCTGTTACCGGGTCTATCGACTTTGCGGTAATCGACGAAGCTCATCATGTGGGAACCTCGAAGGCGGGGTTCCGCCCCTTCTATGCTCGCTTGGGCGAATCTATTGCGGCATTGGGGTCTCCTCAGGTGCTTGCAGTTACCGCAACGGCAAACAGCGAAGTGGAACAGTGCATTTGCGAAGCATTCCGTATATCGCCCGAATGCGTGGTGGTAGATAAGCACGAGCGCGCCAACCTCGCAGTGGTCGATCAGCGCAATATGAAGAAGCGTGAGCGCTATTTGGTTAACCTGGTAGCGCAGGGCGAAAAAACCCTGATCTACGTTAATTCACGCATGGAAACCATTGCGCTAACCCGAAGCCTTCGCAAGCAGGAACCCCATATCGCCTCGCTGATCGGCTTTTATAACGCTGGTCTTTCTCGCTCCGAGCGCGAGCGTGTTGAATCGTTGTTCCGTGAAGGTGGCTTGCAGGTGCTGGTTGCAACTTCTGCCTTTGGTGAAGGGGTTGACATCCCAGGCGTTCGTCATGTGGTGCTGTACCATCTGCCTTTTAGCGAGGTTGAGTTCAATCAGATGGCGGGTCGTGCGGGTCGCGATGGCCAGCCGGCGCAGATCCATTTGCTGTTCGGTAGGGGCGATGCGCAGCTCAACGCTGGCATCTTGGATGATGCTGCTCCCACCCATGACGGAATGGCACAAATTTATCGAGGGCTTCGCACCCTTCAGCGCAAACATGGGCAAGGCTTTTTTACCCTCGACGCGGAGGGTGCGGCGAAGAGCTCTTCCCGTTTGTTGGGTGCCGTTATTACCGCTACGCAAGTAGAGTGTGGCATTTCGGTGTTCGAGGAATTGGGGCTCATTAAAACTCAAGGTTGCGCAGGGGTTTCGGGTAAAGAACGAAGCATCAATGTCGTAGACTATAAGGGTAAGGTCGAACTGGACGATAGCGTGCGCTATCGCGAAGGCATGGACGAGCGCGAATCGTTCGCGACCTTCAAGGATTGGGTGCTTTCCAGCTCTGCGGAAGAGCTGCAGGGCCGCATAAGGCGCCCTTTGCTTCCCACTACGAACCCCCAGGAGGAACGATAGCCATGTCAGATGCCAACGAACTTCATCCGGTTGGATTAGTGGCTTCGTCTGTTGACCCAACCATCAAGTCGGCTACTTCGGCGCCAGTCGGCTCCGACCCGAAGGAGCGCTTCAAGGCGCTTGAGGGCTTGGCTTCTACCTATTTGGACAAAGACGAATTGGCTTTGCTGGAAAAGGCCTTCCGCTTTGCCGAGGAAATGCATGCTGGTCAGAAACGTAAATCGGGCGAAGCATTCGTAATCCATCCCGTGGAGGTTGCCATTATCTTGGCCGACCTTCACATGGACGTGGAAACGCTTATTGCCGCCCTGCTGCACGACACGGTGGAAGACACTGTTGCCACCAAGCAGCAGGTGGCCGAAATGTTCGGCGATTCGGTTGCCGAATTGGTTGACGGCGTAACCAAGATCACCAAGATTGAGGTGGAAACGCTTTCCGACGAGCAGGCTGAAACGTTCCGCAAGATGCTCGTTGCCATGAGCAAAGACATCCGCGTTATCGTTATCAAACTCGCCGACCGCTTGCACAATATGCGCACGCTTTCGGCCCTTCGCGAAGACAGGCGTATTTTCAAGGCGCGCGAAACGTTGGAAATCTATGCCCCCATTGCGCATCGCTTAGGCATCAGTTCCATCAAATGGGAATTGGAAGACCTAGCATTCTTCTATTTGGAGCCCGCTAAGTTCAAACAGGTTTCTCGCATGGTTGCCGAAACGCGCCGTGAACGCGAGGAGTATTTGGAAAAGGTCATTTCCATTCTCCATGGCGAAATGGACAAGATCGGCGTGGGGTCTCAGATCATGGGACGCCCAAAGCACCTGTATTCCATCTATCAAAAGATGTCGAAGAAGGGCAAAGGCTTTTCCGAGATCTACGACCTTATCGCCGTGCGCATCATCACAACTTCGGTGAAAGATTGCTATTCGGCGTTGGGCGCAGTTCACAGTTTGTGGCACCCGATGCCCGGGCGCTTCAAAGACTACATCGCCATGCCGAAGTTCAACATGTACCAGAGCTTGCACACTACGGTTATCGGTCCGGCTGGTAGGCCTCTCGAAGTGCAGATTCGCACCGAGGAAATGCACCGCATGAGCGAATACGGCGTTGCTGCGCACTGGCGCTATAAGGAAAAGGGCGGCAAGGGCGCCGAATCGGCGTTCGATAAGCAGATTGCCTGGTTGCGTGAAATGGTCGACTGGCAAGACGAAACCAAAGACTCGCGCGAATTCCTGAAGTCGCTCAAGACCGACCTCGACCCGAAAGAGGTGTATGTTTTTACGCCTAAGGGCAAGGCTATGAGCTTGCGCTTTGGTTCAACTCCGGTCGATTTCGCTTTCGCCATTCATACGGAAGTGGGCTACCACTGCGTTGGCGCGAAGGTCAACGGTTCCATCGTGCCGCTTTCCTATAAGCTGCAGATGGGCGACCGCGTGGAAATCCTCACTCAGAAAAGCGCTACGCCTTCTCGCGACTGGCTGAACATCGTGAAAACGCCTTCGGCTCGCTCGAAGATCCGTTCCTTCTTTGCCAAGATCAGTCGTTCCGACGACATGCAAGAAGGCCGCGACATCCTTATGCGTGAAATGCGCAAGCATGGCTTCGGCATTTCAAGCGCTCAGAGCATGCGTGCAATGCGCGAAGTCGCCGAAGCTATGGGCTACAAAGACGCCGACGATATGTTGGTGAACATCGGCACTGGTAAGGAAGCTCCGATGCATGTGGCTAACCGCATGCTGAAGCTGCTGGTAGACAACGGCACCGAAGACGCTTCGAAGCCCCTTATGGGAACATCAGCTTCGTCTACGGGCAAGATGCCGCCTATGCTTACGAGCGTTAAGCGTCCGAAGAAGCATGAAACCCATTCCTCGAACGGCGTGGTGGTTCGTGGCATCGACGATGTTTTGGTGCGTCTTTCCCGTTGCTGCAACCCTGTTCCCGGTGACAAGATCGTGGGCTTTGTTACCCGCGGCCGTGGTGTTTCGGTTCATCGCGACGATTGCCCCAACGCTGCTGCGCTCAAGCAGCATCCCGAGCGCATCATCGAAGTGTTCTGGGAAGAAGACGGCCCCTCGGGCGACATTTCGTTCAACGTGCAGATTTTCGTTGAGGCGCTTGATCGCTTGAATCTTCTTATGGACGTTGCCTCGGTGCTGTCCGAGCACGGTGCCAACGTTCTTTCCGTTAATACGAATACGCATCGCGACGGCATGGTTGAAATGCGTTTCTTGTTCCAGGTTTCCGATACGGCGGTTATCGAACGCATCCTTTCGAAGCTTCGTGCGGTGGATGGCGTGTTTGATGCCCATCGTATGATGCCTGGCACAGCATCTTCTAAGTAGCTATTTTAGAAAGGTTTTGACAATGAAGCTATCAGTGAAAAGAGACGGACGTACGTTCCGTGTAACGGGCGCCGCCGTTGACATCAAGTATCTGGTGCTGGGCCCCATTGAAAACAACACTTTCATTATTTCTGATGATGCAGCCACCTTCGTGGTTGATCCGTCCGATAATGCTTCTGCAATCGTTAAGGCATTGGGCAACAAAAAGCTCGATGCCATTGTGGTGACGCATCATCATTCTGATCACACCAGCGCCCTTGCCGATTTGAAGGCTATGACGAACGCCCCTGTGTATGCTTCGGCAATTGATGCTCCCGTTATCGAGAACCAGCCAGCAGGGGAGTTCCCTCCCACCAAGTCATGCAAGGTTGATCATCTCTTGAAAGATGGCGATAAGCTGCGCCTGGGCAATATGGCATGGCGCGTTATTGCCACGCCTGGCCATACGCCGGGCGGAATCTGCCTGTTCCTTGAATCGGATTCGGGCAAGTACCTTGATGGCGCTAATGTTCTTATTGCGGGAGACACGTTGTTCTGCGCCTCTATCGGCCGAACCGATTTCCCGGGCGGTAATGCTAAGCAGATGCGTGCATCGTTGCGCAAGCTTTCCCAGCTGCCCGATGAAACGCTGGTTTTGACGGGTCACAACTCTTTGACAACAATTGGCGACGAGCAGAGGCGGGTGTTTGCCTACTACTGTTAAACTTGCGCTGCGCTTTGTAAGTGCATGCGCATAGAGCGGACGGGACTGCTGCGGCAATCCGCGGCATCGGACCTTGGAGGGGTCATGGCCGGAATCGGTAAAAAAAAGAAGAAGAAGTTCGACTATTACGATGCATTTGAGGCTCAGGCAGCTTTATGCGTTAAAGAAGCGAAGCTACTAAAGGAAATTGTGCATGACTTCGAGTCTGCGGCAGAGCTTGAAAAGGAGCTGCCCCGCGCTCATGCTATCGAACGCGAAGCCGATGGCGTATGCCATAGCGTATTCGAAGCGCTGCTTCCCGATTTCGTGACGCCGCTCGACCGCGAAGACATCATTGCCATGACGGAAAGCCTCGACGAGATCATCGATATGACCGAAGAGGTTATCCAGAACTTCTATATGTTCGATATTCACTTCATGCATGAAGATGCCAAGAAATTTTCTAAGCTCATCGTTCGTGCGTGTGAGGCGTTAAGCGAAGCTATGGTTGACTTCCGTAACTGCAAGAAGGCATCCGAAAAGCTTAATTCCTTGCTGGTACGCGTGAACGATATTGAAGACGAAGCCGATGCGCTGTTCCTGAACATCATTCGCGAGCTGTACGTTAAGGAATGCGACAACCCCATGCGCGTTTCGGTATGGACGCGCTTGTTCGAAGCAATGGAAGATTGCGTCGACCAGTGTGAAGCGGTTGCCAACAAGATGAGCATGATCATGGTGAAGTACGCCTAACACTCAACTCAAGACTTATGAACATTTAGGCAAG
>FR884625.1:34653-36387 GCA_000436075.1 Eggerthella sp. CAG:209 | reverse complement strand
GGATGAATCGAAGGGCCTTGTGCGTTTTGGGCGCAACGTTTGTTTGTCTTGGGGCTTTGCCCAATCACTGAATCGTCCCGCCTTATTCTTCCCGATTGCAGTGGTGGTCCAGGGTCTGCTTTTAATGCTTCGTGCGGAGCGAATTGAGCGCTTTAGCGGGCGCCGTGGTTCGTTTCCCGATCATGCGTGCCGTTTTGTTTCCTGTTTGCTTCTAATCTTTTGTGACAGGGTTTCCCGCTAGGTGCTTTTGGTAATATGTAAGAGTTATCCCATACGAGGAAAGAAGACGATGGCACTTATAGTTTCAAAGTTTGGTGGCACTTCGGTTGCCTCCCCAGAACGAATCAAAAATGTGGCAAAGCGTCTTATTGCCATGAAGCAGGAAGGCAACGACGTTGTTGCTGTAGTTTCCGCAATGGGCAAAACCACCGACGAACTGGTGGGTCTTGCCGCTGCATTGAACGATCATCCCTCCAAACGCGAAATGGATATGTTGCTCTCCACGGGCGAGCAGGTAAGCATGTCGCTTTTGGCCATGGCTATTCAGGCACTGGGCTACAACTCAATCAGCTTTACCGGATGGCAGGCCGGCATTACTACCGACGATGTCTTCTCAAGCGCTAAAATCGAAGACATTAATGCTGACCGAATCCGCGGTGCTCTTGATACGGGTGCAATTGTGGTTGTTGCCGGCTTCCAGGGCATTTCAACCGATGGCGATATCACTACACTTGGCCGCGGCGGTTCTGACACTACGGCAGTTGCCCTTGCCTGCGGCATTGGTGCCGATGTATGCGAGATTTATTCCGATGTAGAAGGCATTTACACAGCCGACCCGCGCGTTTGCCCTCGTGCTAAGAAGCTCAACCGTATCTCATACGATGATATGCTTGAGCTTTCCAGTGGCGGCGCTGGCGTTCTGCAGTCGCGCGCTGTGGAATTCGCTCGTAAATATCATGTTGTAATCCATTCCCGCTCTGCTTTCTCTGACGCAGAGGGAACGCTTATCGAGGAGGTTGTTCCTTCCATGGAACAGGCAGTAATTTCCGGCATTGCACACGATACATCCGAAATGAAGATCACACTGCGTGGCCTTCCCGATGAAGTTGGCATGGCAGCTCAGCTGTTCTCTATCCTTGCGGGCAACAATGTTTCGGTTGACATGATCATCCAGAACACCACAAACGATGGTAAGGCGAACATTTCCTTCACCTTCCCCGGCTCCCAGAAAGAACAGGCTCTGGAAGCTGTTGATACCCTGGTTAAGAAGTTCGGTGCCACCGCTTTGATGGACGAAAACATTGCCAAGGTTTCCCTGGTGGGTACGGGCATGAAATCCGCTCCTGGCGTTGCTGCTAAGGCGTTCGGCGCGTTGGCTGAAAATCATATCAACATTTTGATGATTTCCACCAGCCCCATTCGTATCTCCATCGTGGTCGAAGGTAGCCAGGTAGATGCAGCGGTGCGTTGCCTGCACACTGCATTCGGCTTGGACTCCGACACCATCTTCGAGGAAACCCAGCTTTCCCCCGAGGAAATCGCCGCAAAGATGGCAAAGGGCCGATAACTGGGAATATAGGAAAAGCCCCCGTTTTCCTGCCTAGCCATAGGACACAGAGGCAAGGCCTCGCTTGCGTGTTTTGCTGCAAGCGAGGCTTTTTTTGTGTGAGAAAACGGGACCTTACCCCCTGTATTCCCACTAAAACCAAACGAGCCCCATCCGTTTGGATGGGG
>FR884625.1:32764-34625 GCA_000436075.1 Eggerthella sp. CAG:209 | reverse complement strand
TCGTTTGGTTTGCGGCTAGGTGTTTGCTTACTTGTCGTCCTTGTTGGAGATAAGGAGCAGGATGCCGCCGATGATGTTAACGAAGATCAGGGTGCATACACCAAAGGCGGTGGTGTTGGGCTTGGTGCCCTTGTAAATGCCCCAGCTGTGTACGGTCATGGGAATTGTCCATGCCAGCGGAATAACCGCCCAGCAAATGGCGATACAGCTCAGAATGCACAGAATGAAGTTGATCAAACGGAGGGTTTCGTCCTGCTTGGTCATGGGGTAGGTTGCTGCCTGAGCGGGAACGGGTTGAGGTTGAACAGGTACCGCGGGCTGCTGATATGCAGGCTGCTGGGGCTGTTGAGGCTGCTGGCTAGGTGCGGGCGGCGGAACAGGAGCGCTTGCCGTTTGCTGCTGAGGTTGAGCGGGGGCTGTGTCGGCCTGTTTCAGAGCATTGCCGCACTGAACACAGAACTGTGCTCCGTCAGCATTTTCTTTACCGCATTGAGGGCAGAACATTATAGATCCTCTCGTTTATGGATAATAGTTTTTGGACAGATACATTGTAATGTATGAATTCACTATAACCTTATCATTAGCGGTTTTTTGCCAAATGGGAAGATGAAAGCCCCAATTTGCATAAGGGTCGCCGCCATTTTGATTGTTGGCCTTTCTCGAGCTGGACCGCAATCCGCTCCCCGCAACCCGTTCAAGGCAACATTTTGCGCCAAATGTTAAGTTTATGCAGTGCAACTATAGGTGAGTAGTATCATGAATCCCCAAGTACACGATGCAAAGGAGCTTCAATGACTTGGACGAAGGAAATCCCCGCAAATCCGGTTGTTGCTGTAGCGGGCGCCACGGGCGCTGTCGGCAACGAATTTCTCGAGGTTCTTCATGATCTCGATTTTCCCGCAAGTGAGATTCGTGCACTTGCTTCAAAGCGTTCTGCGGGTAAGAAGCTTCCTTTTAAGGGCTGCGGCCAGGTTCCCGCAGGTGAACTTACTGTTCAGGAGATGACTCCCGAATCTTTCCAGGGTGTCGACATTGCGCTGTTCAGCGCAGGTGCAGGCGTTTCCAAGGAAATGCGCCAGGCTGTCGTAGACGCCGGTGCTGTGATGATCGACAATTCCAGTGCTTTCCGTATGGACGAAGATGTGCCGCTGGTTGTTCCCGAGGTTAACCCCCAGGACGTTGCTTGGCATAACGGCGTTATCGCCAACCCCAATTGCTCCACCATCCAGATGGTTGCAGCCTTGAAGCCGCTTTATGATATTTCCCCCATCAAGCGCGTGGTTGTTTCTACCTACCAGGCTGCTTCGGGCGCAGGTGCCAAGGCGATGCAGGAGCTGTACGCGCAGACTCAGCAGTTCCTGAACGGCGAAGAGCTCACTGTCGATGCTTTCGCTCATCAGATTGCCTTCAACTGCATTCCCCATATCGATAAGTTCTTGGAAGACGATTCCACCAAGGAAGAGTGGAAGATGGTTGTCGAAACCAAGAAAATCATGGGTGATGACGATATCCAGGTTGCCGCAACCTGTGTCCGCGTCCCTGTCCTTCGTTGCCACGGTGAATCCATCAACGTTGAATTCGAGGGTCCGGTAACGGTGGAAGAGGCTCGCGCCGCACTCGAGGCTGCTCCGGGCATTACCGTAATGGACGATCCCGCTAACAGCTTGTATCCCATGCCTGGTCTGCTTGCAGGAACCAACGGTGCATTTGTTGGCCGCCTGCGCAAAGATCCTTCCGTTGAAAATGGTTTGGCATTTTGGAACGTTGCCGACCAGATTCGCAAGGGTGCGGCGCTCAATGCCGTCCAGATTGCTCAGTTGTTGCTTCCGTAGCGCTGATTAGCTACATATATGTGTAGACG
>FR884625.1:32335-32736 GCA_000436075.1 Eggerthella sp. CAG:209 | reverse complement strand
GAGAATGAAAACTCCCGCCCGTCATATTTTGGGATCCAAGTAACGTAAGGTATCCTTAATAAGATTGTTAAGCCTCGCCCATGGCGGGGATTTTTTTATGTGTGGCGTCCGATGCCTTTCTGCATATGCGGCGCTGAAGAATGGAAATGTGATATATGACTGCAAACGCAACGCAGGAAAAGAAAGATATAACTCAAGAAGCTGAATGTACGAGCTTTGATGCTCTTGGGCTTAACCAAGAGATTATGGGAGCGGTAGAAGAACTGGGCTACACAGCTCCAACCCCCGTTCAGGCGGGGGCAATTCCTCAAGTACTCGAAGGCCGTGACGTGCTTGCCGCCGCACAAACGGGTACGGGCAAAACGGCAGCATTCCTTTTGCCAACCATGAATAATCTGGCG
>FR884625.1:12153-32275 GCA_000436075.1 Eggerthella sp. CAG:209 | reverse complement strand
GGGTGTGGTCCGTACCTTCTGGTGGTTACGCCCACCCGCGAACTTGCTCAACAGATAGAATCGGTGTGTCGTACCGTTGCCAAGCATACGGGCCATTCCTCGGTCACGGTTGTGGGCGGCTTGGGTTACGGCCCTCAGCGCAATGCCCTGAAGCAAGGCTGCGATATCCTTATTGCCACTCCTGGTCGCTTGATCGATTTGATGGAGCAGGGCGCTTGCTCGCTCGATCAGGTTCAGGTTCTTGTTCTTGATGAGGCAGATCGCATGCTCGATATGGGCTTTTTGCCTGCCATTCGCACCATTGTGGGTGCAACTCCCGAACAGCGCCAAACGTTGTTGTTCTCTGCAACTCTCGACGAGGGCAAGGTTGGATCCATCACCGATTTGGTGAAAACTCCTGCTCGTATCGAGATTGCGCCGGTAACCTCAACGGCAGACACCGTAGAGCAGTATGCACTTCCTGTTTCCCTAGAGGCGAAGAATGCGCTTTTGGCTCAAGTGCTGAAAAAGGCAGGTTCCGAGCGCGTTATTGTCTTTACTCGCACCAAGCATCGTGCCGATGCTTGCCGTCGTCGTTTGGTGAAGGCCAACATCTCATGCGCGGTTATTCACGGTGATCGCACACAGAACCAGCGTGAGCGCGCTCTTCGCTCGTTCAGCGCCGGTGAGGTTGATGTTTTGGTCGCAACCGATGTGCTGGCTCGAGGAATCGATATCGCCGATGTGAACTATGTCGTCAACTTCGATGTGCCTGAAGATCCTGTCGACTATATCCATCGTATTGGCCGTACGGGCCGCGGTGGCGATGTTGGCTGGTCGCTCACGTTTGTTACCGAGCAAGACTTCGATGAGTTCAACGACATCGAGGCCTTGATGGGCAAAACGGTGGATCTCTACGATGCCGAAGGCCTTGAACTGGGCGAAAACCCTGTATTCATCGACCCTGATCGAGTCCCTGCTTCGAAGGTGCCTGGAAAGAAGGCCAAGAAGAAACGTCGCAAGGCTCGTGAAAAGAAGGCGGCATCGAGTCGGGTCCAGGCAAGCAGCAAAGCAAGCCAGGATAGGTCCGAGGAAGCTTCCGAGGGCAATGAACAGCCTTCTCGCTCCTCTTCTGCTGGTCGCGGTCGTAGTGGCAAGCGTAATCAGGGTGCTGGCCGTAGCCAAGATAAAAAACAACAGGCGAAACCTTCGCGCAAGAATGCCGTTCGTTCTTCGGACCGAAAGCGTTCGAATGGTGGCAATGGCAAACGTCGCAATTCTGAGCGGAACGCCGAAGAGGTGCCAGCAGCGTTTAGGCCTGGCGTGCGTTCTTCTGGCGTTCGCCAAATGCCTAAGCCTGGAAAACGTAAGCGTTCCCAAGGAGCGAAAAATCATCGCGGAAGGCGCAACAGCCAATAGTATCGTCCACTCCACTTATGGGAAGCGTGCGTGAATGCTAAGGGGCATGCGGCTTTCGCGGCTGCTTGAGGGTAATTGAGCATGATTAGCACGCCTTAAAAACAAAGCCTCCTGATTCAATTGCGAATCAGGAGGCTTTTGTGTCTTGGCGGATAAATAGAAAGAGGTTTATCTTTCTATGGCTGTCCTTCGGTTTTGCCGCTAGTCGAGCCTGCCGGTGAACAGGAATTTAATGCGCTGCCACAGGCTGGGCTTCTTCGGCACCAGCTGGATAGCTGCCTTGTCTGCTGCTTCTTCGATTTTCCTTTCCAGGGAAGGGGAAAGCACGATAGGCCTAGCATCGACTTTTTGCGCATTCACCTCGGCGGTGTTAGTGGCGGGCCCTGCAACACCAGGCTCAATTTCCTCGAGGCCACGAGGAATGTTGATCTCGGCTTGCTCTGCGGCCTTTTCGGCGGCAATTCGCTGAGCTTCAGCTTCTTGCTGTGCCTTTTTCAAGGCGGCGAGTTCTGCTTCGGCTTCGGCCCTTGCCTTTGCCTCCGCTTCGGCCTTTGCCTTCAGCGCGGCTGCCTCGGCTTCTTCCTGGGCTTTCTTCAGGGCAGCAAGCTCCGCTTCCGCTTCGGCCTTCGCCTTTGCCTCCGCCTCGGCCTTCGCCTTTGCCTCCGCCTCGGCCTTCGCCTTCAGCTCAGCAGCTTCCTCAGCGGCCTTCCTGCATGCTTCTTCAGCAGCTTCCTTTGCCTCGGCTTCTTCGCGAGCTTTGCGTTCCTCTTCCTCGGCTGCTTTCATGCGCTCGATTCGGGCAAGCTCAGCTCGACGCGCCTCTTCTTCTTCGCGCAGTTCGCTGGCGTGGCGATAATCATCGCGTGCCTTCTGAATAAGGTAAGCCTGAGAATCAAACGATTCGGTGCTGCCGTCCGCATTTTCGCTGCAGAAGAATTCGAGTGGGGTGTATTCCAAGTCGTTCTTCAACATGCGCAGTTTGGCGGTGTCGGAAAGCGAGATGTCCAGATACTCGTTAACGCGTTCCTTCAGCTCGGGATCGTAGATGGGCCAAGCGATTTCCACACGCTTTTCCATGTTGCGCGTCATCAGGTCGGCGCTGGAAAGGTAGATCTCGCGATTATCGCGCGGACCGAATCCGTAGATGCGGCTGTGCTCCAGCAAGCGACCAACGATGGAAACAACCTCAACGTTTTCGGTGTAACCCTCAACGCCGGGAACCAGGCACGAAATGCCGCGTACGAACAACGTGGTTTTAACGCCAGCCTGGGAGGCTTCGGCAATCTTGTCGATGATGTCCTTGTCGGTGATGGAATTGGTCTTGAACGACAGGCCGTTGGGCTTGCCGCTTTTAGCAAGCGCGATCTGCTCATCGATCTTATGGAGAATCATCGGCTTGATTTGCAACGGAGCAACCGAAAGCTTCTGATATTCATCGGAAGCGTTTTCCAAGCTCATGTTGCGGAAGAACTTTGCGGCATCCTTGCCGATTCCTTCATCGGTGGTGATGAAGCTGAAGTCGGTATAGAGCCTCGAGGTTTTCTCGTTGTAGTTGCCCGTGCCCAGCTGGGTAATGTACTGGATGCCGTTTTCGGTATGGCGTGCGATGGTGCAGATCTTCGAGTGAACCTTGAAGTCGTGGAAACCGTAGATTACGTTGGCACCAGCCTGCTCAAAGCGTTGCGACCACTCGATGTTGTTGGACTCGTCGAAGCGGGCGCGCAGTTCGAACAGCGCGGTAACTTCCTTGCCGTTTTCTGCAGCAGTTACCAAGGCTTCTGCCAGATGGGACTGGCTGGCAAGGCGGTACAGCGTGATCTTGATCGAGAATACCGAAGGATCGTTCGCTGCTTCGCGGAGCAGGTTGATAAACGGATCCATGCTTTCATAAGGGTACGCAAGCAGAGCGTCGCGCTCGGCTACCTGTTCCATGATGGGTCGCTTTTTGTCGAAGCATGCTGGCCATTGCGGCGTGAACGGTTCGTTGGTGATGTCGCGTGCTAGCTCAGAATCGATCATGCTGGAAAGACCCCAGGCATAGCTCATATCGAGCGGGACGCTGGTAACGTAGCTCTGGCAGGGCTTCAGATCCAAGCGCTTCAGAAGGAACTTTTCCGTAGCGGAGGAAAGGGGCGTATCGGTTTCCAAGCGAACAGGAGCCAGGCGTGCGCGCTTCTTCAGCATGCGCTTCATGTGCTCGCGGTAGTCGTAATCAAGATCTTCTTCGGTGCCATCGTTCGGGTCGATGTCGGCGTTGCGTGTTACGCAGATAACGCTTGCGCGCTTGGTGGTGTACATAGAGAACACTTCATCAACGATGGTTTTGATGGCGTGTTCCAGAAGGATGTACTGAGTGCCTTCACCAGGCAGCTTGATTACGCGCTTTGCCTGATGGGGCAGCGGAATAAGGCCGAACGTAGCATCGTCGGCGCCAATGTTCTTGCCCTTCTTTTTGCCCTTGCTCTCAGTTGCTTTGGACTTTGCGCCACCCTCTTCGTCGCTGACCAGGCGCGCAAGAACGTACAGTGCACCGTTTTCCAGGTGAGGGAAGGGGTGACGCGAATTGATGATCTGCGGCGAAAGGTAGGGGACAACGCGTTCTTTCAGGTGCTTGCGAAGATACTCCGCCTGTTCGGGCGAAAGGTCTTCGGGCTGAAGCTGGCGGATGCCGCATTCGGCCAATTGACCCATGATCTTGTTGTAGATGCGTTCTTCCTCCGGGTACAGCTCATGGCAGCGCTCATAGATTGCCTGGAGCTGTTCGTTGGGCGTCATCTGCGTTTTGTTGTCGCGCAGGTCTTTGTTTACCAAAGAAAGATCGGTAAGGCTGCCAACGCGTACCATGAAGAACTCCTGCAAGTTGCTGCAGAAGATGGACACGAAGGTGAGGCGTTCGAGCAAGGGAACGTTATGGTCTTCGCCTTGATCGAGTACACGCTTGTTGAATTCGAGCCAAGAAAGCTCACGGTTTTGCATATAGGGCAGAACGTGATGACTCTTATGTTTGGGATGTGTTTCCGTGGTAGCAGATACACCAACACTGGAATTCTGTTTCGCTTCCATGATTTCCCCTCTATTCTTTTCCCCAGATTAATGGCGCATGCGCCAGTATTATCTAGGAATTATTGTAATCGTTAATAGCGGTTTTTCGCAGGTAAGATGCCCTTTTATCGCGCAACGAATCGCAATATCTTGTGGCATTCCTCCGTGATGATGGTGCTTTTAGGCGAAACTGACGGGTTTTACTAGAACGCGTTCAGCCAAATACCCCTCGCGCACACCGTACTTGCAGATGTCTAGACGCTCGCCACCGCACAGCTTGAAGGCTTCGCGGATGATGACGCAGCCGGGAATAAGCGTATGGATGCGATCGGGGAGGGTGCGCAAAGCCTCATGGGCAAAGGCGTTGGGGTCTTCTGCGTAGCGGTTCAGGATGGCATCGATGTGTTCGGGCAGCAAGTAATTGAAACGGTTGCCGTTGTTGCACAGATCGCCATAGAGCTTTGCGGCAGATCGGATGGAGCCGGCAGATCGGATGGAGCCTCCGATGCCGTAAAGCTGGGTACAGTGGTATACGTCGGTTTCTTCCTTTTCTGCAAGTTCGCGGAAAGCCTGCGCTATGGCGTTGACTTCCTTCTGAGTGGGCATCAGCCCCGCTACGTAGTTTGCGAAGGACGAAAGCGAACCCTGCGGAATGCTGGTTTTCGCAAGATCGAAGCCGCCCTTGATGCTGGTGAGCTCGGTGGAACCGCCGCCGATATCTACCATGGTGCCCGCTTCGAGGTCTTGGTCGAGCTTTGCACCCAAATAGCCAAGATGCGCCTCTTCTTCGTTGGAGAGGATGCAGATGCGCTGCCCAATGCCTTCTTCGATTGCTGCCGTTGCCTTGTGCGAATTGGAGCAGTTTCGCAGTACGGCAGTTGCGAAAATGTCAATGCGATCGCAATTGAAGTGCGAAGCGCGGCGCAGGTGCGCGTTGATGGTTTTAATGCCGCGCTTTACCCCTTCTTCGGTCATAGCGCCCTTTTCGACGTGCGAAGCGAGGCCCGCCATCACCTTGTAGTTCAGCAGGGTGTCGATATCCTTCTTCCGCAGGGGCTCATGCGCGGCGCAGGACACCTCGTAAATGCAGAGTCGGATGGTGTTTGAACCTAAATCGATAATGCCGTAGCGGGACATTTCATAGCTCCTTGTTGTTAAATCTGGTGCTTTCGAACACATCATTTGATTTAACTATATTCGCGCATTGGGAAGTGGGGTAGCATCGCCTATAACGTGTTATTTAACATTTTTCTGTCATTTGCCAGGTGCGTTGCATGCTGTGTAGGCAAGTAGCGGTGCAGTGGGGACTGGCGTGGCATAGGATAGAGGGGGTTTCGCGATGCTTGATACGGTTCGTTTGGGTTCTCAGAAGGTGTCCAAAAAGGAATATAAAGTCCGCTTCAAAGAATTGATCAACAAGCTGGTCGTGCTTCAGCAGGAAGCGAAGCGCCAGGAGCTTGGCGTGGTAGTGCTGTTCGAGGGATGGAAGGGCGCCGGGAAGGGCAGTCGAATCTCAGATTTGCTGTATCACTTGGATGCGCGCGACACTTCGGTATACGTTACGGAAGATTTCGAAGGCGAAGAAGCCGAAAACGTTTTGAGCGAAGAGTTCGGCTCCACTGGCTATTTCCCTGTTATGCAGCAGTTTTGGAAAGCGCTTGGTCAGCGTGGAAGTATGACGTTCTATGATCGCGGTTGGTATTCGGTGGCGGCGCAGCATGTGATCAACATGCTCCCAAAGAAGGGAAAGCTTTCCAAGAAAGAACGCGCTGCGGTTGAGGCTCATACGGCACGCATGCTTCCCTCGATTGAAGACTTCGAAACACAGCTGCGCAACGATGGCTATCTGGTAATCAAATTCTTCTTGCATATCTCCGAGCAGACCCAACGCGAGCGTTTGGTGGGTTTATATAGCGACCCTGCAACCAAGTGGCGCGTGACCCAGAGCGATCTTGAACAGCTCGAGCACTATAGCCAGTCTTACCGTGTTTATGACGAGATGCTGAAGCGCTCTAACTTCAAGGCTGCCCCCTGGATCCTGCTTGATGCCTCCGATCATCGTCGGGTAAACCTGAGCGTTGCCCAAACGTTGGTAACCGCCTTGGAACGCGAGCTCTCCAGGCCGAAGAACAATGCCGCTTTGGAAGCGGAAGCGAAGGCAAAGGAAAACTCTGCTGCTGCCGTTGCTGGTTCGGTTGCAGACGATGAGCGCGAACGCTCCGACGAGGAAAATCAGCTTCTGCGCTTGCAGGCAGAACATGAGGCCGCAGCGATGAGCGCTCATGCGCCCACGATGACACGCTTTATCCCTAGTGCGCATATACCTTCGCTTGATGAGGTAGATCATTCGCTTGCTCTAACTCACGACGAGTACAAGCTTCAGCTGAAAGCCGAACAGGAACGTCTTCGTCGTATCGAGCTGGAAATGTACATTAGGCGCGTACCCATGATGATCATGTATGAAGGTTGGGATGCGGCTGGAAAAGGTGGCAGCATCAAGCGTGTGGCGCAGGCGTTGGATGCGCGTTCGTACACCATTTTCCCCAGTCCGGCACCTACGAAGCCCGAACTGCTGCACCCTCATCTGTGGCGCTATTGGACGCGCTTGCCGAAGGCGGGGCATGTAGGCATTTATGATCGCAGTTGGTACGGCCGTGTGTTGGTTGAGCGCGTTGAGGGTTTTGCCAGCACCGACCAATGGAGCCGTGCATACGAGGAAATCAACGAGTTCGAGCGCGACATGGTTGACTGGGGTGCCATCCTGCTTAAGTTTTGGGTGGACGTTTCCCCAGAAACGCAGCTTCAGCGTTTTGAGGCGCGTGAAAGCAATCCTGCGAAACGCTGGAAGATTACCGCAGAGGATTGGCGCAACCGCGACAAGTACCCCCAGTATCGTGCGGCGGTAGACGACATGTTCCGCCTTACTTCTACGCACAACGCACCTTGGATAATCT
The DNA here is from genome assembly GCA_000436075.1 of Eggerthella sp. CAG:209. Lineage (GTDB taxonomy): Bacteria > Actinomycetota > Coriobacteriia > Coriobacteriales > Eggerthellaceae > Anaerotardibacter. Next base: position 24,881 of record FR884625.1, on the reverse strand, counting down.
TGGAAAGCGACGATAAGTATTACGCCCGCGTGAAGGCACTGCGTATCATCAACGAGGCCATTGAAAAGCGGTTGGGGCTGTTTTAGCTCGGTATAGAAGCTGCGATTGCTGCCGGGATGCCGCTTTGGCATTAATGGTCTGCTCCAGCCTTGCTCGAAGAGTTGACGGAGCGGGCGAGCGCGGTGCGTTGTGGGTTGCTTCTGCGGGCTGATCGTTAACCCGCTCACTTGCTTTTTCTGCTTGTTGGCAGAACGTTTGAAATCCCTCTTACGAATCTTCGTATGAGGGATTTCTTTTTGTTACTATAGTTTAGTTACATCGCTGCGTTGCATGCTGCGATGGCAGTTCGTTTCAGAGCCAAATGTGTGAAGGTGGTTCATGCCAAAAGGCGCAAACAGACGCGGTCCATCGCGGGGGTCCCATGCTGCTCCGCAACGCTCTCAGAGCACCCTGCCTGCTACGTATCGTTCCCAACAGGTTCCTTCCAGCCAGAGCATTTCCCAGTACAGCCGCGATTCCTACGGTTCAGCTGCGCGCGCAAGCCAAAGCAAAAAGGGCGGCATATGGCGTGTGGTGTTTATTGTTTCCATCGTAGTGTTTGTGGGCGCTTTAGCTGCCTTGGGCGCTATCGGCTATCAGTACTGGGCGCAGCAAAACGCTTACAGTGGCCTGGAAGAATATGCAGAGGTGGATGACAATTCCAATCTTGCTCTTTCCGACCTGAAAGTTGATTGGGATGGTTTGCGCGCTATCAACCCCGACATCGTAGCGTGGGTATACGTACCTGGTACGCCCATCAATTATCCTGTGGTTCAAGGGTTTGATAATCAGGAATACTTGCATAAAGCTTTTGATGGATCTACCGGGTGGCTTGCTTCGGCAGGTACCATCTTCTTGGATGCCTCCAATACCAGCGATTTATCCGATCAGAACAATGCGCTATACGGCCACCACATGAACGATGGTTCGATGTTTGCTTCTTTGGCCGATTTCGAGGACCAGAATACCTTTGATTCGCATCGCGATATCTACGTGTTAACCCCACAGGGCAATTATCGCCTTAAAACGTTTGCTTTGGTAAAAACAACAGGCAGCGACGCCATCGTTCAGACGTCGTTTACCAACGACGCAAGTTACCAGGCATACGTGCAGGACAAGCTTAACCGCAGCGTGGTAAGCCAGAAGGGGGACACGCTGACCGCTACCGATATCAAGCAGTCAGTGCTGTTTTCTACCTGCGAGTATTCGCAAAACGACGGCCGTGCGGTGCTGTTTGCCGCTGTGGTGGAAACCACGGCAGCAAACGACCCTTACCTGAGCTCGAGCACCTCGGGGACAACTGGTCTTTCGTCAAGTCAGGACGCGGTCATGGATCGCAAATATGAGGAGGCTGCATAGATGAGCATGTCGGTGTTTCCCGGAGAGCGCCCCGACAGAATGGAAGAAGAGTGCGGTGTTTTTGGCATTTACGCACCTGGTGAAGATGTAGCGCGCATGACCTGCTTCGGTTTGCAGGCGTTGCAGCACCGTGGGCAGGAATCTGCCGGCATTGCCGTTGGCGATGGTGCCACCATCATGGCTTCCAAGGATCTGGGCTTGGTGACCCAGGCATTTACCGAAGGCGACCTTTCTGCGTTGAAGGGCGATTTGGCTATTGGTCATGTTCGCTACTCCACGAGCGGCGGTGTCGATTCGTGGGAAGCGGCACAGCCCCATATCTCGGCAATCGATGAAGTGCTTATTGCGCTTGCCCACAACGGAACGTTGGTGAACACCAATTACCTCAAGGCGAAAATCATTGATTACGGTGTTCATCTGCGTGCGGGCACCGACTCGGAAGCAGCAGCGAAGATCATTGGCGAGGTAACTAAAACCACGAATTCCCTTCGTGCGGGTATTCGTATGGCCATGAAAATGATCAAGGGCGCTTACGCTATGCTGCTGGCAAGCCCCGACCATCTTTACGCTTTCCGCGATCCAAACGGCATTCGTCCTCTGGTTGTAGGTAAGTTGCCCAACAATCGTGGATGGGTTGTTTCTTCCGAAACCTGTGGTCTTGATATTGTGGGCGCGGAGCTTATGCGTGAAGTTGCCCCTGGCGAGATTATCCGCTTCGGCAAAGATGGCATGATCTCCGAGATGGGCGTTGAGCCCAAGAAGCGCGCTAGCTGCATTTTCGAATACGTGTATTTCGCTCGTCCCGATTCCGTGATGGATGGACAGAGCGTATACGTTGCCCGCCGTCAGATGGGACGTATCCTTGCGCGCGAGGCTCCGATCGATGCCGACCTTGTTGTGGGCGTTCCCGATTCTGGTTTGCCTTCTGCTATGGGCTACGCTTTGGAGAGCGGCATCCCTTATTGCAACGGCATCGTTAAAAATCGCTATGTCGGCCGTACGTTCATTCAACCTACCGATGAGATGCGCCAGCTTGGCATTCGCTTGAAGCTGAATCCGCTCCCGTCTGTAATTTCAGGCCAGCGTTTGGTGGTTATCGACGACTCTATCGTCCGCGGCAACACCTCTAAGAAGCTGGTTGACATGCTGCGAAGCGCAGGTGCCAAGGAAGTTCACCTGCGTATTGTTTCGCCTGAAACCCGTTGGCCTTGCTTCTACGGTATTGATACCGACACGCAGGATCAGCTTATCGCTGCAAACATGACCAATCAGGAAATGTGCGATTTCATCGGCTGTGATTCGCTTGCGTTTATTTCAGTTGAGGGCCTTCACGAGGCAATTCAGTGCGAACACCCTGGTTTCTGTGACGCTTGCTTTACCGGCGAATACCCTGTGGATATTCCTGATACCATGAAGGCCAAGAGCTTTCTTCCCGAAGGGAAGGCAGTGCTCGATTAGCGGCCAGCTCGAAGGCATGCCATAGTGCCTCAAATTATGGCAATACGTTGTTTGTAAGCCCCCGAACAGGGGATTTGAGTTCCAGGAGATGCTATGACTGATCGCATTAAGGTCAACGCGATGGATAACGATGAAACCAAGTGGCCCAGCTGGACGGCTCAGGGCGCTACCACCTATGCCGAAGCGGGAGTTGATACGGCAGAGGGCGCCCGTGCAGTAGACGCCATCAAGGATGCGGTTCATCGCACGTACCGCGATGAGGTTCGCGGCGATATCGGCGGTTTCGGCGGCTTGTTCTCCATCAACGTGGCGAAGAACATGGCAGATCCGATTTTGGTTTCCGGTACCGACGGCGTTGGCACTAAGATTCAGCTGGCTAAGCTCGCTGGCAAGCATGACACCGTGGGCATCGACCTGGTTGCCATGTGTGTGAACGACATTCTTGCAACAGGCGCTGAACCCCTGTTCTTCCTCGATTACATTGCCATCGGAAAACTTAAGAGCGAAGCGGTTGCCGAAATCGTTTCCGGCATTGCTGATGGCTGCCAGATGTCGGGCGCTGCTCTTATCGGTGGCGAAATGGCTGAGCATCCTGGCGTAATGGATCCCAACGAGTATGACCTTTCCGGTTTTTGCGTAGGCGTGGTAGATCGTCCTGAAATGCTCGATCCTGCTAAGGTCCAGGAGGGCGACGTGCTTATCGGCCTGGCTTCCTCCGGCATTCACTCCAACGGCTATTCTTTGGTTCGCAAGGTGGTTACCGACGGTAAGACGCTCTATGAGCTGCGTATGCCTCAGGAGTCTCTGGGCGGCCAGAGCGTGCTCGACGCGCTGCTCGAGCCCACTCGCATCTACGTGAAGCCTGTTCGCTCCGTTCTGCGCCAGCTCCCTGGCGCCGTTCGTTCCCTTGCCCACATTACGGGTGGCGGCATTACTGAGAACCTGAATCGTGCGCTTCCCGAAAACATGGACGCAGAGCTTCATGTGGGAACCTGGAGCATGCCGCCGGTTATCCCGTTCGTGTGCCGTGCGGCTCATCTCGATGAGCACGAAGCCCTGAAGACCTTCAATATGGGCTTGGGCATGGTTCTCGTTGTTGATCCTTCCAAGGTTGATCGGGTTATGGACATCCTGGAAGCCGAGGGTGAAACACCTACCGTTGTAGGCCGTATCATTCCTGGCTCGGGCGAGGTTGCCTATGTTGATCAGGAAAAGCTCTTTGCCGACAATCCGTCTGCTGAAGAGTAGGTAATCATTATGCGCGATTGGCTCAAGCGACCAATCGCGCTTTATGTTGATGCCGGTCGATGCACGTCGAAGGGTTCTTTTCCAACTTCGGGGCATCGATTGGTACGTTCATTGCGGTAGCGACAAATGAAGGTGTCTTTTCGACGCCTTGCCTAGCAACGAAAGGAAGGGCATGATTGCTCAAGTGCAAGAACCGTTGAACATCGGCGTTTTGATCAGCGGTAGCGGCTCTAACCTCCAATCGCTCATCGACCATATTGAAGAAGGCACGCTCAGTGCGAAAATCAGCTTGGTTGTTTCTTCGCGTCCTGACGCTTTTGGCATTGAACGTGCCAAAAAGGCAGGAATTCCCGTCTTGGTGATGAATCGCGAGGCGTATGCCGACACTTCGGCGGCTAACCAGCGTATTGCTGACGCCCTGAAGGAAGCTGGTGCTGAATACGTGGTTATGGCCGGTTACATGCGTATGGTTACCGCGGAAATCCTCGACGCTTTCCCTGATAGGGTAGTGAACCTTCATCCCGCTCTGCTTCCTTCTTTCAAAGGCGCGCATGCCATTGAGGATGCATACAATTTTGGTGTGAAGGTAACTGGCGTTACGGTTCATTTCGCTAATGCCGATTACGATAAGGGCCCCATCATCGCTCAGCAGCCTGTTGAGGTTCGTGAAGGTGAACCCATCGAGGCTCTTGAAGAGCGTATTCATTCGGCCGAGCATGAGCTGTATCCTCACGTGATCCAGCTTCTTGCCGAAGGGCGGGTAGGCGTTTGCCCCGAAACGCGTAAAGTGCACATTTCAAGCTAACTAACAGTACTGCCCGCTGGGCGGGCATTTTCACTTTCGAAGGTTTGCGTTTGGCTGGCGCTGCTATGCTGAACGTAACGAATATCAATAGCCAGACAATTCGGAAAGGCGGTACCAGGTGGCAGATCCTAAGGTAAAGCGTGTTCTTATGTCGGTAACGGACAAGACGGGTGTAGTGGAATTCGCTCGTGCTCTGTCCGAAGAGTTCGGTGCGCAGATCATCTCTACGGGTGGCACGGCTCGCGTTATTGCAGAGGCGGGCATTCCCGTTACCCCCATCGATGAGGTAACCCAATTCCCAGAGATGATGGATGGTCGCGTGAAGACGCTTCACCCGGCGGTTCATGGCGGTCTTCTTGCTAAGCGCGACAACCCCGAGCATATGGCTCAGGCTGCTGAGCACGGCATCGAGATGATCGACATGGTGGTGGTAAACCTTTATGCATTCGAGAAAACGGTAGAGTCCGGAGCCGATTTCGGTACCTGTATTGAAAACATCGACATCGGTGGCCCTTCTATGCTGCGTTCTGCTGCAAAGAATTTTGCAAGTGTTGCCGTTGTTACCGATCCTGCAAGCTACGGAAGCATTCTTGCCGAAATGCGTGCAAACGATGGCGCAACCACACTCGCAACGCGTACCCAGCTTGCTCTTCGCGTGTTCCAGACTACCAACGCTTACGATGGCGCTATCGCTGCATGGCTCGGCAACCAGTTGGGCGAGGCAAACGAGCTGTTCCCTGAGGCTCTTTCCGTTGACCTTGTTAAGCAGCAGGGTCTTCGCTATGGCGAGAACCCACACCAGAGCGCTGCGTTCTACCGCGTTCCTGAGTTTGCTACGTCGCATTCTCTGGTTAACGCCAAGCAGCTCAATGGCAAAGAACTCTCTTACAACAACATCCTCGACACCGATGCATGTTGGACGCTCGCTCGTGAGTTTGACGAGCCCGCTGTTGTGATCCTGAAGCATCAGAATCCCTGCGGTTCCGCAACCGCAGCCGATGTTGCCACGGCTTACGACAAGGCGTTTGCTTGTGATCCGAAGAGCGCTTTTGGCGGTATCATCGCCGTTAATGCCGAGGTCACTCTCGAATTGGTTGAGCATATCAATGAGAACAAGCAGTTCGTAGAGGTACTCATTGCTCCTTCGTATGAGTCAGCTGCTCTTGAGCTGCTTCAGCAGAAGAAGAACCTGCGCGTTTTGGAGACTGGTGGGGTAGATGCTCCTGCGGCTATTGAATTCCGTTCTGTTGATGGCGGTATGCTTTGTCAGCAGGTAGATCGCGTGGATGAGGATCCTTCAGAGTTCACGGTGCCTACTAAGAAGAAGCCCACTGAAGACGAATTGCATGAAATGCTCTTTGCCTGGAAGGTTTGCAAGGGCGTTAAGTCTAATGCGATTTTGGTTTCGAAGGATCATGCTGGGATTGGCATGGGCCCTGGTCAGCCTAACCGTGTTGACTCTGCGAAGCTCGCTTGCGAACGTGCGCATGAGGCGTGCGAACGCATGGGTGTTCCCGCAGAAGGCCTGGTATGCGCATCCGATGCGTTCTTCCCGTTCCGCGATAACGTTGATACGTTGGCAGGCTATGGCGTCAAGGCCATTATCCAACCCGGCGGTTCCATCCGTGACGAAGAGGTTATCGAGGCTTGCGATGAGCACGGCATTGCCATGGTGTTCACCGGTCATCGCCACTTCCGCCACTAGGTAAGTGTCGTTTCGGCAAAGTAGAATTGAATTAGAAACGCCCTTTGGGGCGTTTCTTTTGTTTGCGGCAAGAGCATTTGAGCTGCCTTGCCCGTTCGTTTTATGACAGTTGGGGTATCGGGTTTGGTGTCTGATATACTCAAAAACTATCTTCCTACTGACACACAGAAAAAAGGTCCTCCCAGCAGTGAAGTTCAATATTCGAAATCTTATGGGCGGCTTGGTCATCATCGTCGTGCTGGCCTTCGTCTTCCTCCGTGGCGATCAGATCAATGAACTGGCGGCCACTATGGCGCAGGGTGCTATGATTCCCCTGGTCATTGCTATTCTTACGCAGCTTTGTAAATACATTTCTCAGAGTTTTGCGTACAGTTTTTCTTTCCAAGCAGTGAATGAAACCATGCATCCAAAGCATACGTTGCCTCTGGTATTCGGCACGTTCTTCCTTAACACGGTGGTTCCTTCCCTGAACCTTGCTGGTACCACCTTGGTGGTTGACGATGCTCGAAGGCGCGGCATCGAACCAGGTAAGGCAACTTCTGCAGCATTGCTTATGCAGATTACGGTAGATTCCGCTTTTGCCACCATTATGATTATCGGGTTTTCCATCCTTGCGTTAACCGTAGGGTTATCTCCCATCTGGCTGTTGTTCGGTTTGGTGGTAATCGTTTTGGTGGGAGCCATGATCTCTGTCATGGTTTTGGGTCATAAGAACCCCGATCTGGTTGTTCGGATCCTTATCCCCATTGCCCGTTTCATCAACAAGGTCTTGGTTCGTTTCCACAAAGACCCGATGGCTCCTTGGGTGGAAAAAACGGTGGGGTCGTTTTCCAGTGCGGCGAAGCTCATCGTGCAGAATCCTAAAACCACATTGAAGGCATGGGGTTGCTCTCTTATTGCAAGCTGCTGCGAGCTTTCTGCGTTTTGTTTGGTTGGCTATGCGTTTGGTGTTGCTGTTCCCGAGTCGTTGGTGTGCGGCTATGTGGTTGCAACCCTGTTTGCTATGGTTTCGTTTACGCCGCAGGGCGTTGGTGTTGTTGAGGCGGCAGTCACTGTTGCCTTTACTGCTTTTGGCGCTTCGGCAACTGCTGGTATGGCAATTGGCTTGGTCTACCGCGGCATCGTGTTCTGGATGCCCTTCCTTATTGGTGCAATCCTTATTCAGACCACCAAGACCTTTCGTCCTAAAAGGGAAAAGAAGGAAAAGCTCCCCGACAACAACTTCAACCGTCAGCGCGTTCGTGCGGAGTTGGGGCGTGAAGCTGCCGAGCACAAGGCGCAGCGTGATGCGCTTCGCCCCAGTGCCGTAAGGAAAAACAACTTCGATGAAGATCTGCGGTCGGGCAAGGGGGAACAAGCCTCTTCGCCCGATGAGCCGGAACTTGAAGAAGCGTAATGAAAATTGTCATTTTTAAATCGAGAGGAATTCCATGCCCAGTTTTATCGAGCATCTTTCGCATACTACCCGCAGCTACCGTAGATTCCGTAGCATCTACCGCGTGCCTGAAGGCCACATGAAGAAGTGGGTCGACAACACGCGTTACACCGCTAGTGCCAAGAACTTGCAGCCTTTGCGCTATCGCATTGTTTCCGATAGGGAAATGTGCGCGAAGGTGTACGGCACGCTTGCATGGGCTGGCTACCTTACCGATTGGGAGGGTCCTGAAGAAAAAGAACGCCCAACTGGTTACATCGTAATGGCGGTCGACACTGAGGTCTCTTCGGTTCAGGCCGCTCAGATTGACATGGGCATCTGCGCGCAAACCATTATGCTTGCATCTACAGAAGAAGGCTTTGGCGGTTGCATGATCATGTCCTTCAAGAAACAACAGCTTAAAGAAATCCTGGAGATGCCCGAAAACCTTGAACCGGTGTTGGTGCTTGCTTTGGGCAAGCCTTGCGAAGAAGTATGCATCGTTGATATGGAAGATGACGATGTGAAGTACTATCGCGATGAAAACCAGGTGCACTACGTACCTAAGCGTTCGTTCGATAGCATCATGTTCTAGCCATGAAGAAGTCAGAGGCACTTAATACCCTTGGTCTTGCGCAGGGCGCTTCGGAAGAAGACATCAAGAAAGCGCATCGCAAACTGATCATCGAGAACCATCCCGACAAGTTCGGGCAGGATGAACAGGCGCGAGCTAAGGCTGAAGAAAAAACGAAACTCATTAACGAGGCGCGTGATGTGCTTCTGAACCATTCGTGGGATCCTGAGTACAGCACCTCGGGAACTCCTTATGGGGCGCCGTTTTCCTACAACCCTTCTGCGGGTCGTCCTCAGAATGCCCAAGGCAATCCATTTGAAGGATGGCCGTTTACTGAATCGTTTGTTTGGACCACATGGGATGAAAACGGAAACAAAACAACGTACACCAGCACAGGGGGCAATCCCTTCCAAGGGAATCCGTTCGGTGCGAACCCGTTTTCGTGGACCGATCCCTTCGACATGGGTGGTGCGCATGCGGGCGATTCAGGCTCCAACGGGGCAGGGGGACGTTCCTACCAAGGCAACCAGTGGGGTGGCAACCCTTTTGCCAATTCGTCGAATCCCTTTAAGGGAACAGTGTTCGATTTCAGTTCATTCTTTTCGAATGCCCCCACAGCAGAAGAACTGGTCCAGGAAGCAAAAGCCGATTTGCGGCTGGATATTGAGCTTATTGTCGCGAAACTTGTTATTTTGGCGCTGTCGTTTTTGCTGAGCGCTCCAGCAACGGGCTTGTATCTGTACACCATCATCTCCATTGGCCAGGGCATCTGGAAGCGTCTGAATTTCCTTTCCCTTGTCCTGCTCGTGCCTTTCGTGATGTTGGCGCTCATCTTCACGCCAGGGGGAGACGCGACCATTGGGATAATTGCCCTGATTCTGTTTGCCTGCGCGGTAGGCTTCGACATATCGAATGTGTATCGCCATGTGAAAATGATTCGTACCCTAAAGAGGAGCTAGGGTCAAGTTAAAGGTTGGTTAAGATCGCGCGAGGCTCGCTTTGGCGGGCCTCGTTCTGTAAGTAGGGGTGATATAATCTGAAAACTTAGCAGTAGGTATTGATGAAGGAGAGCGTATGCCACGTCCTATGACCATGGCAGAGAAGATCCTTGCAGCCCATGCGGGGCTCGAGGAAGTGGTTCCCGGCCAATTGATCGAGTGCAACCTTGACCTCGTTCTTTCCAACGACGTTACCGCACCCATCGCCATTAAGGAATTCAAGAAGATCGGCGTAGAAAAGGTTTTCGATCCTACCAAGATCGCTTTGGTTCCCGACCACTACGTACCCAACAAGGACATTAAGAGCGCCGAACAAGCCAAGATGACGCGCGATTTTGCCCGCGAGCAGGGTATCACCCATTACTACGAAGTGGGTTGCATGGGTGTAGAGCACGCACTCCTACCTGAGCAGGGCGTTGTAGGCGCTGGCGACCTTATCATTGGCGCCGATAGCCATACCTGCACCTATGGTGCGTTAGGCGCATTCTCCACTGGCGTTGGTTCTACCGATGCTGCTGTGGGCTATGCCACCGGCAAAGCATGGTTTAAGGTTCCTGAAAGCCTGCTGTTCAACGTCGAAGGCGAGCTTCGCCCTGGTGTTACCGGTAAGGACATCATTCTTCATATTATTGGTATGATCGGCGTAGATGGTGCTCTGTACCAGGCAATGGAATTCCGTGGAAGCGCCATTGAAGGCCTTACCATGGACGAGCGCCTTTCCATTTCCAACATGGCTATCGAGGCAGGCGGCAAAGCTGGCCTTATTCCTGTTGATGATGTTACTCGAAAGTACATGGACGGCCGCACCGAGCGCCCCTATACCGAGTACCACTCTGACCCCGATGCGGTATATGCGAAGGTGTACAACATCGACGCGCAGGATATCGTTCCTACAGTTGCTTTCCCACACTTGCCCTCTAACACGCGTCCCGCATCCGAGGCTCGTGATATCGTTATCCAGCAGTCCGTTATCGGCTCTTGCACTAACGGCCGCATCGAAGATATGCGTCAGGCCGCCGCTGTGCTGAAGGGTCATAAGGTTCATCGTGATGTTCGTTGCATCATCATCCCTGCAACGCAACAGGTTTACCGTCAGTGCATCAAGGAAGGCCTGATGGATATCTTCCTGGACGCCAACTGCGCAATCTCCACTCCTACGTGCGGTCCTTGCCTGGGTGGCTACATGGGTATTCTTGCCGCTGGCGAGCGTTCTATCGCAACCACCAACCGCAACTTCGTAGGCCGAATGGGCGATCCCACCAGCGAGGTGTACCTCTCTTCGCCGGCAGTTGCCGCTGCCAGCGCTGTGCTGGGTCATATCGGTCTTCCTGAAGATCTTGATTAATTAGGAGAAGCGCAATGCAATTTAAGGGAACAGTTCATCGCTACGGTCGCGATATTGATACCGACGTAATTATCCCAGCTCGCTACCTCACCACTTCCGAGCCTTCTGAACTTGCCAAGCACTGCTTGGAGGATTTGGATGTCGAGTTCGTCAACAACGTAAAGTCCGGCGACATCATTGTTGCCGAAGAAAACTTTGGTTGCGGCTCTTCTCGCGAGCATGCACCTATCGCCATCAAGGCTGCGGGCGTAGATGCCGTTATTGCCAAGAGCTTTGCTCGCATCTTCTATCGCAACTCTATCAACACGGGGCTTGCTATTCTTGAATGCCCCGAAGCGGTAGATGCTATCAAGAATGGCGATGTGGTTAGCGTCGATACCGAAACCGGTACCATTACCGACGAAACCACGGGTGAAAGCTTTACGGCTCAGCCTTTCCCGCCCTTTATTGCCGATATCATCGAGCAAGGCGGCTTGCTGAACCGCACGCGCCACGTGCTGGGGCTTGCCTAAGCGTTCGTTTCGAACGTAATTTCTTGAAACGCCTTTCGGGGCGTTTCTTTCTTTGCGGTAATATCGTTTGCGAACTGTTTTTCGCTGAAAGAGGATTTCACTATGACCAAGACGTACAAGATCTGCACGTTGCCCGGCGACGGAATCGGCCCCGAGATCATGGCCGAAGGCGTTAAAGTGCTGAAGGCATTGGGTGAAAAGTACGACGTCGATTTCGCATGCGAAGATGCTTTAATCGGCGGTTGCGCTATCGATGCTACAGGCGAAGCGCTTCCTCAGGCAACGCTTGATGCTGCCAATGCGTCGGATGCGGTACTGCTCGCTGCAGTGGGCGGTCCGAAGTGGGACACCACCGATCCCTCGAAGCCTCGTCCTGAGCAGGGTTTGCTTGGCATTCGTAAGGCGCTGGGCTTGTATACCAACCTGCGTCCCGTTCAGATTTTCAACGCATTGGCCGAGGCCTCTACCTTGAAGCCTGAGGTGATCGATGGCGTAGATATGATGATTGTTCGCGAGCTTACCGGCGGTTTGTATTTTGGTAAGCGCGAGCGTTTCTACGACGAAGAGGGCGCAGGCACCGATGGCAAACCTGGCCAGCGCGCATACGATACGCTTGAGTATCGTGAATATGAGATTGAGCGCATTGCCCGTCAGGCATTCGAGGCTGCCCGCAAGCGCGGCAAGAAGGTTACCAGCGTCGACAAGGCTAACGTTTTGGAGACCAGCCGCATGTGGCGCGAAATCGTTCATCGAATTGGCGCAGAAGAATATCCCGATGTTCAGCTCGAAGATCTGCTGGTAGACAACACGGCAATGCAGCTTATCAGCCGTCCCGCTGATTTCGATGTAGTGGTTACCGAAAACATGTTTGGTGATATTTTGTCCGACGAGGCTGCTCAGATCACGGGTTCGCTGGGCATGCTTGCAAGCGCTTCCTTGGGTGACGGCGTTGCTCTGTATGAGCCGAGCCATGGCAGTGCGCCCGACATCGCGGGCCAGGGCATCGCGAACCCCTTGGCTCAGATCATGTCGGTTGGCATGATGTTGCGTTACAGCTTCGACATGGGCCAAGCGGCAGATGATATCCAGCGCGCTATCACCGAAGTGCTTGACGAGGGATGGCGCACGGGCGACCTGAAGGACGCTTCCACTCCTGCCGATAAAGTAGTCGGCACAGTTGCTATGGGCGATCTGATCGTTCAGCATCTGTAAGCTTAGATGTGCTTTTGCGGCCTCTGTCTTTCTTGACGGAGGCCGTTTTTCGTTTGTCG
>FR884625.1:11375-12086 GCA_000436075.1 Eggerthella sp. CAG:209 | reverse complement strand
CTGGTACCTGTCCCTATTTTCCTACCTGTGTTCCTTTTTTGCGTGCTAATGCAGCGCTATAATAGTGCGGTTACAGGCACAGGAGTGCCTAAGTTGAGTTTTGAAAGAGAGCAGCACAGAGCATATGGCAGTGAAAGCACCTGAGGGAACCTTCGATCTTCTTCCCGATGATGTGCGGTTTTGGGATCATTTCCGTCAAACCGCATTTGAGATTTTCGGTCGTTGCGGCTATCAGCCCATTGAAACCCCGCTGTTTGAACAGACGGATCTGTTCGTGCGCGGCATCGGTCAGTCCACCGATGTCGTTTCTAAAGAAATGTTCACTGTTGTTTCCGGTGGCAACATGGAAAAGCTTCTTGCTGGTGAATCGCTGAAAGCAAAAAGCCGCCTTTCTCTTCGCCCGGAGGGAACGGCAGGTACTGTTCGCGCCGTGGTGCAGCATGATATGGTTCCGCAGGGCGGTGCTCCCGCAAAGCTCATGTATGCTGGTCCGATGTTCCGTGCCGAGCGTCCTCAGAAGGGTCGCTTGCGTCAGTTCCGCCAGGTGGGCGTTGAGTGCCTGGGCGCTGATGAGCCAACGGTAGATGCCGAAGCAATCATCATGCTGATGCGTTTCTACGAAGCCATCGGTATTCCCGCTTCGGAAACTCGCCTGCTTTTGAACTCTATGGGCTGCGAGAAGTGTCGTCCGGCTTACCGTGAAATGGTACG
>FR884625.1:11046-11329 GCA_000436075.1 Eggerthella sp. CAG:209 | reverse complement strand
AGAGCTGTGTGAAGAGTGCAACCATCGTGCCGATCTGAACCCACTTCGCGCATTCGACTGCAAGAACGAGCACTGCCATGAGGTGATGGAGGGTGCTCCCAAGATCACCGATCACCTGTGTGACGACTGCCGTGCTCATTATGAGGCAGTTAAGGGTTATTTGGATGCCGCGGGTATTGCGTATGTTGAGGATTCCCGTCTGGTTCGTGGCTTGGACTATTACACGCGCACGGTGTTTGAGATCCAGGTTGATACGGGCATGGGCAGCCAGAACGCCATCGGC
>FR884625.1:0-11033 GCA_000436075.1 Eggerthella sp. CAG:209 | reverse complement strand
GGCGGCGGTGGCCGCTACGACAAACTTGCTAAAGAGGTTGGCGGTCGCGATACTCCGGGATTGGGCTTTGCATTGGGCTATGAGCGTTGCGTGCTAGCGCTGGAAGCACTCGGTGCCAAAGCATCAAGTGAAGTTGCGCCTGCGGCATTCATTGCCTGTGTCGACGATACTACCCGTGCAACCGCCTTTAACTTGGCACAGGAGCTTCGCGCTCAGGGGCTTTATATCGAAGTGGATCATCAGAAGCGTAGCCTGAAGAGCCAATTCAAATTGGCCGACAAGCTTTCTGCTCGTAAGGTTATCGTGCTCGGCCCCGATGAGGTTGCCAAAGGCGTTGCCAAGATCCGCGATATGGAAACCCACGAAGAGCAGGCCGTGAAGCTCGATGCCGTTGCGGAGGCTTTGGCGTAGAGAAAAGGCGTTTTGCCTTAGTTTGATTACCGCACCGAGTTGCGCATGGGCGCTTCCCTGGTGAAGAGATACCGTAGTTAACAGTAGCTGCTTTACATGGCAGCTGGTAGCGATAGGAAAGAGGAGTAAGCACTACCATGACCGATTATCTGAACGAATACTGCATGCACTCCCATACGTGTGGGCAGTTGCGCCGCAGCGACGTTGACGCAGAGGTTACCCTGACCGGTTGGGTATGGCACAACCGCGACCATGGCGGTCTTATCTTCGTAGACCTGCGTGATCGTGAGGGTTACACCCAGGTTGTTGTTGACCCCGATTGCGTAAGCGAAGAGGACTTCCATGTAGCTGAGCATCTGGGCCGCGAATACGCCCTGGAGGTTACCGGCAAGGTTCGCGCGCGCTTGGACGAAGCCGTTAACCCGAATATGGCAACAGGCGAAATCGAGGTTTTGGCAAGCTCCGTTAAGGTGCTGAACACCTCCGTTACTCCTCCGTTCTCCATCGAAGACGGTATCGAAACCGATGAAACCACTCGTATGAAGTGGCGTTATCTCGACCTTCGTCGCCCCGAGATGTATGCAAACCTGAAGCTTCGCCATGTTGTTGCCCAGGCAATGCGCTCTGCTCTTAACAAGCGCGGCTTCCTTGAGGTTGAAACGCCTATCCTGGCAAACTCCACTCCTGAAGGCGCACGTGACTACATTGTTCCTTCCCGTCCTAATCCCGGCAAGTTCTATGCATTGCCTCAGAGCCCTCAGCAATTCAAGCAGATGCTGATGGTTGGTGGCATTGAGCGCTATTACCAGATTGCACGTTGCTTCCGCGATGAAGACCTTCGCGCAGATCGTCAGCCCGAGTTTACTCAGGTTGACATCGAGATGTCTTTCGTTAAGGAAAACGATGTAATCGACATGATGGAAGGCGTTTTCCAGGAAGTTCTGGAAGCGGCTGGCGTAGAGCATGAGTTCCCGCTGCAGCGCATGCCCTGGAAAGAGGCAATGGATCGTTTTGGTTGCGACCGTCCCGATATCCGCTTTGGCATGGAGCTCGTTGAGCTTACCGAAATCGTTCGTGGTTGCGGCTTTGGCGTATTCTCCAAGGCGGTAGAAGCCGGCAACATCGTTAAGGCCATCAACTGCAAGGGCGCTGGCGACTGGAGCCGTGGCGAGATTGAGAAGCTGGGCAACATCGCTTCCGAAAACGGTGCTAAGGGCATGGCTTGGATTGCTTACACTACTGACGGCAAGGAAAAGAGCCCCATCATCAAATTCTTGGGTGACGAAGTTCATGCCAAGATCAAGGAAGCTATGAACGTAGAAGCAGGCGACTTGGTTCTGTTTGCTGCAGATACTTTCGA
Source organism: Eggerthella sp. CAG:209 (assembly GCA_000436075.1). GTDB lineage: Bacteria > Actinomycetota > Coriobacteriia > Coriobacteriales > Eggerthellaceae > Anaerotardibacter. Next base: position 9,262 of record FR884625.1, on the reverse strand, counting down.
TATCGCAAACGCTGTTCTTTCTGCCCTGCGTTTGCACATGGCTGATGCGCTGGACATCCCTCGCCCCGGTCATAAGCTGCTTTGGGTTGTTGACTTCCCGATGTTCAAGTTCGACGAGGAAGCCAACAAGTATGCAGCAGAGCATCATCCCTTCACGATGATTCCCGAGGCTGACTGGGATAAGATCGAAACCGATCCTCTGGCTTGCGGCAGCTACAGCTACGACATCGTTATGGACGGCTTCGAAGCTGGCGGTGGCTCCATCCGTATTCACAACGCCGAGCTGCAGAAGCGCGTTCTTGCTCGTTGCGGCGTAGATGAAGAGGACATGGAAGTGAAGTTCGGTCACCTTATCCATGCTCTTGAGCTCGGTGCGCCCCCTCATGGCGGCATTGCTATCGGCCTTGATCGTCTGGTTATGCTCTTGGCTGGCAAGCAGTCCATTCGCGACGTTATCGCCTTCCCGAAGACGAGCTCCGCTTCTGACCCCATGACGGGCGCCCCGAATGCGGTTACCGCAAAGCAGCTGAAGGAAGTAGCCCTGCGCACTCTGTAAGCGGGAACATAGAGGTAGGTATCGTTTTCCACTTTGCTTTGATTGTGGGATGCCAAAGGCTTCTTTCGGCGTAGAGCGAGCATGGTCCTTTCTGCTTTAGCAAATACAGCTATATGCCCGTTGGTTCATTAGCGAACCAACGGGCATTTTATTGTTGGCGTATTCCCAAAATGGTCTGTCGCTATTTAGTTGTGTGGGGTAGGATTGCCCTTGGTTCTTTGTTCGGTGGAAAGGAATTGCGATGGGGAACAAGAAGTATTTCTTCTTCGATTACGATGGCACGCTGGCAGTGCCGCGTACCCGTTCAATTCCCCAAAGCGCCCTCGAAGCCCTTGATGAATTGCGAGCGCAGGGGCATTTCATTGCTTTGGCTACTGGACGATTGCAAGTAAATGCGGTTGATTACATCGATTCGGCTGGTATTACCAATATTGTTGCCGACGGAGGTTATTCAGTTACGTTGAACGGCGAGCTGAAGTGGATGGAGGGACTTCCGCTTGCTCCAGTGAAGAAATGCCTGCATATCCTTGAGGATCAGGGCATTCCCTGGGCGGTTAGCACCACCAATGAGTTGGTGCGCTATTCCCCGCGGGAAGACTTTGCCGAGATAGCGGGTGATTACTATGTTCCTACCGAGTACGACCCCAATCTGCGCATTGATGATTTGAACTGCATTTATAAAGCGTATATACCTTGTTCGACCAAGGACGAGGATATGGTGTTTGCTACAGGAGCCCTCAACGAGGTTCCCCATGTGCGCTATGACTCTGACACCATCTTTGTTGAGCCGATGGATAAACAACGGGGCATTAAACGAATGATGAATTTGCTTGATGCGCCTTACGAAGATGTCGTGGTGTTCGGTGACGGCTTCAACGACGTTTCAATGTTTATTCCCGAGTGGACTTCGATTGCCATGGGAAACGCACGGCAGGTTTTGAAGGAGCGAGCGAATTTCGTTACCACGAACTGTGATGATGACGGAATCATGAACGCTTGCAAGCACTATGGATGGATTCGAGGTTAGCATGGGGCGTTTTAAAAACGCATGGCAGCATTTCTGCACCATCTCACATCATAAGGTTTTAGTTTGTCAGCATTGCTTCAAGGTCGGTTTATATCGCCAGGGCATTATGCATGATTTGTCTAAATACTCTTTGACGGAGTTCAGGGTGGGCGTTAATTACTATCAGGGCGATAGAAGTCCTAATACGGCCGAGCGTTCCGATTTGGGTTACTCTACGGCTTGGTTGCATCATAAGGGGCGCAATCGTCATCATTATGAGTATTGGATCGACATGAAGGGCAACCGTGACGCAACACTTGAAGGCAAGCCTATGCCCACGCGCTATGTGGTTGAGATGTTCTGTGACCGTATGGCGGCTAGTAAGGTGTATCAAGGTAGCGCTTATACCGATGCAAGCTCGTTGGAGTATTTGAGGCTTGAGCAGAGCGCCAAGGGCGAGCTGCTGATGCATCCCGATACAAAGGCGCTTCTAGAGCGCATGCTTACCTGGCTTGCTGAAGATGGTGAGGAGATTGCCCTTCGTCGCGTGCGCAATGAAATAGTGAAGCCGCGTCACCGCGAACCAAATACCCCAAAGTTTTAGTGAAGGCATAGGGATTGGGGATATAGGGGAGGTCTTATTTTCCCGTCTAACGAGAAGAGCCTCGATTGCGACGTATTGCGCAAGCGAGGCTCTTCCTTTGTGCACCATAACAAGGTGAAAAATGGGACTTGCCCCTATATTCCCACTATTCGGTTTCTTCAGGCTTTTTCTTTGGCTGGCGGACATTTACTTTCAGGCTTGCCAGGCTTACGCGCGAATGCGCTGGAATGGACTCGGTAACAAAAGCGCCGCCTGCTATGACGGTGTCTTCGCCGACGATGGTCTCTCCGCCCAGGACGCTGGCGTTTGAGTAAATAGTCACGTTATCTTCGATGGTAGGGTGACGCTTCACGCCAGCAAGCTTTTGCCCAGCGCGAGTGGAAAGAGCGCCAAGCGTTACGCCTTGGTAGATCTTCACATGGTTGCCGATAACAGTGGTTTCGCCGATGACAACACCCGTTGCATGGTCGATAAAGAAGTATTCGCCGATGGTTGCGCCTGCGTTGATGTCAACGCCAGTGCCGCTATGGGCGTATTCGGTCATGATGCGGGGGATAAGCGGGACGTTCTGCGTGTACAGTTCGTGAGCGATACGGTATACGAAGATAGCGAAGAAGCCCGGATACGAGAAGATAATTTCTTCTTTGCTTTGCGCGGCTGGGTCGCCATCAAAAGCGGCCTGAACATCGGTAAGCAGCACGCGCTGGATTTCGGGTAGCTTCTCGAAGAAATTCTTGCAGATCTCGTTTACGCGAGCCTCAACTTCCTCTTCGCTGATGTTTTCGGCTCCCTTGAACAGTAGTGCTTCTTTCAGCTGACGGCGCAAGGAATCTTCGATACGGATCAGTGTTTCGCCGATGAAGTATTCGGGGTTGGTGCCAGTGGGGGTTTCATCGCCGAAATAGCGAGGGAACATCACGCGGCGCAGATCCTTGATGATGTTGATGATGGCTCTCTTGTTGGGAAAGTGCTTGTCGGGGTCGGTGAAGAAGATCTCGGTGGCGCTGTAGTTTTTGGCGATACCGGCAACGATTGAGTCGAGGTTTTCGTTGAACATGCGGTCCTCTTTCGGTTGATGATGCGCTTTTGGTTGATGGGCGCGTTTTTATTTTTCCTATCGTAGCGTGAAGCGATGCGCACTCCAATACACGAACCGTTAATTCCGACCATTTTTGTAGGTTTTTGGCACGGAAGCGTTGATCGGATGCGGTTGCCAGCCAGCTGCATCTATGCGACTGCGGTAGTTGGGGTGTTTCGGGTGCTGGTAGAGCAGGCGTAAGCCAGATTGATGAGGAGGGCATAGGCCAGAGCCAACTGGTGTGATGGATAGCTATCAGATTAAAGATATGTGGGGAAATAGTTAGATAAACTAAGTAATTTGCAAAGTGCGCTAAAGTTACATCTTGCAGTTATTGGACAAAACATGCATTTATGAAGAGAACTTAGCGCATTGTACGCAACGACAGTGGTGCGCATAGAGCCGCGTATGGTTTTTCGTGGCATTGAGGAGATCGAATTGATTCGCATTATCGTTGATTCAGGATCCGACCTGTTGCCGGAGGTTGCCTGTGAGCACAACATTCAGGTTTTGCCTCTTCTCGCCAATGTGAATGGGGTCGAGTATCGCGATGGGATCGATCTGGAACGCGATGGCTTTTATGCGTTACTCGAAGAAACAGGCGCGTTCCCCAAGACCTCCCAAGTGTCACCCCATGCGTTCGCTGAGGCATTCAAAGAAGCGCGCGATTCAGGTGATGAGGTTATTGCCATTACTCTTTCCTCGGCGTTGAGCGGAACCTATCAAAGCGCCAAACTTGCGCAAGCTATGGTGGGGGAAGAGGGTGTTTATGTCGTTGACTCCCTGACTGCAACGTATGCCATCGCCATGATTGCGGAATATGCCTGTGCGCTGCGTGACGAAGGCTTGTCGGCAAAGCAGATCGTTGCCGAAATCGAACGATTCAAAGGTCGAGTGAAGCTGGTAGCCGTGCTTGACACGTTGGAGTACCTGCAGCGCGGTGGGCGCTTGCCCAAAGCTGCAGCCCGCTTGGGCGAGGCTGCTAAGCTGAAGCCCGTTGTGGTAATCAGCGAAGAGGGAGAGGTGGGCCTTAGCACCGCTGTGCTTGGGCGAAAACGCGCTCTCGATACGCTATTGAAGAAGGTTGCTAAATATTCGGTTGATGCTTTCTTCCCGGCTATTCCGATTTATTCCTTTGGCACAAAAACGTGCGCGAAGATGGAGAACGAGATGATAGGCGCTGGTATGAATTTGTCTGGCAGGCGTCAAATCGGGTTTGTAATCGGCTCCCATATTGGCCCAGGCGCTTACGGCGTTGTTTTTGTAGAGCGGGAGTAACTGCACCGAATCCCACGTCAGTCCGTTGAAAGTTCACTACGGCTAATTTCTGACGATATTCTTTCTGCTTGCGGGTATCATGGGCATCGATAAAGAATGCCCTTTGCACTGGGCATAAGGGCTGTAATGCAAGAATCGAGGGCTCCATAATGCGTTTACTCGGCGAGGATATTACGGTATTGGCGGGACATGGTTTCGATGAAAAAGGACCGTATCTTCTCATCAACGATATAAGCAAAGCGGCGCAGTATCGTTTTAGTGTGAGGAGTAGAGCATTCACTTTGAAACAACTGCCTGAACGGTATTGCGTTGGCAGGTTTGATTTACTTACGCACCAGAAGAGCGTGTGTCCTTTGCAAGTGAAGTTGCTGCCTTCGGAGCAGGACAACATGTGTCCTGCTTGCAGAGAAGCAGCGGGATTCAACCCATCTTTCTATTACGCTGAAACAATTTCGCCGCAGCAGCGCGCCTACAACGAAACGCCCCATTACGTATATCTTGCCTATTTCTCTAAGCAGCATATTAAAGCGGGTATTTCATCGGAAACGCGAGGCATAGAACGTTTGTTGGAACAAGGAGCTCGCGCCGCTTGTATTGTTGGACGCTTTCCTGATGCGTATGAAGCTCGCATTTTGGAAGCTGCATTGTGCGCTCAGTCGCAGATACTGGAAACTATGCGTGCATCGGTGAAAGCGCGATTACTTGCGGAAGAGCCCTATAAACCCGTGGAGGCTTGCGAGGCGCTAGAAGCTAGGGCGAGTGCTCTGGCGCAGATCGATGAGGTGACCCGTGCGGGGTTCTCGTTGAAGGAACCAGCCCAGGATCTTTCTCGTTATTATTTTGGCGGCCCTTCGCCTGATGTCAGTGAGTTGCAGTTGCCGAAAGGCCATGAAACCGAATGCGCGGGAGAGTGCCTTGGAATGGTTGGGGATAAACTAGTTATGAGGCAGGGTAATTTTGGGTATGTGGTTTCCCTTAAAGAATGGGTTGCTCATGCGATCGATCTTTTTGAGGGAGAGGTTCACTTCGAATACGAGTCGGCACCGCAGCAGATTTCATTATTCTAGCTCTGAGTGCTTGGGGCTCTACAAATGCTTTAGTTTTAAGCGTCGTTCCGGTTTCGGGCGGCGCTTTCTATTTTCTCAGGGAAGCTTCTCCAGAAACGAGGTTTTTAGAAAGCTCGGCTAAACGCTTGGCCGAAAGATGCTTTCCCTCCTTAACCCACTGTCGATAGAGGGTTAGCGCAGTATTGCAGCTAAACATAAGAACAAGGGATATCTCGGCAGCGGAAAGGCGCCCGAACTTTCGGGTATTGATGCGCTGAAGTTCGGTTAATCGGGCAATGAGTGTGCTGCTGATGCTTTCCGAGCTGGTACCGCAAATCAAGCATTCGTATACGGGATTCTGATTTCCTCCCTCGCAGAGATGGAGGATCAATTCGGCGACGAATTGCTCGTTGTTTTCAGGTAGATTCAAACCTTCGGTTTTGTCGAGAAACGACCCTATGAAAACGTCGAGGTATTCCTTGGCAAGGTTTTCAAGTGCAGGGTAGTGACGGTAGAACGTCTTTTTGCCGATGCGCGCTTGGCGGCATAGTTCAGCAACGGTAATGGACTCGAACGCTTGTTTGCCAGCGAGCTCTTCAAAGGATCCGTGGATGGCGTCAAGGGTCTTTACGATGCGAAGGTCGGTAGCGTTAGCCATTCGTTTCTCCTTGCTGCTTTTGGGTGCTTGTCTGCCTGTTTGATTCATAGTACCCAATAACACTGCAGGGTTGGATTATTATGACGAATAACACATGGGTATATTAAGCTATCTAAGTAGCATAACTATTTATAATCCCAGGTAAGATCGGTGCTACTAGAGTGTTGTAGGTATGGGTTTTAACATAAGAAAGGGCAGCTGTTTTGCTGCCCTCGATTCAATAATGGTTTAATTCAAAGCGCCTGCGTGGATTATTGTCTGGATGCTTTCTCTAAGGCTTCAGACAAAAGCGCATCTACATTTGCCCCGATCACATCTAAGCCTGCGGCGCTTACGCATTCCGTTTTCTCAATGCCATACAAGCGGGCAAGGACAGCGATGTTTTTGTAACCGCAGTCCGCTTCATCGGGAAGCGCGCCTCCTCGAGTGGTGACGTACGTGAGCTTGTCGGCCTTGCAGAGTCCAACGGGGCCATGCTCAGTGAAGAGATAGTTGACTCCCACTATGTCGATGTGTTCGATGTACGTTTTCAGTGAGGCTGGGTAGCTGGAAGCCCAAAAGGGGGCCGCAATAACGATCCGGTCGGCATCGCGGAACTGACGGGCGTAGGAAAATACCCCATCGTCGAATTCCCCTTTTTGCTCCAATGCTTGTCGCGCATTCAGCGATTCGGTAGTGAGTGGGGCGAGTTTTTCTTCTTCGAGGACGATCTCTGTAACCTCAAAGGGCTCTTGTGCCTGCATTGCCTCAATAACGCCTCTGGCGAGTTTCAGAGTGCGGGAAGTTGCGCGATTCACGCAGGCATTTACAAAAAGCAGTTTCATTATGGGTCCTTCTTCTGTTGGATCAATACGAGAAAGCCCCTTTAGCGTAACGCTAAAGGGGCTTTCGTGATCTGGTTTGTTGTGTTTGATCGAACGATCGTTGGATGGCTATGCCTGTCGATAGTGGTGCAGGAAGTCGTCCAGATTGGTCATGCATTCACTGAGCACTTCGATGCGCGGCAGATATACCACGCGGAAATGGTCGGGCTGTTGCCAGTTGAAGCCCTTGCCTGGCACCAGCAGGATCTTCTTTTCGTGCAGCAAATCAAGAGCAAATTGCTCGTCGTTAGTAATATTGAATTTCTTTGCGTCAATTTTCGGGAAGATGTAGAAGCCGCCCTTGGGTTTTACCGCGGTAATACCGTCGATGCTGTTGAGGGCGTTGTACACGTATTCACGTTGTTCGTATACGCGTCCGCCGGGAACCACATAGCTTTCTACGCTTTGGTGTCCCCAAAGCGCTGTTTGAACGATGCTTTGCGCGGGAACGTTGGAGCACAGGCGCATGTTCGAGAGCATATCGATTCCCAGGATGAAGTCACGAGCGCAGTCGCGGTTGCCGGAAAGAACCATCCAGCCAATGCGATAGCCGGCAATCATGTGGCTCTTCGAAAGGCCGCTGAAGGTGACGCAGAACAGGTCGGGAGCCATGCTGGCGATAGACACATGCTCTTCACCGTCGAATACCAGGCGGTCATAAATCTCATCGGAGAAGATCATGAGCTGGTGCTTGCGAGCCACATCGACTATCTCCTGCAACACTTCGCGCGGGTACAGTGCGCCTGTGGGATTGTTGGGGTTGATGATGACGATGGCCTTGGTGCGCGGTGTGATTTTGCTTTCGATGTCTTGAATGTCGGGATACCACTCCGCCTGTTCGTCGCAAATGTAGTGAACGGGATTGCCTCCAGCAAGGGTTGCGCAAGCTGTCCAAAGAGGGTAGTCGGGGCTTGGGATAAGGATCTCGTCGCCATTATCGAGAAGAGCTTGCATGCACAGGTTGATAAGCTCGCTCACGCCGTTACCGGTGTAAATGCTGTCCATGTCCACGTTGGGCAGGCCTTTGATCTGAGAGTACTGCATGATGGCCTTGCGGGCGCTGAAGAGCCCCTTCGAATCGCTGTAGCCTTCGCAGTCGGGTAGCTGGTGACGCATGTCCTGCACAACTTCATCTGGGGTGCGGAAACCAAAGGGGGCGGGGTTGCCGATGTTGAGCTTCAGGATGCGCATGCCTTGGCGTTCCATGCGTGCCGCTTCGTCAACAACCGGGCCTCGAACGTCGTACAGGACGTTGTCGAGCTTGGAGGATTTCTTGAACTGACGCATGGGTGCACTTCCTTCTGTGATGGTTACAGCAGTACCGCTTGTTTGTTCGCTGCTAGCTTCTGTGGTGTTGCCTTTGATGGTTGCAGTGGTTGCCGGCTTGGCTTGGGCGGGGTTATCCTCGCGAGTTTTACCTTCGGCGAGCCATGATGTAGGAACGTTTAGTGTTTGGGCTAGCGCCGCCATGACGTCGGGACGGGGAATCGTTTTTCCGCTTGCATATTGGCTTACCTGACTTTTGCCCAGTTTGAATCCAAAAGCTTCAGCGGCATGGATAAGGTCGGTTTGTTTCATGTTAGCGCTGCGCATGGCAGCTTTAAGCCGATCGGAAAACGTTTGCTGCGCCACATTGTCTCCTTAAGTTCAAACCTTCTTTGAACTTTTCTAAGCACTGAAGTGAAAAGTTCAATTTATAGAAGGATAGCATGCTATTAAATTGAACTGAAGAGAATATCGGTAAAGTAAATTGAACTAGTGCTACAAAAAAAGCGAACGGCAACGTGCCGTTCGCTTGAAAGAGTTAGGGGTGGGTTGTTTCCCGCTCGCATCGTGTTAAGTGCGAATAGTGGGAAAAGGGGACCTGTTCCTATATTCCCACTATTCCTGCAGACCCTCGATGTAGTTGATCAGGTCGCCTACGGTTTCCAGGTCTTCGGGCTCGCCGAACTCGATGCCGCATTCGTCTTCCAGATCACAGATGAGTTCAACCATGTCCAAGGAATCAATTCCCAGAGAATCGAAGGTAGCGTCTTCGGTAACCTGCTCGGGCTCGATGTCGAGGTTGTTGTTAAGAAGAGTGGTAATGGTGTTCATGATATCCATGATGAAAATCCTTTCATTGTGCGGTAAAACGCGAGGACATTGTACCCGATTACGCCGTATCGACGCG
>FR884624.1:33890-34312 GCA_000436075.1 Eggerthella sp. CAG:209 | reverse complement strand
GTCCTCGCTGTCGTTTTTGAATATGCCGATCTTGCAGTACGCCTGCGAGATCCGCTCCGCCGTGTTGCTGGCGCACGGCGAGAAGGCGCACTCGCGCTATTTCAGCGAAACCGCGTACGGCAAACTGACTGGAGACAACAAGGAATTGCTCATTATCCCCGGTGCCAACCACACCGACCTCTACGATCAGATGGAGGTCATTCCGTTTGAGAAGCTGGGCGAATTCTTTGAGGAATATCTGAACAAAACGGGTGGGTTGCCGAAGCCGCCATTCTGCCGCTAGTCGACGTTAACAGGAGACGGAGCGCCGTTTAGGAATCCCTCAATTGCGCTCGAATTCGAACTCATCCCCAGCGCGCCTTCCCCCTCCAGCGCGCATTCTTCGACAACCTGGCTTTTCCCTTTCCATTCTTCCAGCCCCG
>FR884624.1:26765-33849 GCA_000436075.1 Eggerthella sp. CAG:209 | reverse complement strand
GTACGGTCGGCTCCCGTGGTTTCAAGAGGCAAAACATATCGCTAGCAAAACTTCCTCTGTACCACTGCTTCGCAGATATGCCAGGAGGGGCTTCGGTACATACTCGTCTGCCCAGCCTGGCATCGCCTTTGCGTTAGAGCACCCACGCCTCGCTTTTGCGCTGCAGCTCCAACATGCGGCGGTATCTACCATCGGGCTTCCCGCGTAACTCCGCCGGACTTCCCTGCTCCACCACACAACCGCCTTCGAGCACCACGATCTTGTCGGCATTGTCAACCGTGCGCATACGATGCGCGATGACAAGAACCGTCTTGCCTTGAAGCAGCTCAGAAAGGGCAGCTTGCACGTGTGTCTCGTTTTCCACGTCAAGTGAAGCCGTGGCTTCATCGAGCAGCACGATCGGAGCGTCTTTCAGCAGGGCGCGCGCAATCGAGATGCGCTGGCGTTCTCCACCGGAAAGCCTGCTGCCGTTTTCCCCGATCATCGTGTCGTAGCCGTTGGGCAAACGCTCCACGAACTCGTCGCAGCGCGCCGCCCTCGCCGCAGCAAGAACTTCCTCGTTCGTAGCATCCTTCTTCCCGAGGCGAATGTTCTCACGCACGGTGTCGTCAAAGAGCACCACGTCCTGGAACACCTCGGAGAATGCAGAAAGCAGCGTTTCCGGATCGACAGTAGAGACGTCAACGCCGCCCACGAAGACCGTGCCGGAGCTTACGTCCCAAAAACGTGAAGCGAGCTTGACAGCCGTGCTCTTGCCCGAACCGGACGCGCCCACAAGCGCTGTCACCTGCCCTTCCCGCGCCTTGAATGATACGCTGCCCAAGACGTCCTCGCCGTCGGCATATGCGAAGCCCACGTCTTCGAAGACCACGTCATAGCCCTGAGGCTCGAACGAGGTGCTACCCGTCTGGACCGGCTCGTTCTCGATGGCGCGCATGCGCTCCAGGCTTAAACTCATGTCCATCAGCTCGGCTACAGCCTGCAAAACAACGTTGATGGGATCGTAGACCCTCGTCACCGCCAACAGGTATACAAAGAACACGAGAAAGTCGACTTGCCCCGTCACGAGCAGCATCGTCCCCACCACGATGACGGATGCTATTCCCAGACGTAGAAAGCCCTGGGCAGAGCATACCGCCACACCCATAGCCAACTCGGCATCGATCTTCTCTCTCTCGAAACGATCGATGCGGCAATCAAGCTCACCCTGGAATACGCCCACCTTATTGAGCGAGCGTATCTCACGATGGCATTCAAGGTATTCCTGCAGACCATCGGCAAACGAAAGGGATGCCGCGTTCTTCTTCGCGGTATGCGACTTCTGGATGCGTGCAGTCAGAAGCAACGCCGCAAGCGCCACGGGAATGGGCCAGAGGGCAGATGCCGCCAGCCTCCAGTCGAACGCGAACATCATAGCGGCGAATACCAGCGTCGAAGCGCCCATGCCGAAAATCTGCGGCATAGTGTGCGAGAACAGGCGCTCCTGATCGGAGCAGTCCTTCATGATAACGCTCGTCAAGTCGGCCAGATCGCGTTTCCCGAAGAACGAGAGCGGAAGCAGGCGCAAACGCTCCGCGATGGCGATACGCTTGCGGGCGCTTTCTTGGTAGACCACCGTGTACGTCGCGCGATATTCCCACATCTGCGTGACGAACATCACGACAAGTGCCACCACGATGCCCACTGCGAAGAGCGCCATGTCTGGCAGGCCGACAGCAGGGTCGTCCAGGTACCTGATAAAATCGCTTGCAGCGAAGCACAACACCACAATGGGCAGCATCAGCATCAGGTTCGCCAACGCGCAGAACCCGGCACCGCGCATGAAGTCCTTCATGCCTTGATCGGTCAAGGCAAAAGTATCTTGGATGCTACGCCACACAGCTGTCACCCCCTTCAATCCTCCACGTCGCACTTGTTCGGTAGTCTCGCCACATGCGCGCATACAGTCCGCCATGCGCGACAAGTTCTTCGTGAGCACCCTGCTCCACGACAGACCCACGGTCAATGACGAAGATGCGATCCGCATTCACGACGGTTGACAGACGATGTGCAATCATAAGCACCGTCCTGTCTTCGCAAAGCGTCGCAAGAGCGGCTTGGAACAATGCCTCGTTTTCGGGGTCGGCAAACGCCGTTGCCTCGTCAAGAACCACGATTGGGGCTCCCTTCAGAATGGCACGCGCAAGCGCGATGCGCTGACGCTCTCCCCCGGAAAGGTACACGCCAGCTTTTCCTACCGCGGTGCTCACGCCATCGGGGAACTTCGCAATGATGTCGTCGCACTGGGCCGCATGTAGAGCTGCAAGCACCTCGGCATCGCTCGCATCAGGGCGGCCCGCACGCACGTTGTCAGCCAAACTTCGCTTGAACAGCCGATCGTCTTGGAACACGAAAGAAACGGCACCCATCAATTCCTCGGCAGGAATGCGTCGCACATCTGCCCCGCCCACCAAAACGGNNNCCCCGCCCACCAAAACGGAACCCCTCATCTGCGTCCCAAAAGCGCGGGACGAGCGACGCGAGCGTCGACTTGCCGCCGCCCGACGGCCCGACAAGAGCCACCGTCGCTCCAGCGGGAACAGATAGCGATACGTCGCGAAGCGCCGGTTCCCTGGATCCGGGGTACGAGAAGCTGACACCCGAAAGCTCGATGCTCGCCTCCTTCGGATGGAAAGCCTTGGCAGACTCCACCTCGGCGATGGGAGCAACTTCCATGATCGTGCTCATCCGCCGCAGCGCGTCTTCGGCGATCATGACCGCCTCCGACGAATACATGACCTTCGACATCATCGTCGTCGTCATAGCCGAGAAAAACGCATAGAACAGGAAGTCGGTCAGAAACGCCGGGAAATCAGGCGCGACGCCGGCAAGCGCAATGCCCGCAGGCACGAGCACCGCAAAGGTCGAGTTGATCGCAACCAGCTGCACGACTTGGGGTCGTCGGCAATACTCGGTATAGTTCGTCGCCATATCGCGATAGTCGATGATCGCCTCGTGGAACGCCTTGAACGAAAGCACCGTCTGCTGGAATACCTTTACCACAGGTATGCCGCGAACGTATTCGGTTGCCGCAGCGCTCATGCGCATGAGGGCCGCCTGGTAAAGTTCCATGAAATGGCGGCCGCCTTTTTCGTCCTCGCGGCCCATCATCCACCACATCGCAGCAAAGGAAACGGCGATGGGGACAAGGCACAGAAGCCCCATCCTCCAGTCGAACAGAAACGCCACGACAAAGAAGATCACCGGGGTGGCAAAAGAACCAACGAAATCGGGCAGCTTGTGGGCGATGAGGTCTTCAGTCTGACCCGCGCACCCATCAATCACGCGCCGCATCTCCCCTGACGAGTGCGCACTAAAATACCCTATCGGGATTCGCGCCACGTGGCGAACCATCGCTTTGCGCATATTTGCCGCAATACGGAAGGCCGCAAGATGCGAAGCCATGAGCGCGCCAAAATACACGATGATACCTAACACGGCGAAAACCACAGCAAGCACAGCCCACATCGCGGCAGATGATGCTTCTGCCCAGTTCGGGTACACCGAAACCAAGTCGCGAACCACAAACCATACGCAAACAAGCGGCATCACGGTGAGCACGGCGTTTAGGAGCGAAAGACCGCATCCTACATACGCCAAAACCCGCCGCTTGCCAGCAAACCCCAACAGCTCGAGAATCGCGTTTTTCTTCTTGGCAGGATCTTCTTTCCCCACGTCCTTTCCTACTCCTGCCGTTAGAGTACCGTCTTCCCTGGTCATTGCCATATTTACCTCCCGCAGTTAACCTACATGCCAAGCTTGGCAAAGTGCTTCGAGAACACCTTGGTACCGATGAAGCCGCCGACAAGGCCGCCAGCGATGGTGGCAGCGCCGGTAACGACGCCCATTGGGCTTAGAATAGAATTGACGAGCGTTTGGCCGTACTCGAGGGTCATGCCAGCTTGAACGCACATCTCGGCATAGGCCTGGCCCATCATAAGAATGAGAGAGATCTGCCCCAGCCAGAAGCAGAACGTGAAGGCGGCAAAGGCACAGATAAGCTTGGTCTTGGTGCGCTTCTGCGGATCGCCTGCGATAAGGTCTGCCACGATACCGCCCACAACAATGCCGACAGGACCGCTCCAGAACATACCCATCAGAAGGCCGACAGCACCAACTATAATGCCCATGATGGCAATCGCGCCACGCTTCGGGACGCGATAGGCCAGGTACATGAACACGGTACCAGCGAACAACGCGCCTACCGTGTGAGTAAACCAGCACAGGTTTGCATTCGCGCTAAAGATAATCGAGAACACCATGAACACTAGGAACAAAAGGATGCCGAACACGGCGATAAAGACGAAGTCTTTCGGACTCAAGCCATCACGTTCCTTGGCGGCAGAACCGATTGTTGCTTTGCTTGTCATTGTGAAACCTTTCTTTTGTTACTGTATTTCTGCAAACCCGAAATTGAGCTTCAACTTCGGAAGTGTTGCCTTGTTTAAGGGGAAGCGCTCGGCGATGCGCCCGTCTTCAACCAGGGTTATCTCATCGCATGCCGAGCAGAGGAATTCATAGTCGTGCGAGACAACGAAGACAGCGATTCCCGCATCGCGCATGCGCGCGATCTGGGCATCTATTCGACGCATGTTGCGATAATCCAAGCCACTCGTAGGCTCGTCAAGAATCATCGCACGGGCACTCGAAAGCAAGCCAGCAGCAATGGAAAGCCGTTGGCGTTCCCCGCCTGAAAGGGAGAGCGGGTGCCTGTCGGCAAGACCTTCGAGGGCAAGCGCAGCCTTTATTGCTGCAATCCGGTCCTTATTACCTAGGCTGTCTTCCGCGCCATCCGAAGAGCACGCGCTTGCAAGCTCATCGTCGACTGTGCTGCTGAACAACTGGTATCCCGGTTCTTGCATAACCAGGTACACGCGGCCCGCCCGTTTCTTTGCGCGAAGCGGCACGTCGTCGACCTCGATCACCCCCGCCTTTTCCTTGAGAAGGCCGGCCATGCACCGGGCAAACGTCGTTTTCCCAGCCCCGTTGTGCCCCACAATACCGACGACACTACCTGGAAGGAGGCAGAAATCGAGACCGTTCAAGACCGCAGGCGCACCGCGGTAGCCGGCAACTACGCCGCTCATACATACGGTGGGTTTTCCGTAAGAAGGTGATCTGGAGGCATTCGATGCGACCGCGTTGCCCAAGGGCGACACCGCCACAGCAGAGTCGATTTCAGCAAGAGAGACGGCGCGCAGCCCCATATCGGTTCTCGTTTCAAACGGCATAGCAAGGAACTCTGCCGCCGCCCAGTCTCCCATAACCGAACCATCGCTTATAACCACATAGCGGTCTGCAATACCATCAAGCCACCACAGGCGATGCTCGGAGATAAGCACGGTCTTCCCCTGACTCTTCAGAAGCGCAACCGTGCGCGCAAGATTCCGCATCGCATGCACATCGAGCGACGCGGTTGGCTCATCAAGCACGAAGATGTCAGGATGCACCGCATAGGCCGATGCCAGGATAACCGACTGCTTCTGCCCGCCGGAGAGCGCCTCGGTACCGCGCCCGACCAGGCCCTCAATACCGAGCGTTGCCGCTGCCTGCGCCACACGTTCGACCATTTCCTCGCGATCGATTCCGAAGTTCTCGCATCCGAAGGCGATTTCCGAGGTCACGTCGAGATTAACGAACTGGCTACGCGGGTTCTGGAACACCGACCCGACATGCGCGGAAAGCTCGCCCATCGTCCATGCGGAAACGGGTTTTCCCGCAACAAGCACCTCACCTTGAAGGTCCCCTTCGTACATAAGAGGAATAAGCGCATTAACGAGGCGCGTAAGCGTTGTCTTGCCACATCCTGACTGCCCGGTCACAACAACGCATTGACCGCGAGGGATCTTAAGCGAAACGTCACGAAGCGATGGACGGGAAGCGCCTTTGTAGCAAAACGTGCATCCATCGAGCTCGATAGCATAGGGCGAAGCCTTCGCCGCGGCGGCATTTTCCATCATCAGAGCACCCCCGCTCTGAAGCAAACGGAAAGTGCAAGGAGCACTATCGCAGCGATAAGACACGCGACATCGATAGCGCGCACCCTTAAGTGGTAATACGAGGTGCGGTGCTCACTCGCCCCCACTCCGCGGACGACGACCGCGTTCCCCAGTTCGTCGGCGATCTGGCCCAAACGCGCGATCACGGGCACAAGGAAATGTTCGGCGGTCTTCGCGGGATGGCACACGACCGACCTCGGCGTAAGCGCGATACCGCGCGTCTTCATAGCATCGGCGACAGCGGAGAATTCGCGTCCCATGGTGGGGAGGAAACGAAATGCCACGCACACAGCCACCGACACGTTCACAGGAACATGCATCGCCTGCAGCGCACAAGCGAGCTCACCAAGACGCGTGGTTGCGATCATATTGAAAGCGAACATAAAGGCGGGCAGAACATGACGATACATAAGAAGCGATGCCGCAAAGGGCGAAAGCAAAGTGTTCCCACTCGCTACGAACAGCTGGCCGTTACGGCGAATAAAACGTAGAAGGCAAGCCAACGCACAATCGCGAAGAAGCGGCGGCAATATGCCATCACGACAACGGCAAGCGCCAAAACGCCCATCTCGGCAAAAAGGCTTTGCGTAAGCGCCATCTGCACGTTGATTGCCACCAGCACCGTAAGCGACACGCGCGGGTCAAGATGGCGCGGCGCGGCGTTGGCCGATGCAGAAGGCCTCGCCTGGGCCACCCCGCTTAAAGGCAATGAAGTATCCGTCAAAACAGCCATGCGATATTCGTCCTTCTTCCCGTTGGTTGGTTGGTTGATTAGTTAGTTAGCCATTGGTAACTTCTTCGCGTTATAATAGGACTCGATGAAACAGCGCAAAGACGGAACAGAAAGATGGAAAACTACGCCGAAAAGAAAACAAGTTCTACCGAAAAATCAAATGAAAGCAATGCCACAGAACAAGAAAACCCGCTTTACAAAATGTTCGTCACGCAGCTTTCTCAGTTGCATACCGTATGCGCGGAGGAAGCACTCGCGCGCGGATTCGGACAGGCCAACCTGGTGCGAAGCATCGGCGAGACGTGGTTTGTCG
>FR884624.1:0-26749 GCA_000436075.1 Eggerthella sp. CAG:209 | reverse complement strand
GTCGACCCTCGATACGGCAGGGGCTCTTATTGGTTCTACCTCATGGACCGTGACACCATCGTCGTGTCGATGGACATCACATACAAATGTGCCGTGGGGGCGGCCATAGAGACTGTCCCCTATCTGGGGTTCGGCCTCTATGAACATGCGATGCCCATGTATTGCTCGCCTGAGTGTGCCGGATCAAACTGCAAGCTCATAGGGCACGACTGGGATGGCGGCCCCCACATAAGCTCATTCGAGCCAGGCAAGCGTCTGTCATCAGCATCGATAACCATAGCCCCTGAAGCGATACACCGCTATGCAGATGCCTTGCGTTGCGATGTGGAGAAACTACATCACGCAATTGTGGGGCTCACCATGTCAGACGGCGTGCCCGGCTTACCCTCGGCGCTTCGAGGGCTCAACATCACCTGCCCCGCCGCATCGGTAGCCGATGCATATTATCACGCCAAAGTGATTGAATGCTTCGCGCTACTGGCAACCAGCATTCACCTGAAGAGCACGGCGGCGGACGCCGTGCGCATAAGCGACAGGGACTGCGTCAGCTGCATCTGCTCCTACATCGACGGCAACTTGTCATCCGATCTCAGCACGAAAACGCTGTGCGATATCGCCCATGTAAGCGAAGGGAAGATGATATCGGCATTTCGCAATGTACAGGGTGAAACGCCGCAAAGCTACATCCGCGCACAGCGCCTGGAATACGGTCGGCGCCTTCTTCTAGATGAAAGCCGCGAAATCGGTAAAATCGCCAAAAGCGCAGGCTACCGCAACCAAGGAGCATTCACCGACGCATTCAAGCGTGCCTACGGCGCGACGCCACGCGCCTACCGTAAAAGATTGCGCGCAGAATAGAAAAGGCATCGCAAAGCGTCACGCCGCCCTGAAAACAGGGGGGGGGGCGACCAAGCTACTCAGAACTGTTCACCTAACCCGTTGACAATGGAGAGATGCAACCTGCGATTTTCGAACCGCTTGCAAGCTCCTGCGACTACTCACTTGCAGTTGCGCCATCTGATTCCTGATCGGTGCGCCATTCATTGCCGTATTTATCATTTCCAAGTGGACGATCAATGTGAGCGATGAAATGCCCTGCCTACGAATAAACCCGACCAGGCCAGCTTTTCCGCTGGCATATGCCCCAAGCAAGAAACGAGCCTTTGACATTCGTATCGAAGATGCTGTCCCAGTTATCGGCGCATTGCTAGAACTTTTTAACATACACGTAATTCACGGCTTCGCGCAGAGCCGATTCATGCGCCCAAAAACCCTGCCAGCATTACTCCCCCGGCCTCTCCATATACCCCTTGCACCTCAGGCGTATAATCCAGAGCCATGATCACTCTCCTGCTTATAGAAAAAATCGCTTCGCTATTCCTAATCATGGCGGTCGGATTCGCGTTAGTGCGCCTTCATCTCCTGAAAACGGGAGACAGCAAAACGCTCTCCGTCCTGTCTGTATACGCCATCTGCCCGTGCGCGTTCATTTCTGCAACGCAGGTTGATTTGACTCCAGATGTACTGCAAGGTTTTTTATTCGCAGTTGTCTGCGCTATCGTGCTCCAGGTTGGGCAAATAATCCTGACGAAAATCCTGGCAAAGCCGCTTCACCTCTCCCCTATTGAGCGGGCGGCAAGCATCTACTCGAATTGCGGTAACCTGATCATCCCACTTGTCGGCTTCATCTTGGGCGATGAATGGGTGGTCTACTCGCTTGCCTACATGAGCGTGCAAACGATCCTGATTTGGACACATGGCAAGTCCCTTATCAGCGAGAATCATCACATTGATGTCCGCGCCGTTCTGTTCAATATCAACTTGCTTGCTGTCGCCGCTGGCATCGTGCTCATGGTGCTCGGCATCAAGCTTGCTGAACCCTTCGGCACCTTCACCTACGACGTAGGACAGATGATCGGCCCTGCTGCCATGCTGGTAACGGGCATGATCATCGGAGGCATGGACTTGCGGCAAATCGTAGCCAACAAGCGCGTCTGGCTCGTCGCCTTCATCAGACTGGTGCTTATCCCTGCCATAGTCACGCTTGCACTTAAGTTCAGCGGCGTAGACGCGTTGGTGGCAAACGGCCAGTCGATCCTGCTCATTACGCTTCTTGCCACCATCACTCCATCCGCCTCAACAACGGTGCAAATGGCGCAAATTTACGAGAAGGATGCACCGTACGCCAGCGCTATTAACGTGATCACCACGGTCGGCTGTATTCTAACGATGCCGATCTGGGTGGCCCTGTTCATGGCTTAGGGCTAAACCCAGCTACTAAAACAACCTGCCTACCGCGAGCTACACCCTTTCGCCTCCATGAAGGTGGTCCTTTGTCGCAAAACAGGCGACATCCCCCATAAAAACCTTCCCTGCAGAAATAACACCTTGCGTAATGCGGAAATAAAACGCAAAAGCGCTTGCTCGTCACGCAACGTAACGTCGTAGCGTATGTGACGAAAGGAGGTAGATTCCATGTCGGAAATCAACAACGAAGCCGAGAAAGCTTACCCGACAGGCGAACTCGCCGCGCTCTGTGGCGTCAGCGTATGAACCGCGAATATTACGATGAATAAGGCCTCCTACCACCATCAGGGCTCACCGAAAGCGGTAGACGCATCTATGCCGAAGCCGATGCTGCTTGGCGGCAACAAGTTGCCAGGGAAGCTCCATATAGTAGGTTGTGTCCTCCTGAACGCCCGTGCCATCGTCATCAGCGTTGTTCGGCGTCACGGCAGCCATCCGAAAATTAACCGTCACGTTGTCGCCCTTTGAAAGGCCAGCACCTTCCCCACCTTGCTCAACAGACTTATAACGCTGATCAATCGCGCGGTCGGGATCGTTCGTGCCTACAACCTTTCCGTCCTTGTCGAGCAACGTGGTATACATCTGCGAATGGGGGTTCCCAGAAGCATCCGCCTCAATGATATCAACAAGGGGAGCTGCGGCATTTGCTGCGGGTGCAGGCGCATCAGCCCCCTCAACGTCAGAATCGCCAGAAGAAGAATGACAACATCGCCATTAGCGAACATGGGCGCTCCAGCTTCACCATAAGTGGAAGAATCCTCGTGAACCGATTCCTCAGAAGCATTTATGGAAGCGTCAGAAGAATTGCCCCCGTCAATTGCGAACTGCCGAAAGTGGCAGAATCGAGATTTGAACCCGTCATGTCAGCAGGCTCAGCAAAGCCTCGAGCGGGAATAAACGAGACTATGAGCGTTGCGGAAAACAAAATGCTTATCGCTCGACGAAGTAAGGTTGTATTCACAGGTTCCCCAAATGGAATCGGCGGTATAGCCATTCTTAACTTTCAGCTTATAGCTCTATTCATGCATATGATTAATCCATGTACTCATTTATAGGTTCACTGAAGTAACTCTATTGTCTACATCGCTATGAGCGAGTTCACGGGTCATTACAGGCGTCACGAAGGTTAGCAGAAGCAGATTAAGAGCAAAATCGCTACAGCAGCAATAAAAACGGTCTCGTTTAACGCCATGAGCCACGCATTACCCTGCGGTGCTGCCTGTTGGCAGAAGTCGGCTTTGCTTAACTCCAAAATCATGCTTTAGCTAGGAAATAACCCCCAATTGGAGGCTACCCTAATTGCACTTCAAAGCGAAGGGGCCGAGCCTGGACTACCTCCAAGCTCGGCCCCTTTCATCAAACAGCCCTATTCTGTATTACCGTGCAGCAAACAGAGATAAACAAGCGTAATGCACTAGTTCATCTTCCTGCGACGCAGCGCAAATGCAGCAACACCAGCAGCCGCAACAGCAATCACAGCAATTGCACCACCGACAAGGGCGAGGTTGTCGCCCGTCTTCACGGTAGCCATCTTCGCTTCGCTTGACGCGTTGTCGCCGTTGTTATTAACGGTGTTGACGTTTACATTCGCATTGGCAGAAGAGCTATCGCCGTTGCCTCCGTTGTTGCCGTTGTTTCCGTTGTCGCCAGTACCAGGCTCAACGGTAGCGGGGGCCGCCTTCCAGCCTGCATACAAAGTGAACTCAGGCTGTGTGCCGTCTACATCAGCATCGAAGTCATAGGCATTGGTGCAGCCCTTGTCAGTGAACCATCCAGAGAAGGTATAGCCTTCCTTAGTAGGATCTGCTGGCTTTGCCACTTTGTCACCAACAGGAACAAGCTGAGAGTCAACTGCTGTACCCTCGTTGGAATCGAAAGTAACGGTAACCTTCAAAACCTCAGGAGCCTGAGCGCCCGATTCCTTAGCATAGTCGTTTGCAGCCTGAGCATCAGTGAAGTAAACAACCGTTGTTCCGTCGGTATTAGTCACAGAATAGGTCGCATCGCCCTTCACGGCTTCCTCGTTACCGACAGCATATTTGCCGTCGTTGAACAAAACTGCCTTGCCGCTCTTGAGGTGCTTGGCAACCTCTTTGTCTGTGAATTGACCGCCGCTAACTTCAATATTGCCAAGACCAAGACTGCCGTTAAATTCACCGCCGGAAACGGTGACCTTGTTATCGGCATTATCAAAAGGCGACTCCTGCTTCGACGAGGAATCCCAGCTGTAGGCCTTAAGTGCCGCATTTCCATCCTTCGCCGTGAAGGTGCCGCCTGTGATAGCTACCTGGTCGAGGCCCTTGTAGCCGGAGCGGTTGACGATAGAGATTGCCGCGCCGTCCTGGATAGCGCCATCGCCCTCAGTCTTTGCAACCGGATCGCCCGACACGGTAATCGTGCTGCCCTCATTGATGTTCAGGTTGCCCGAGCATACCTGAACGCCCATCGTCTTCGCGTTGATTGTGGAGTTGTCGATGGTCAGCGTTCCGCTGCTGGGGAAGTAAATGCCGAAACCATTGGGAACGTTGAGCGTACTGTTCTTCAGAGTAACGGCGTCGTTGGTGTTGTTGCCGTTCGTCTCGATGCCGCTTGCAGCACTCGTAGTGGCCTCAACGTTTTCGAACGTAAGGCTGGAATTGTCGTACGTGATGGTACCGCCCATAGCAGACGGAATCAGACCGATAAGCTGAGAACTCACGATTTTGCCATTCTTCACCGTAAGCGATGCGTTGGGGTAATTGATCTCGAACGCCGCGGAGTTCGCGTCGGTTCCCGTGCACGTCCAGGTATGACCGTTCAAGTCAATCTCACGAGCGATGCTTCCGGAATTGAAGGTACTACCCGTGGTGTAATCACGCAGCAAGGTGATGACTCCGCCATTTGCCTTCTGAGCCTTGAATGCCTCGTCCATGGTGTAGTAGCTGGTATCGCCAACCTTGGCAAGGTACGCTTTTTCGACACCGTACATACCGTCTTCGCTCTTGGCAGCAGTAGAGCCTTCAACCAGATAGCGAGACGGATCGGTGCTGAACGTGCCAGCCGTGACCTCGATCGTTGCCTTTGTGGGATCGTTGGAAGTGGTGCCCGTGCTGTAGTCAACCGTGTTCAGCGTGCCATTGACGGTGCCGCCCGTGATGGACACCTTCGCCGTTTTGCCTTCGGCGCCGTCGTAAGTCACCGACTCAACGTTACCGTTGACGGTGCCGCCGCTGATGTTCAGATTGGAATTGCTTCCGCCATCGTACGTCCACGTCGAAACATTACCATTGACAACTGCGTTTTCCTTAATATTGGCATTCAGCCAGTTTTCAATCGCGTAGCTGTTCTTAGAGTTAATCACACCGCCCTTCATATGGAGGGTACCAAAGTCAACTTTAATGGCGACGAAGTTGTCCTGCGTGAAGGTACCACCGGCAATGGTCATGACCGGATGGGCCTTTTTATTGCTATCGCTACCGATACGAACAAGAGACGCGCCTTTCGTTCCGCCAGCACCACTATTGTTCTTCACAGTGCCGCTGTTGAACAGCAAAAAGCCGTTCTTGCCCTGGAGATCGATAACGTAGTGGGAAGAAACGCCGGAATTCTCCGCGGTATCTTCACGCATAATGGTGCCCGTCTGGGCCTCACTAGAATCTTGAACGGTAACCCTGACGGCGTTGATCGCCAGCGCCGGCTTGCGCTCACCTGTGCTGCCGTTGAGGGTATGGCCGTTAAGGTCGAGCGTAATCGCATTTGCCGAGATTGTGACGTTCTCTTTCGTATCAGCGAGCAGCTTCACCGTTGCGTTGCGCGGCGCAGCGTCGATTGCTGCCTGAAGGCTGGAATAGCTCGAACCCTTAACTTCTGCAACCGCCGCCGTAGCACTTTCCCCGCCAGTTTCGGCTACAGGGGCTGCTACTTCATTAGTTACTTCGCTGGTCGTCGCATTGGCCGCTTCACCCGTCGATTCGGACTGGACGCCAAGCGTATCGCCTGAGCTTGCATCCGTATCGGTGCCTTCCGACTCAGAAGACTGAATCAACTCAGTCTGGGATAAAGAATCCTCCGATGCTGCGCCATCATCAGCCGCGAATGCTGCGGTTGGCAACATCATGGGGCACATCGCAACACCCAGCAGGCCCGAAATGAATTTGTTTTTATTGCTCATTTTCATTTCTTGCGCAACTCCTTTTCTGTTTTCTATGCTCTCAAAATCCTTTACATCTTAACCCCCATCGTCGTAATTGCTGCCGAAAATGCTTTGCTGAATAAAAGATTTTCAGGCTTCCGTACTGCGCATAAGCTGCACCAATATCAAAATGCTCAGACAGCAGGAACCGAGTCATAGCGCCAATTTCATAAAGCGGCACAAATAATTTCGCTAAGCGCGACCAAATTCGCTTGCCAATTCGCTTCATAAAAGAAAAAGGGTACCTTCACTGTATTGAAGGTACCCTGCTGTTAACACGGTCCAAGCCAAATTGAAGGGTGCAATACGCTACTGGCAATATAGATAGCTTCACCATACTTTGAAACACCAAACTCTCCCATTTTCAATTCAGCCATGCAATCGCCCCCGCTTTGACAGCCCCAATGAGCAGACCACCTACGCGCGAACAACGCACCATTGATCGAAGCCTTCTTTCCCAAGCTCCTTGACGCGAGCGTCTATCCACGCGCAATGTGCCCTGGATACCACTTCTGGAACCATGCGGTGAACACCCCCATCAACGCGGGAAGAACGGAATTGATTGCGCCAACGTAGCTTGCTGCGTCCGTTTGCATGATGAAATAGGTCCAAATAGGCGTAACCAGGTAAAGTACTCCCCACGCCGCCGTAAGGATGCGGTTCGTTTTCATGAAGATCGGATTGCGCAATGCCACTTCCCCGTTATAGCTGTTCTTGGAATAATGCGCAGTCAGTGGCACTTTCAGGAAGCACGAAACCGTCCACATCAGCCCGAACAACAGGTATGACAGCGGGACAACAAGAATCGGCGATGCTCCCGCCAGCAACGCAACAGAACACGCGCCTACCCCTAAACCAGAAATCTGGTCATACAACGTAGCCTTTGTCCGATGCATCAAAACCGGCAGCAGCACACATACCGTCACGCTGATCAAGCTGCCCCAGAACCCATCAATAGAAGCAACAACCCAGAACACGATCCAGGGAATCAAGAGCAGCAGCATATTGGTCTTCGGCTCGCTGGCGCTTTTGCCGTTGCCCTCATCACCACTGTTCACACCCTCAAGCGCATCCGAATTATTTGCGCCCGCACTCGATGCCGCGCCAAAAAAATCATCCCAGTGCATCATCAGGTCAAAATCGCCCTCCACGGAATACAGATGCTTCATGAGCGCTTCATCTCCAGCAATCTCGCCGCTTGCAATTGAGCGCCAAACATCAAAGGGCGTGTTGATGCGTGTGGTGAAACCATCAGCAAAGCCATCTTCAGGCTCTACTTCAACCCGGCTTCCCCTCTGCCCGAGAGTGATGCGATAGACCTTGCCGATATCGGTATAGTTCATGTCCAGCACGGCATCATGCCCATGCCATGACTCCTTGCGGTAAAGCGCGGCCATTTGACGGGTGAACACCAAACTAGGATCTTCTTTTTCACCTGATTCGCCAACGCCCCAGCTAGCGTCTGCCATCGCCTCAAAAACATCACGCGGGAATAGGTTCTGGTCAAGCTTGCCGCGGGTTTCTCCGGTAATGCCACCAGAAGCAAATTCCTGCCCCGCTTTCTTCACCCAAGAAAGATATTCGTCAGTGCGTTCTGAAAGCTCTTTCACCCTGAAAAGCTCACCTTGTCCGCAGAAAATCGCAGTGTAGCCGCCTTTTCCGCACAGTCGATCGTACAGACTGGTAACGCAGTCGTAGTTCCCTTGGGCCGTGTAGAAGCCGCACGTGGAAATAACCACGGTTCGCTTGCCGCTCATATCGTAGCGAGAAGGATGCCCTCCGCTTTCCGTTTCCGTGTACATGAACGGGAGGGACATAGGAAGCTGACGGTCGATGAGGGTTTTCAGCTGACCGGGCAATCCAAAGTAATACAGGGGGAAACTCCAAACAACAACGTCAGCCCACAGAATTTTATCGATAACTCCCTGCATATCGTCGTGGATGCAGCACTCCCCTGGCGTCTTGCTCCAACACGAAAAGCAGCCCAAGCAGGGTTTGATGTTCAGCGAGCCAATATTGAGAGTTTCGATTTCCGCCGTCTGCGCACCGCCATTTTCTTCCTGGATGGTAATACCTTCAAGAAAAGCGCAGGTTAGGCGCCAAGTATTGCTTCGTTTGCCTTTAGGACTGCCGTTGATGGCAAGGATCTTCATTTCGCGTTCCTCAATTCGACGACACATTGTTCGGCCGATTCAATATGTGCTTCAGGGCTTTCTTCTGCCGAAATCGGCGGCATTACTCCAATGCGAGCTTTGCCTTGAGCGCTCGTATCGAGAATAGCCACTTCGCTTTCGTACTCTAAGAATATAAGACACGGCCAAAATTGGCTCGTTGGGCATGTTAGAAAAAGGTAAAGCCGAAACCAATTATGAGGCCAGATTGGCAAGGTGGTCCACGTTCGGTTTGCCACGATATTGAGCCATTTGTCCACGAATAGGCCTAAAAGATGAGACATAAGGTGGCATGAATAATCAGACAGTCAAATAGAATGACAAATATTTACCTGGTCGCTAAACTAACAAGAGAGCAAATACTGCAACTATCACAACAAGTCGTCATATGCAGTTCCAGACAATGTCGCAAAAACAAATTTGTTCCTGCGCAAACCCTAAACAGAAGGAAATGTTATGAGCAAAGCACAGAAACTGATATCCGGCATCTTTGCGTTAGTATTCGCCCTAGCAATAGCGCCTACTGCGTCATTCGCCGCCACCAATTATGGCCTATCCGTTAATGGCGAGCACTTCACCAGCGAAAAACTCACCATCCAATGCGGCGAAGGCACGGCAACATACGACCCCGACGCACAGAACCTCACGCTCAACAATGCCTCCATCACAAACGCGGTAGATTATGGCGGAATCGATTCCGAGCTAACGAGCGATTTAACCATCACACTCCAGGGAAGTAACCAAATCACCTTCAACGACAATATAGGCATCATGGCCACGAGGAACGTCATTTTCCATGGATCGGGAAGCCTTGCCATCTCGGTCGCGGGAGACACGATGGATGGCATAAGCGTAGCCGGCGACGTCACCATGCAGAACACAGCCGTCTCCATCCATTCCCCTGGCGGACTCGGCATTGCATGCGATGGCACAGTCTCCCTCGACAACACGCAACTCACTTCTAACGGACTGTATGCAGGCATCGATGCCGCTAACCTGGCTATCAATAACGGCTGCACCGTAAACATCTCGGCAACCGAGCAAAATTGCAACGCTGCGTACATTAACTCCACCGACAGCTCTGCAGGCAATATCAACATTTCAAATTCAGCTGTTACCGCCAAAAGCTTATACCCAGGACTCTTCGCCACAGGCAATATGACTATCGATGGCGGTACCCTCCAGGCCACCTCTACCGTTGACTCTCCTCTGTGGGCAAAGGGCAACATCGCCATTAAGGGAAAAGCGAAAGTCACGCTTAGCGGCGAATACCCTTCAGGCTGCAATGGCAACTTTACGGTTTATGAGGCAGAGATCGACGCCAAAAACACCAGCCAGAACAATATTCCCGCACTTGCCGACTGTCCTACTATCAACGATGACTTCGCGCTGACGTATGCCATGGCTGTTGATAGCGAAGGCACGTCGATCGATCTTATTGAGCACGATGGAGCCGAACAGGCTAAAGGCTTCCTTCACCTTTACAAGAACATCCATTTCATCACTGGCGAAAAAACCGTGACCTATTCCCTTCCGTTCACGAAGGTAGTCAAAAAGGGCGGCGACATTGCTCCCGGTAAGCAGGAATTTGAGCTAGAGGTCTTTGATGTTGGCGTTGGCCAGATCGAGGATTACAGCGATGTGACCATAACGGCAACCGTAGCTACGAATGGCGAAGGAGAATACGAAAGCGCCCTCACTATCCAAGGCCCGAAGAAGCAAGTGGACAACATAACGTGCGAAGGCTTTTGCGTACGTGAAAAGAACACCGGCATTGCAAACTGGACCTATTCGGATGCCGTATACCAAATCTTCTGCAACGACGGAGCAACCGACAATCAGGGC
Source organism: Eggerthella sp. CAG:209 (assembly GCA_000436075.1). Taxonomy (GTDB): domain Bacteria; phylum Actinomycetota; class Coriobacteriia; order Coriobacteriales; family Eggerthellaceae; genus Anaerotardibacter. The sequence goes on along the minus strand of FR884624.1, from coordinate 16,255 downwards.
ACGGCCCAGCCAAGCTTCGAAGTATTCCCCGTTGAACTGGTAGCAACAGACAGCGGCGAATTCTACGAAAAGACGCAGGATACCCCCGTTGATGTCATGACGTTCGAAAACGTCTATACCGAAAAGACTACTCCCGCCGAAGACGCCAAACCAGCAGAGGGTAGCGATCCCAACGCGAGCAATAAGCCTGCCGCAGACGACAAACCAGCAGCAGCCACCCCTCATACGGGTGACGGCAATGCGCCAATCATTGCAATCGTCGCATTGGTAATAGCGGCAAGCGCCCTGTTTGCATCCGCATTGAGAATGAAGAAGTACTAAAAACAAGAAGCATGCCTTTTGCGAGCGCCCATCGATGGTTACCGATGGGCGCTTTTCTTCGCTGTTCGCATGCTTAACGCGGAAGTGAAGCCCGACGGAACGCTTACCGGCACCCCCGTTGCGAGCCGCCCAGGTTCGCCCGCAACGCTTACCGCAAACGCGATGCACATGCTGGAATCGGGCACCAATACCTCCAAACCCGCCGCCGGCGACGTTATCGAAGTGGAGCTTCGTTAGAGGGCGGGTGCGGCTGCCAAGAGCGCGAACCGTCTAACAGACCCCCGGAACTACCTCAGGTTGTTGGCGAATTCGCTATACAAGCTCGTCAACAACCTGCTTCATTTCTGGAGCCCAGTTCAACTGCTGTTTTTTGAAGCCTTCCCAGGCTTTTCGTTGCCCTTGATTTTGCAACCACCCTTCATGTTGGAGCACCGGCATCCTTTTGGCCGAAAATCATGTCGCTGCACTTCCGATCTCCACTGACGCCAAACAACTACCTCGATTTGAGAAAAGCCCCTCTTCTCGCAAATACGCTCACGCTAGTAAGGTGATCACATTAAATACCACCACCATCATCCAAAATCGGGAAACAAGGGCGCATACCTGTACCAATATTGGGACATGAGTTCATTCCCCCGCACGCGCATCTATGGCATCCTCCGATAAGGAACGTCCATCCCAGCAAACGCACGCGAGAAAGGGCACGAACATGAACAGCGACGTACAAAAAAGCGTTGATGCGAAAACGCACTACTTCGATGAATACCTCATCGTGCCTGATAGCTTGCGGCCCGAAGTGGACGCATTCTGCGCCGAAGTAGCCGCGCTTGGCGAACAGTGCGCAGACTTCAATGCCTTCGAAAATCGCTTCGCGTCTGAAGGGCTTTCAGAAAAGTTTGTGGCACTCATCTACCAGTGCGCCCAGAAAAAATCCCCGCAAAAAAAAGAACAGCGGCGGGAATCGCTCAAAGCCGCCAAGAGCATGATGCGCGAAAACCGAAAAGAAACCGCGGAATACTTTGCCGACTCCGTACTTACATCCGCCGGAGTCGAAGCCGAGGGGCGCATCCTGAAGGAAAATCGAGAGCGCATGATCGAAAACGACACCATGGGTGATTACACAAGAACAAAGAACGCCATAGAAGATGGCATCAGCCTTTTCGGGATCCTTTTGAATAAGTTCAGGAAGTAAAGGCTCAGCGTTATTCTCTAAACACCAACCAAAAGGACGATGATCCAAGGAACCCCGATATGGTGCTTATTCTCATAATGCTATTCATTGCCACAGCTAACGTTGCGGGCTGCGTCCTTATCAAAAAACGAGGAATCCAAATCTTCCTGGGAATCGCAGCGTGGATCTGGGTTCTTATTGCGCTGGCGAGCGGCCTACTTCTTTACAACATCAACTACAAAACAACCGATATCGACGTATCGGAATCTCCCGATGGCGCCTACGAACTGCACTTCCAGCAAATCGGAGAACCAGATTGGCCCTTCGGTTCAACCCACGCCCGTCTTGTTCTCGAAAGCAATGGGAAAACCGTCACAACGTGCAGCTTCGACATTGCCAACGACGGCAAAAACCTTGGTCCTGAAAACTGGGAAACTACATGGGGCAGCGACCACGCATCAGCCACCATATTCGGCGAAGAGCAAAGCGACTATCGCTACAACCTCAGCTTGGATGGGGAAATTGAAGAGCTACAGCTAGACACCTATAGCGGCAAAACAATTCCTGATGCACAGAACGAAACCCCAAAGATCGACGAAGATGGCTACCCTACCGCCCAGGACTACCAAGCATACAAACGAGAAATGGCAGCGGTTGCCAGCTACATTGGGGTCGACGGATTCGAGATGGAATACAAAATTACGGCTAAGGGCTACCCCCATGCCGTAATCTCCAGGGAAACAAACGAAAAAACTGGCCAAGTTACCGAGCTACACATTATCCTGAACGAACAGCACGAAAGATTATCGAATCGGGAATACGTTCTGCAAAAGCACCGCTTCGCAGCAGATGGAGCAGAATCCGCTTCTGCTGAAATCGTCGATTTCTATTTGGTGGACTGTGCAACGCTCGAAGTCACCGACGAGCATACAACCCAATGGCATAAAGCAAACCACAGTTAAAGTTTCATATCGAATTGGTATTCAAGCCTATTTCAGAAAAGTACCAATAGGAACAGATAACACTGTTTACCTGGTGGAACGACACTATTTTTAAATAAGCAAGCAACAGAAAAGTTAGAAGAGGCGCTTCTAACGAATGCCCAAAAAGCTTAATCCGTCCGTCTAGATGAACACGTTCATTGATTTCTAACAATTCTTAATCTATTGTAAAAAAATCAATAGCTCTCGAAGCTATTGGGATCTATTTTTTGGGGAGGCATACATGAAAACTGTTGCTATTATTGGCACTTTTGACACCAAAGGCGAAGAATTCGCCTACGTTAAAACCCGCTTCGAAGAGCTGGGCATCAACACCATCACCATCCACTGCGGCGTATTCGATCCGCAAACCATGCCTGACGTTACCAACACGGAAGTTGCAGCAGCAGTTGATATCGAAATGTCAACCATCGCCGAAAAGAAGGACCGCGCCTTCGCCACGGAAACCATGACGCGCGGCGTCGAAAAGCTTTTGCCTACGCTGTATGCCAACGGTCGCTTTGACGGCGTCTTTTCCATGGGCGGATCGGGCGGAACCGCTATCGCAACCGCAGGCATGCGCAAACTGCCGGTAGGCGTTCCCAAGGTTATGGTATCCACCATGGCATCAGGCGATACTTCGCCCTACGTCGGAGCATCCGATATTGCCATGTTCCCTTCCATCGTTGACGTTGCAGGCATCAATTCCTTCTCTGCAACGATCTTCAACAACGCGGTTGCCGCTATGACAGGCATGCTCGAGCACACTGCTCCCAAGCACGAAGACTCCAAACCACTTGTGGCCGCAACCATGTTCGGCGTTACCACGCCCGCTATCCAGAAAGCACAGGCATACCTGGAATCAAACGGCTATGAAGTACTTGTATTCCATGCAACTGGCACGGGCGGAAAATGCATGGAATCCCTGATCAACGGCGGCTTCATTAAAGGCGTGCTCGATCTGACTACCACCGAATGGTGCGATGAAATTGCTGGCGGCGTTCTTAACGCTGGCCCCGATCGCTGCAGTGCTGCTGCCCTTAACGGTATTCCCGCTGTGGTGTCCGTAGGCGCTGACGACATGGTGAATTTCGGCCCGTGGGATACCGTCCCCGAGCATTACCAATCTCGCAACCTGTACAAGCACAACCCAACCGTTACGCTTATGCGCACCACGGTTGAAGAAAACGAGCAAATTGGGCGCGCCATCGCAAGCAAGGTGAACATGTCTATCGGCCCGTGCGCCGTCATGTTGCCTTTAAAGGGCGTTTCGATGATCGACGCCGAAGGCCAACCATTCTACGGTCCCGAAGAAGATGCGGCGTTGTTCCAGGTACTTCGCGATGAGATCGACCCGACAAAGGCTGAGCTCATCGAAATGGATGCTCATGTGAACGACGACGAATTCGCCATCGCCGCAGCACAAAAGCTGATCGACCTCATGAATCAATAACGATACAAAAAGACGAGAACGCCTAGTTCTCGTCTTTTTATTACAGAGGGTGCCCCAAGCGGCACCGCAACCCTAGCTTCATTGGGTCTTTTTCCATAAGGGCAGTATCTCTTACTGGAAAACGCTCATTAAAGTAACAGTTCCTCAAGGAAAAAGGAGAAAACCATGCTTGAATTGTCCCGCGCAGAAATCCTCGACCGCTTCCGCAAGTCCCTCGACGAAGGCAACATCCTGCTCGGTGTAGGCGCTGGTACGGGCATCACGGCTAAATCCGCTGAGGCCGGCGGTGCCGACATCTTCGTTATCTACAACTCTGGTCGATTCCGCATGGCTGGCCGCGGCTCTCTTGCTGGCCTACTTTCCTACGGCGATGCAAATCAGATCGTTGTTGAAATGGGCGCCGAGGTTCTGCCCGTTGTGAAGGACACCCCCGTGCTCGCTGGCGTATGTGGCACCGACCCCTTCCGCGTAATGAAGAAGTACCTGGCCGAGCTTAAAGAACAGGGCTTCAACGGTGTTCAGAACTTCCCCACCGTAGGCCTTATCGACGGCACATTCCGCAAGAACCTCGAAGAAACCGGCATGGGCTACAGCCTCGAAGTGGACATGATTGCCGAGGCCCACAAGCTCGATATGCTTACCTGCCCGTATGTCTTCGATGAAGAGCAGGCAGCCGCAATGACCAAGGCGGGTGCAGACATCATCGTTGCTCATATGGGCCTTACCACCGGCGGCACCATCGGCGCAGAAACCGCACGCACTCTCGAGGATTGCGCAAAGATCATCGAAGGCATCGTAAAGGTTGTAAAGGATATCAACCCCGATGCACTCGTTATCTGCCATGGCGGCCCCATCTCCGAGCCCAAGGATGCGGCTTACATCATCGAAAACGTTCCTGGTATCGATGGCTTCTTCGGCGCAACTTCCATCGAGCGCCTGGCAGCCGAGCGCGGCATCAAGGCTCAGACCGAAGCATTCAAGTCTATCAAAAAGTAGCTTTTACCAGCTTGTTTGTTTGCAAAAACAAGGCGTTCGCCATTCGGCGGGCGCCTTGTTTCATTCAACAGCAAAAAGAAACAAGTCCAAACCTTGATAATTGCCCAATCTCCCCAATTATTCTCTTTCGGTATGCACTATGCATCTGTGCTAAAGTTAGCTTAACCTAACTTAACCACGGCTAACTACGCTCTCACACCGACCGCTCCGTTGGCCTTCTGCACAGATTGGAGCACTTATGAAAGGCAACACCCCCTACCTGGTGGTCAACGGACTCAAGAAGCACTACGGCAATGACGAGGCGCGCGTCCAAGTGCTTGATGGAATTACCACAACCATAAACAAAGGCGAAATATGCGTTATGCTTGGCCCCTCTGGTTCAGGAAAATCCACCTTCCTGAACCTCATCGGTGGGCTTGAAGGGGCCGACGGCGGCACGATCCGCGTCGGAGAATGCGAGATCACCGCGCTTTCCGCAAAAAACTTGGGCGAATACCGCCGCCGTGAACTTGGCTTCGTTTTCCAGTTCTACAACCTGGTCCCCGACCTTACCATTCGCGAAAACATCGAGGTCACAGCGCACCTTTCCAAGAAACCCCTCCCCATAGACGAACTGTTGCATTCGCTTGGCCTATGGGAGCACCGCAACAAATTTCCCCGCCAGGTTTCAGGTGGCCAGCAGCAGCGTTGCGCAATCGGACGCGCGCTGGTAAAGAACCCTGGCCTTATCTTGTGCGACGAGCCCACAGGTGCCCTCGACTATAAAACCTCGAAAGAGGTTCTTGAGCTTATGGAAAGCGTGAACCGCACGTATGGCTGCACGATCGTTATCGTCACACACAACGCCGCAATAGCACGCATGGCAAACCGCGTGCTTCGCTTGCGCGACGGACGCCTGGCGGAAGACGCAGCAAATGGAGCGCCTGTGCCCGCTTGCAAGCTTGAATGGTAGGCGAACGATGACACCACTTGCCAAACGACTCCCCCGCGAACTCAAGAACAACATCGGCAAATACCTTGGCATCTTTCTGCTTATGTGCGGAGCCATTGCTTTGACCTCGGGCTTTCTACTTGCCGCGCATTCGATCAGCCAGATCATCGATGGCATGCACGGCGAATACACCATCGAAGACGGCCGTTTAACCACCTCGTTCGAAGCCACCGACAACCAGCTTCAAGCCGCACGCGATGCAGCCGAAGACGTGGGCGGCGTTACGCTCTTTGATAACTATTCCATCGATGCCGCCATCACACTCCCCAATGACGATGGGACCAAACGCACACTGCGTACTTACAAGCATCGCACCCAAGTAGACATCGCAGCCTACTGCGAGGGTTCAGAACCTGCAACCGAAAATGAAGTTGCCATCGACCGCGTGTTTGCAAAAAACAACGATATCCATGTGGGCGATACCGTCGATCTTGAAGGCAGCGCCTACACCGTCTGCGGCATCATGACCCAACCGGACAGCCAAGCGCTTTTCCTCAATAACTCCGACTTCACCGTGAACACCATCACCTATGGCGTTGCCGAAGTATCCCCCGCGGGCTTTGAAGCGCTTAAAGATGCTGGCGGCGCACCAACATACACCTACTCGTTTACCTTCGCCAACCGCAACCTTTCCGTTGCAGACCGCACTGATGCCGAAAAAGATATGGCAGAGGCAATGGCGGATGCCGATGCAAATATCGACGACCTCACCGATGCAAGCGCCAACCAAGGAATCGGCTACGCCGCAGACGATGTTGAAGGCGATTCGGCCATGTGGACCACCCTGCTCTACATCATCATCGTTATCATGGCATTCGTATTCGTGGTGCTTACCAACGCCACCATCGAACAGGAAAGCGCCATCATCGGCACCCTTCTGGCAAGTGGATATCGCCGAAGCGAGATTGTCCTGCACTATCTAGCGCTGCCGGCAATTGTAGGCATCTTGGCAGCTGGTCTAGGTACCGCGCTCGGAGTGGCATTCTTTACCGAGCCCATGCGCCAGCTTTACTACGGCTCCTACAGCCTGCCTCCGTTCCAGGTGTTCTGGGACTGGGGTATTTTCCTCAAGTGCGCCGTGGTGCCTGCTGCCGCACTTATCATCATTACGCTCGTGGGCCTTCTGCGCAAAATGGGGAAAACGCCACTGCAGTTCCTGCGTCACGAAGCTGCCGGGAAATCGGGCACCAAGCGCGGCGTGAGCTTACCCGAACGTCTGAGCTTCGTAGCGCGCTTCCGCCTTCGTATTTTCCTGCGAAACCTTGGCAACTTCGCCACACTCTTTGTAGGAATTGCTTTCGCCAGCCTGCTTTTGCTCTTTGGTTTGGCTATCCTGCCCACCATGACGCACTACGCCGACAACTTGGAAACAAGCCTCGTAGCCGAACATACCTACACCTTGAAGGCGCCGCTCGAACTTGAGGGAACACCCGAAGAACGCGAAGCGTGGACCGCGCTCGAACGCCTGCAGTCCATCAACGGTACGCTGCTTACCGCCGCAGAAGACGCGCAAGACGAACTGGAAGAAGCAGCAGATGCCGCGCAGGATGCATACCATGAAGCAATGGCGTCGCCTTCTGTCGAAGCTACCCAGGCAGCAACTAACGCCCTTTCTAAAGCACAACGCAAAAAGGACGCCTTCTATGCATCTATCGATGACATTGCCGACGCTCTTGGATGCAACCGCGACGACGCTATCGACCTAATGGAAAAAGCCGCCGATATCGATACAGACGATGACGATATTCATCCCGTAAACACCACCGACAACGGCGCTGATGTCATTAACCAAGCAGAAAAGTTCGCCGTCTACCAGCTTGAATACGACCGAGGAAACAACAACGGCACCGAAACCGTTGCCGTCTACGGCATCCAGCCAAATTCCCGTTACTGGAAGGATCTTGATATAGGCAATGGCAAAGTCGTATTCGGTTCGGGTCTTGCAGACAAGTTCGGCTGGGATGGAAACCAGCAGATTGACCTCTACGACAAGTACGAAGACAAGACCCACAGCCTCACCTTCTCAGGCCAGGAAGACACCTGGGGTACGAAATCGAATATGAACGTATACATGAGCATCAACGACTTCAACACGATGCTCAGCAACAACAAGTCGTACTTTAACGGATACGTAAGCAACGAAGCGCTTACCTTAGACGCGCGCTACTACGCAAACGACACAACCCCCGATGACATGCGTGCGGTGGGCGACCAATTCGTAGACATGATGGACTCAATGATCGGCATGATGGTGGGTCTCGCAGTGTTCATCTTCTTGCTCTTTATGTACCTGCTCACCAAAGTCGTCATCGATCGCAGCGCCCGCTCGATCAGCTACATGAAGGTATTCGGCTACCGCGATAAAGAGGTCTCGCATCTTTACATTCGCTCGGTCACGCTGTGCGTGGTCGCATCGCTTGTGTTGTGCCAGCCCCTCATCATCGGCTCGCTCACCGTAATTTTCCGATCAATGCTACTCGCTTACAACGGCAACATCGAGATCTACGTGCCCTGGTGGTGCATGGCAGCGTGCGTAGGTATCGGATTTGCAACCTACCTTCTCGTGGCGCTAATCCATACGCGCTCGATTAAACGGGTAAGCCTATCCGAGGCATTGAAAGTGCAGGAATAGACGTGTTTTCGAAGCTAGTTAAATAGCAAGACCCCATTGGCGACCCCTCGAAAGCTTCTTCCGAAGAGCCGCCAATTCGATTGTCGAACGCGCAAACCACCCGTACCAATTAGTCGGTTCCACCCCAGGAAGCAAGGGGGTGCGTCACCATGACCGATGCGAACACGTGCCGCGTTGTTCCATCCTCGCAAATCAAAGAGGCTGCGCCAAAGACAAGCAAATCAACCGAAAGAAGGTGGAGCAAATAGAAACCATCCTTGGAATCCTGATTCCCTTTTTAGGCACAACGATGGGCGCCGCCTGCGTGCTGTTCGTGAAAAACAATCTGGGAAACCTGGTACAACGTTGCCTTGCGGGATTTGCCGCAGGGGTGATGGTCGCCGCATCGATTTGGAGCCTGCTCATTCCTGCTATAGAGCAATCAGCTTCGATGGGGGCGCTTTCGTTCTTTCCCGCTTTTGCGGGATTCTGGTTGGGCGTGCTCTTCTTGCTTGCCTTAGACCACCTGATTCCCCATCTACATGTGGGCAGCGAACAGTCAGAGGGCCCAAAAAGCAAACTCAGCCGCACCACGATGATGGTGTTGGCGGTGACTCTGCACAACATCCCGGAGGGTATGGCGGTTGGCGTTATGTACGCGGGCTTTCTTGCTGGAAATGCGCAGATCACCGCAGCAAGTGCATTGGCATTGTCCCTCGGCATCGCTATTCAGAATTTCCCAGAAGGCGCAATCATCTCGATGCCCCTTCGAGCGGAAGGGATGAGCAGAAGAAAGGCATTCGCGGGTGGCGTTGTTTCCGGCATCGTAGAGCCCATTGGTGCAGTGCTGACGATCATTGGCTCGCAGCTGATTATTGCAGCTCTGCCGTATTTACTGAGTTTTGCTGCAGGTGCCATGCTGTATGTGGTGGTTGAGGAACTAATGCCGGAACTATCTCAAGGCAAGCATTCCAACCTTGGTACCGTGTTCTTTTCCATCGGGTTCAGCCTGATGATGATTCTCGACGTTGCGCTGGGATAAAAGCACTAGTCGTGCTCACGCATTCTGGCAACAGCATCAAGCTCGAGGCCGTCACCATGGTCAAGTTCCCTTTCCTTAGGAATGGTGGGAATAATAGCCAGCATTAAAACCGCCAGGAAAATCGCAACAGCAGCTAGCACTATCCACACAACGGGCTTTTGGACCAGAAACGCACTAAGGCCCATCACCGAATAGGAGATGGCCAGGATCCTCATCTTCCTGGGCAGCGAAATACCACCGCTTTGCTTGAAGGGCTCAACGTATGCTCGGTAAATTGGAGTTTGAGCAATCCAGGAACTAAGGCGCTCCGAGCTACGCGAAAACAGAAACGCTGCAAGCAGCACAAGCGGCGTTGTGGGCAGAACCGGTACAAACATTCCAATGAAGCCAAGCGCAAGGCACACACTGCCTGCAATAATAAATAGAATCTTCTTCGCAAAACGCATGGTAGTGTCCTTTCAGGATCGGCATGCTCGCAAAAGAATGCGCGCGACCATTTTCTCATAGAAGTTCCAATCGCTCATGCAGCAAGCAGGACACATGGTCGGTATTTCCAAATTAACGGCTTAAACTTCGCTACCTACATAGTCGGAATCTCAAAGCTGAAGTTGCATGGATCGGACGCACCAACCGGCTTCACCCATCAACCCAACCGGGCCAATACCAATTACCGCAACATCATCACCGAACTGGATATCGGCGAGTTCAGCCCCGTGAAACCCCGTCGGCACCATGTCGTTCACCATAGTGGCAGCACCTAGGTCCATCCCCTCAAGAAGAAGAGCCAAATTGCCATCCGCGTCATTCACATGAAAGAGCTCGCCAAATACACCATCTCTGCGCTACATCATGTACGGCAATGCCGAGTTTTTTCATCGCCGCATCACGAAAGTAACCGCACCAGCACCAGAGCAATAGGGTCGATTCACGCATTTGTTTTCAGGCCAAAGAAGCGGGATCAGAGATAGAAGCATCCTCCAAATCGAAGAAGGCGGTTCCCTCTGCTTTGCCCGAACATACGACAAAACCGCTTCCCAGCTTCGCCTCAAAATACCCTTCACTTACCAGCAAGGAATAGGCATGTTCGACCGTGCTCACGCTCACTGAAAGTTCAGCGGCAAGAGAGCACTTGGCGGGAAGACGGCTTCCAGCCTCAAGAATGCTATTGCGAATATCGCTGCAAATACAACGATGGAGGTACTGATATTTGGAAAGACCTCCCCTATTGTCAAGGTCGTACCGCGCCGCCATAAAACTCCCCCGATAATAATTGACTCGAAAGTTTACGATGAAAATCCAAGTTAACTTAGGGTCAATCCTGCCTAAACATCAGGCACTATTTCGCAGAACGCATGATTCCAGATGTCCTCTGTTCGGTTCTCTCGGCGAACGGCTTTCGCGCTTGAAGCGCCAAGGCGACCCATAGACACTCGCTCACAGCCGCAGATTATGATGGAAACATCTTTACGGATGTTTACTCCAATGGCTTCATGCGAACGCTCATATCCACAGGCTTAGCCGTAAACGGCGCCGTGGTAGCCAAGCCGTCAACACCGCATGCAGCATAGGCGCCTGCATTTTGAGGATTGATGCCACCAGCAGCGATAATCGTGATTCGGGGATCGATTTCGCGTATCCGACGAACCAACTCCGCCAATTCGGAAACCGGAACTTTATCGAGCTGGATTCCATCAACCCCGTGCCCGCCTGCGCTTGCCCTCGCGAGTGTTATGGCGCGTTTTGCATCCGCCTCTACAAACAGCTTCTTTTCCACACACCGTGCCTTAATGCGAGGCATTTCTTCGACAAAACGGTTGAACCCGCCAAAAAACGCAAGGTGCTGCTCGAATACCAACACGGTTTCCGACAGCCCAAGGCGATGAGGAAACGCACCGCCCGCCATTACCGCACAAGTAAGAAGGTCCTTTGCGCCAGGCATGCTTTTACGCGTGGTCAGAACTTCGCATTCAGGGTTTACCGCATGAACCGCATCGACCATACTGCGTGTTTTCGTAGCAACAGCCGACAAATGATCGAACACGTTAAGGCACACTTTCCAAGCGGCATGCAAATCCGCCGCTGCTCCCCGCACCGTAAAGAAGGTCTGACCCGCTGAGACCAATTGCCCGTCTTCGCTGGATGCCAGAACCTCACAACCGAGATTTCGCATGATGCGTCGAGCGATATCGGTGCCGGCAAGAACACAGCTCTCTCGCGTGAAAAACTCCATTTCGCCAGGCTGATTGCGAATGCCGAGCACCTCACACGTCAGATCGATATAGGGCACGTCTTCTTCAATGAACGCATCAATGCGCGCATTTGAAAACCTCATTTCAACTCACCTTTCATACCTTTTAAACACCCTCAGTTCAACTTTGGTATTTCAGCGTATTGAGGCTCAGAGGCGCTTATCTGCTTACTGCAGCATCACACTTTGCACGCATACGTGCGATAGCTGTCACTTTATATCAGCCTCTAAATCTCCTTATGCCACACGTGCAACCCAAATGACCAGGTTGCCAAAAAGGAGAGGAAAGAGAACCATACGCAATAACAATGATTTGATACGACATATTTTGCATGGATTTGCCCTATGTTAACAAGTTGCACATTCGTATCCTTTTACCGAATCTGAACAAGCGCACACGCTCTCACCCAGATTCAAAAGACCATGAAAGCGAAATGCCGTGAGCAGAATACGCATAGCACTGACCTTTGTTGCAGCATTAGCACTCTACGCATTGGTAATGCCGATATCGGCATTCGCAACAACGCCAACCACTATCGAAGCAGGCAACAGCAGCGAATTCGATAATGCGGTAGCTACTGTAAACGCTGCTACCAGTGGCGAGTACATTATTGAACTCACCGACGACATTCAAACGGGAGGAGCCTCATTCTCCTCTTCGCAGCCTGTGAGCATTGTTGGCAACGGACACACCATTGCACTTGGCAAGGGCCACATTTACGTAAACCCGTCAGCGCAATTGAGCTTAGGCGCGGCAGATGGCAGCGACACGCTGAAAATCAGCGGCGGTAACGAACAAAGCAACGATGAACCTGGCCTGTTGCAGATCCAAGGCACGTGCAACATGTACCCCGGTGTCACCATTGCCGACCGTAAAGGCAACAACTACTTCGGCGGTGGCGTAACCGTGGAGGGCGGCACCTTCCATATGTACGGCGGCACTATTGATAATTGCGGCATCACCGGCGGATCCATGTGCTATGGCGGAGGTGTAGGGGTTGCTTACGGCGGCTCGTTCACCATGGACGGTGGCGAAATCAAGAACTGCTTCGCCACTTCTCCCTTCAAGTGGGCGGATGCCGGCATGAACCCCCTTTGGATCGCGTCTGCCGGCGGCGGCGTGTTCGTTTCTGGCGGATCTTCGTTCGTCATGACAGGCGGAACCATCTCGAACAACAAGGCAAACGAAATGGGCGGAGGTGTTGCCGTTGTTGCATCACCCAATGAAATCGAGGGTGGACGATGGGGCAAACTTCAAAGCTCAGCGCAAATCCTTGACGGTACCATTAGCGGAAACGAAGCAAACGATGGCGCAGGCGTTCTTTCTTCCGCATATTTCTTTAACCCATACAGCCTGTGCGCCGCCACCCCAAACGTAGGCGCTGCCGAAAAGCCGGGCTTATTCCTTAAGAACACCACCATAACCAACAACAAAGCGAACCAGGACGAAGGCTATGGCGCCGGCGTGCTTGCAATGAAGATGAAATCACCTGCCGCAGCTAAAATTCGCGATTGCACGATAACAAAGAATAGCGCCGAGGTAGGCGGCGGCGTTGCATCGTATGGTAACTTCACCAGCTTGACCATCGACGGATGCACCATCACGGGCAACGAGGCAACAAATTACGGCGGAGGCTTTGCGGCGAAATCGAATTCCGGTGAAGGTGCAGGCACCACCATCACCAACACCAAACTGTGCAACAACAGCGCGGACAAGGCGGCATCCGACGTCTACCTGAACGGCTCTGTTGCAAAATTGTCAGCCGCAAAAGACATGGACGAGCTTTACCTGGGCAAACCCGATGACGTGACCAACAAAAAAATTGACGGCTGGTATCTTGATAACGAAGACTCCCGCTACGCAACGCAGGCAAAAGAGCAGCGCAATGAGTACGCCAACTACGCCAGCATCGGCTCCGATGGCAAGGTTTACCTGGTTGCCGCCGCAAAACCGTCTTTGGTGAAAATCACCTTCGCGAATGAAGACGGCACCACCATCTATAGCGAAGACTGGTACGAAATCGGCACGAAAGCAGACCAAATTACGGTGCCCGCTCCTACGAAACCGTCAGACGACAAGTACGACTACGTGTTCGATTCATGGCACACCGCGATCGAAGATGTCACGGGTGACGTTGTTTACAAGGCTCAATTCAAAAAAGTCTTCAAGAACTTCAGCGCAAAGTACACGTTCAGCAGCACTTCTTCCGACAAACAGCTGCCAAACGAGGTTTTAGCGGTACTTCCTAAAGACACAAACAACTATGTGTATAACGATGCAGTAAGCGCTATTACACCACACCAGACAACCGTAGATGTTGCCAACGGCACCTGGATTTTCATGGGATACGACAGGGATTCAGCCATCGCCGATATGACCACGGCAGATTCAGAGGGCAATGTAACCTTCGCCGGATCCTGGAAATTCGTTGAGAAGAGCAGCACTCCATCCACGCCAGACAATAGCGATCAGAGCGGAGCAAATGGCGGCGATAAGTCGCAGGTCAACTCTAACGACAAATCAGGAACTGCGCAGGAGGCAGATTTGCCTTCCCCCAACACGGCAGACGGCACAAGTGTCGGTTTTTGTTACCCCCTTCTTATAGCCGCCATTGTGGCGCTGGGAAGTGCCGTGTATGCAAATAGCAGGATAAAGCGTAGACGAAACTATTAATTGTGATCCGCATCCGCAGAGTTGCAGAAGGTCCAAATCAATTTCGGAGCAAATGCATTACCCAATCAGGGAAAATGTTCCCAACTGGATATAACTAAAAGATATGAAATATGCGTCGTGCTAACAACGACACATTCCAACCGAATTCAAAAGAGCTCTGCATGGATCCCAATAAGCGCCCTGCATCATTCGCTGCATCAACACCGTTGACGTTATGACCGCCGAAGTTCCCGGCATCTGCCGCGTCTGCTACGACCTGACGCCTAAGCCCGTTGGCACTGTAGAGTGGGAATAGCGGGAACCGCCACATGGGCACTTGACGGTGACGTAACGTCGCGCGCGATAATAGATTGCTAAACAACTTTGCGATTCCGCGTGCGAGAGGAGCACGGCATGCCTGCACACAAAGATAATCTGATGACTGTTGGCGAACTCGCCCGGCGCGTGGGCGTGACCGTGCGCACCATCCAATACTACGACCAAAAGGGCCTGCTGCACCCCAGCTCCAAAAGCGAGCAAAACCAGCGCCTCTATTCGACCGACGACGAGGAGCGCCTCTATCGCATCCTCACCCTCAAGTTCCTCGGCTTCTCGCTCACGCAGATCAAGGAAGCAGAGGGCATCGACGACTGCCAGAAGCTCTCCGGCGCGCTTGACCATCGCATGTGCGAGCTGGAACGCGAGAGCATGGAGATCCTGCGTAACATCAACACCATCAGCAACCTCAAAGAGCACCTGGCTGCGAGCGAGAGCGTGCGGTGGAGCGACTTCGCCCAAGCCATCAGCGATATGCAGAACCGTGAGGACGTGCTGTGGATGGCAATCAACGGGGAGGGCTGCGACGAGAGCAGCGTCCCAGAGCTCACCCACGAGGTGATCGACCGCTGGCACGAGCTCATGGGCGATACCATCGAGGCCATGCACGACGGCGTGCAGCCCCGAGACGAGCGCGGCCGCGAGCTGGCAGCGCGCTTCGAGCGCCTCGGCGGCATGCCCAGCGCCCTGACCGGCCTCAAGCGCCTTGCCAACCAGCGCACACAAGGCCCCAAGAAGTACGGTCGAGACTTCTACGCGGGCATCCAACGCAGAACGCTCAGCTTCCTCAAAGACGCGCTCGAGGCGCTGCATGAGCAGGCGTGACACGCAACCCACTCATACTTGCAGAAGTACAAGTTATTTCTGTCAATGAAAAACCAGGCCCCAAACAGGGCACCCGACCAGATCGCAGCCTTGATCGGCATGCCGCGCCGCTCGCCAACTTTTTCTCGTGCAGCACTTGACCATGACGTAGCGTCGCCCGTTAACATCCTCACTCGGTTTCGAGAGAGGAAAGACGATGATCGTTTCATGGATGACGACCAACAAGTGCAACCTCAAGTGCGAGCACTGCTATCAGGACGCAGCGGACTGTGACAGCCGCGAGCTAACAACGGTCGAGGGCAAGGCGATGATCGAGCAGATCGCG
The DNA here is from genome assembly GCA_000436075.1 of Eggerthella sp. CAG:209. Lineage (GTDB taxonomy): Bacteria > Actinomycetota > Coriobacteriia > Coriobacteriales > Eggerthellaceae > Anaerotardibacter. The sequence goes on along the minus strand of FR884624.1, from coordinate 303 downwards.
CGCGCCGGCTTCAAAATCATGATTTTCAGCGGCGGTGAGCCGCTCATGCGCGATGACATCTTCGAGCTCGTGGCGCACGCCGCGGCCCAGGGTCTGCGCCCTGTGTTCGGCAGCAACGGCACGCTGATCACCGACGAGGTCGCACGCAAACTCAAGGAGGCCGGTGCGTGCTCCATGGGCATCAGCATCGACAGCCTCGACGCGGCAAAGCACGACGCCTTCCGCGGCGTTGAGGGCGCCCACGCAGACACCCTCGCGGGCATCGAGGCATGCAAGCGCGCGGGCCTCGACTTCCAGATCCAC
>FR884623.1:19755-46607 GCA_000436075.1 Eggerthella sp. CAG:209 | reverse complement strand
ACTTATCTCAGACTGTAATGGGATAGGGACAGGTACCGTTTTCCCATTCTCTTGATCGGAGCATTTTCTGCAATGGGAGCCTGACGTTATGCGATGACTACTGGCCCCTTCAGAGTGGGGAACGCTACCTGCCCCTATTTTCCCAAAGGAAGTGTTTGTTTGTATGTCTTGGGTGATGGCCGCCGTTGCCTCAGCGTTTTTTGCGGGCATAACTTCGATTTTGGCCAAGTGCGGCCTTTCTGAAACCGATTCTGATATTGCCACGGCGCTGCGTACTTTGGTGGTGCTGGTGTTTGCGTGGATCATGGTTGCTGTGGTGGGGTCGGGCAATACTGTCGCTCAGATAACTCCGCGGTCTTGGTTGTTCCTTGCTCTTTCTGGCTTGGCGACGGGTGGTTCGTGGATCTGTTACTTCAAGGCGCTTTCCCTGGGCGACGTAAACAAGGTTGTTCCCGTTGATAAATCCAGCACTGTCATGGCGGTACTGTTGGCAATCGTGCTATTTGGCGAAACGAGCCATTTAGAAGTGAAGCTTGTTGGCACCGCGGTGATTGCCGTGGGAACCCTCATGATGATCGAGAAGAAACAGGGGGCTTCAGGAGGACAAAGCCGTGTCTGGTTGGCGTATGCGCTGTTGGCAGCGGTGTTCGCTGCCCTTACTTCGGTGCTGGCGAAGGTGGGTATCGAGGGCGTTGAATCGAACTTGGCAACCGCCATTCGCACCTGTTTTGTGCTGGTGATGGCATGGGTGATTGTGGCAGGCAGGGGAAAGCTGTCGCAAGTGCGCCACGTTGATGTGCGGGAATTAGGTTTCCTGGTGGCATCGGGTATCGCCACAGGTGTTTCTTGGCTGTTCTTCTATTACGCGATTTCTGCAGGTCAAGTAAGTGTTGTGGTGCAGATAGACAAGCTTTCCATCCTTGTTTCCATTGCCTTTGCTTGGATTGTTTTTGGGGAGCGTCTTACGCCGAAATCGGGCGTAGGCTTGGCGCTTATTGTGGCGGGTATGCTCGCTATGAGCATTTGGGCATGATTGGGAAAACGGGACCTGTCCCTATTTTTCCGCATATGCCTTGCAAGGACGCTATCTGAGGTGTGTGCAGTAGCGGGCTTTATATGCGATGGGTGGCCCTAGGCTGAGTTTCTTCTCGTCTCGGGCGAAGAAAAGATAAAGTGTCCTTGTTCGCATCAACGTGCAATTCAGCTGCATTGAAAGGACCTGCTTATGATGATCATCGACGAGCCGTTTGCGGCTCCTGAGCTTATTGAATACTTGGAATACACCCAGGAGCCGGTGCTACTGAACAGCATGGCCGAGAAGATTCTTGAGCGTCACAGCATCAAAGCTCTGGGTGATGAAGAATTTGCTGCGTGCGTAAACGCGGGTGGGCGTCTTATTTGCACGTCTGAAAATGCCTTCAGTTGGATTGCTCAGCATATTGAAGACGAAGCCGTAACAGAGGCCATCGCCACGTTCAAGGATAAAGCGCGCATACGCAAGTTGTTGGCGCCAATGTACCCAAGCCTTGAGTACCGCGAAATACCCACGGCTCAGCTCAAGGAAGTATGCTTTGAAGATTTCAGCACGCCGTTCGTGCTGAAACCCAATGTGGGTTACTGCAGCGTGGGCGTGTACGTTGTTGAGTCTCGTCAGCAGTGGGATGCGGCTCTCGCTGACATCGACGAAAACATGGCAGTGTGGCGTTCCCGCTATGCCAAAAGCGCTTTAGACGAAGGCTCGTTTGTGGTCGAGTCGTATTTGGAGGGCACGGAATTTGCGGTCGATGCTTTCTTCGATGAAAACGGCGAAGCGGTAGTGCTCGATGTGCTCCGTCATGAATATGCCAATGCCGCCGATACGAGCGATCGCTGTTACGTCACGGGCGCTTCGGTGGTCCGTGAGTATGCTCCGGCGTTTGCCTCGTGGCTCACGGAGGTAAACGGGCATGTTGGTGTGAAAGACTTCCCTGTGCATGTGGAGGCTCGCATGAGCAATGGCGTGATTACGCCCATCGAGTTCAACCCGCTTCGTTTTGCAGGTATCTGCGGCACCGAGGTTGCCTATCATGCCTATGGTTTCCATACTTACGATTATTTTTTGCATGATATAAGGCCCAACTGGAACGAGTTGCTGAAAGGCAAGGAAGGCAAACTGTACTGCATGGGCTACCTTCCCGCTCCCAAGAAATTGGCGGCAGGGGAGTGCGGCTTTGACTACGATGGGTTCCTTTCTCATTTTGAGGGGCTACAAGCGTTTTATCGTTTTGATCCTCGGCAAACAGGTGCCCTCGGCTTCATCTTCCTGGAAACCGAAGAAAGCAACGAAACTGAGCGAGCCTTCCTTCGCGAAGCCGACTTAACACAGTTCTGCGTGGGAGTTTCTCAATATGCAACGATGCCCCAGCCTGCATGAGTTTGCGGATGCGGGCTGGGGCGCCTTGCTTTAGGAGGGCTGCACCGAGTGCGTTTGATGGTGCTTAGTATGCTCCAGAATAGAATCTGCTCAAAATAGTTATTACTTTCACCTGGCTATAGACCCAATCTATGATGAAGGGGTGGCTCGTTTTCCCTGGGAATATAGGGACAGGTACCATTTTCCCACCAAAGAGATGGGCTCTTTATTTCCAGCGGGTTTTTGCCGGTGGTTGCTCTTTGCTTATTGAAGGGTTAAATCCACCGTGCCATACTGGTTTTTAAGCAAAGGCTTATTGTGCCTTTATGAAATCCTAAAAGGGGATGTCTTTTTGGTCATTGTTCTATAAAGAACGCGCAACTGAATAGAACGCTTGTGGTCCATTTCGTGGGTGCTTATCACCGATGCGAATTGGAAATATCGTCTCGAAATGGCTTTTTGTTTCGCGATTTGTCTCCAGCTCATGAGGCTTATTTTCCTGTAGCCATCAATTGGTGAGGCTCATGCGCTGCTACGTTTTTTATTGCGCGCTTCGTTCAGCTTATTTTTTGATTCGCCAATACGTTCTTTATAGAAAAGGAAATAACCATGCAGTTCCCAAAAGCGAACAGCTTCTCGCAAGATATTGTTTTGTCCAAAATAATGGGGCCCAATCCACTCAAGTTATGCGAAGAGATGATTCTAACCGCCAACGAGATTGTCGGTAGTGAGACTGCTTCTTCAAGTTCCGTCGTGTTGGATTTGGGCAGTGGGACCGGAATAACCACAGCATTGTTGGCCAGGGAGTTCGGATGCGTGGCATACGCTGCTGATCTTTGGAGCAACCCAACCGAAAATATGCGTTTTTTCGAAACCCTCGGATTGACCAATCGCCAAATCGTTCCCATCAAGGCCGATGCTTCGGAAGGGCTGCCTTTTGCGGAAGAGTTCTTCGATGCGGTGGTGAGCATTGATTCGTATAACTATTTCGGCCGCAGCGCGGAGTATTTGGATGCAAAGCTTCTGCCGTATGTGAAGCGTGGTGGGATCGTCGCACTGTGCTTCCCTGGCATGAAGCAAGATTGCCACGAAAATCCGCCGGCATGCCTGCTTGAGTCGTGGACGCTCGATCAGCTGGATTATATCCACGATATTCCCTGGTGGAAGGCTATTTTTGAGCAATCGGAAAATGCCGACATCTTAGGAATGCGGGAAATGCAGTGCACGGAAGAAGCTTGGGCCGATTGGCTTTCCTGCGACAACGAGTACGCAAGATGCGACGCTTCGGCAGTGAAGGCTGGTGCGCTCGAGTACCTTAACACCATCATGGTAGTGCTGCGTAAGAGGTAACGCTAATGCAAGATGGGGAGCTCGGCTTGATTCCGGGCTCCCCATTGTCAATCGCAGGGAGCTGTTAGCCTCAGACCCTCGGTCCGAATGCCTCTAGGCTAGAAGTTCGCCCAGGTGACGGCATGCTTCCGCTGCTTCATCGTCGGGGTAGTCCTTGGCGATTACGGTTTCCACGGGTTGCACTCCAGCTTCTTCAGCACGCTGCACCCAGTAATCCATCCATTCGCCATTGTTCCAATCGTACGAGCCGAAGAAGCCAACTTTTTCACCTGCCATCAGTGGCTCAACCTCGTCATACATAGGCAGGAATTCGGTGTCCTCCAGCTCTTCGTCGCCCATGGCGGGGCATCCGAAGGCGAAGGCATCGAATTCGGCTACACGCTCAACGCTAAAATCCGCCGCTTGGATGATTGCGGCGTTGCCGCCGTTTGACTCGACGCCCTCGGCTACGAAATCGGCCATGGCTTCCGTGTTGCCAGTACCGCTCCAATATACGATTGCCACGTTGCTCATAAGTTGCTCCTTGCTTTTTGGCCGACGGGGTTACTGATTTTTGGTCGGCTGCGCTATTAATTTCAAGAAGCAAGTTAGCATAGGTTAACTTATAGTCAAGGGAGAGTTTGCTAAATGGTCGACTCGGAATATAGGGACAGGTCCCATTTTCCCACTTCCCGTTGTTGGTCGCCGGACCTGGCTCAGACGCTTATGCAGTTTACTGTCGTAATGCTAGCGCGTAGGCTTTGATACGAACATTCGTTCTAGTAACAGTATCATCAAGGAAAACGCTACGTGTACTGCGCATTGGACACGTGAAACGTGAAAAGCTGATATGGTAAGCCTCACTCGGTGACAAAAAGCGGAAAGGCGCTGTTTCTTCCAAACGGAAACCCGTTAGCTCTTTCTCAAAATTCGGCACGTGTGCTGCGCTAATATAGTTAACTAAAGCACGTAACCGCCCATTATGCGGCGGAACCTCCCAGGAGTTGTACATGGTAAAAGCCAGAAAAACTCGGGGGGGGGCAGCTTAACTCGAGAGCAGTTCCTCCTTCGTGAAATACGCATAGTCGCCGCCCTGCGGCTGCAGGGTCTAACCGATGCGGAGATAATGGCCCGCGCGGTAGAAGAGAATCTGTTCCAATATCCCAGCGCCACTAACCTTCGCCGTATTGCGCGTACGTGCCTGTGTCGGCTCGATGCGCTCGAGGCTGGTGTTTCTGGCGTTGCCGAAAAGCTCACTTTTCTCGTTGCAGGCGGTCTGCCCGAACAGGCGTCCCAGGTGAACATGTATGCGCTTATGCTGACGTATCCGCTTGTGGGCAAGTTCATGACGGAAGTGGTTGCCGAGCGCTTGCAGCAAGGCGAAGCCGAGCTTACTCGCCAAGACATTAATGCATTCTTCACGCGCCTTCAGGTTGAAGACGCGAAAGCCGTCGCTTGGACGGAAGCCACCGAAAAGCGTATCAAAAGCACGCTCACCAATTGTTTGGTGCAGGCGGGTTATCTGGAAAAACGCACTTCAACAAAGCTCCAATGCCCACTCTTAAGCGAAGAAGTAAAAGAGTGCATCATCGCGAATGGCGATGCCCACCTGCTGCCCGCATTCGGTGAAAGCGGGGTGTGCTAAATGGTTGCTGCATCGCAAGACAACCAGCATCAAAGCATCGTTGAACAGCACTCCCGCACCGCTCGTGCTCAGCGCGATTTCGATTCGCGCTGCAAGCTGCTGCGCCACCGCCTTGCCGAAGAAGACTTCCTTAGCAACAAAGGCATCGGCAACGAAGTGGGCTTCTTCACCTTTTGCTATGACCCCTCGCTGGAACTACAGGCGCGCGCATTCTTCGATCGCATCGTGAAAGATTCGCAAGCGGGCAAGCTGCCCTGCACTGTGAAAGTGGTGAACCTGTACGACGTGTTTCTGCAGTTGCTTGAGGAAAAGCGAATCCTCAAAGCGGTGCCTAAGCAGGAGCTGAAAACGGGTATGGCAAAGCAGTTAAAACAACTGCAGAAAATCGCTTCGCCCGAGGCATTCGCCAAGAAAATTCTTGAGCTAACCAAGCCGCATGAATATCGCGACGTAATCGTAATTACGGGTGTAGGTGAGGTGTATCCCTTCTGTCGCGTGCATGATCTGTTGAATAACATGCAGGCCGATTTTGCTTCTGTTCCTGTGGTCATCGCGTATCCCGGCACCTTCAACGGCAGGGAATTCAGACTCTTTTCTACGCTCGCGTCCGACAACTACTACCGCGCATTCGATCTTTCGGAGGAACTCCAATGATTATCAAAGACCTGTTTTCCAAGGACATCAATCGTTCCATCAACGGCGTAATCAAGGTTTCCCAAAACGATGAAGCCTCCATTCAACAAGAGCTTTCTGAATACGTGGTTACGCGCGAATTGCAACGCCATTTTGCAGCGTTCTTCGAAAATTACGAGGAAGCGCTCGATGTGCCTACCGACAAAATTGGCGTATGGATTTCCGGTTTCTTCGGTTCTGGTAAATCGCACTTCCTGAAGATGCTTTCGTACTTGTTGGCAAACAATGAAGTGGCTGGTAAACGTGCTATCGATTACTTCGACGGCAAGCTGCAGGACACTCTTGTGTACAGCAAAATGCGCCGCTGTGCCGATGTTCCCACCGAGGCCATCCTGTTCAACATCGACAGTAAGGGCGGTCAGTGGAAAACGGGCGATACCGCCAAAACCGCATTGCTGCGTGCTTTTGAGCGTGTGTTCTATGAAAACTTGGGCTTTTTCGGTGAGGACTTGAAGCTTGCTAAGCTTGAGCTGTTCATCGACCAGCAGGGAAAAACCCAGCAGTTCCGTGAAGCGTTCGAACGCGTAAACGGCGAGCCCTGGCTTGAAACACGCGAAAGCTACTCCTATTTCGAAGACGACATCGTGCAAGTGCTGCAGGAAGTGTTAGGCATGAGCGAAAGCGCTGCCCAACATTGGTTCGATGGCAGCGAAGACGACGTTATCGCGGTAGACCGTTTTGCCCAGCAGGTGAGCGAATACGCTGAGGCACGTGCTGCGGAAAACGGTGGCCAGTTCCGCCTATTGTTTATGGTGGATGAAGTTGGCCAGTTTATCGGCAGCGACACCAACCTGATGCTGAGTCTGCAAACTCTGGTAGAAGAACTGGGCGCGCGCTGTAAAGGTCGCGTGTGGGTAATGGTTACCAGCCAGGAAGCAATTGATGAAGTGGCCATGATTGTCGGCGACGACTTTTCAAAGATTCAGGGCCGCTTTAACACGCGCCTTTCGCTTTCTAGCAGCAGCGTTGATGAGGTTATCAAGCGCCGCGTGCTGGACAAAACTGCGCCTGCTGAAAGCGTCCTTAAAGCGGAATACGCAGATCAAAGCGCTGTTCTGCGCAACTTGTTTACGTTCGAAGGCTCCCGTAGCGACCTGTTCGGTTACGCCAGCGAAGCGGACTTTGTAGACGCTTACCCGTTTGCGGAGTATCAGTTCAAGCTGCTGCCCGACGTGATGGAAGAAATCCGTAAGCGCGGCGTGAAGGCGCAGCATATGTCTACCGGTGAGCGCTCCATGCTCTCCGCCTTCCAGGAATCGGCGCAAGCGGTGCAAAACGAAGAGCATTCCGCACTGGTGCCGTTCTGGCGCTTCTTCGACACCATCTCGAAGGACCTGGAGCATGGCATCATCCGCGTAATCGATCGCTCCGAACGCGCCGCCGAAGCCAACCAGAACCTGCAGCCCGAAGACGTCCGCGTGTTGAAGCTGCTGTACCTTATCCGCTACGTAACATACCTGGAAGCAAGCCTGAATAACATCGCCATCTTTATGGTGCAGGACATGAACGCAGACATGGTGCAGCTGCGCGAGGAAGTGAAGGCTTCGCTCGACCGCTTGGTGCGCGAAGGTTACGTGGCGCGCCAGGGCACCAAGTACAACTTCCTTACCGATGAAGAGCAGGACATCACGCGCGAAATTAGGAACGTGAAGGTTGAGCCCGCTGAGGTGGTGGCGCTCATCAGCCAAATCCTGTTCGATGACATCTACAGCTTCCGCAAGCTTACCTGCGGTGCGAACAATTTCCCCATCGACCGCTTCGTGGATGGGTCTATCCACGGTGCTTCGCAAAATGGCATGAAGCTTTCGGTGGTTACGCTGGCGGGCGAACTTGCCAACGCTTCCGATGGCGAAATCGAGCTGCGCTCCAACCGCGAGGCGGTGGTGGTTCTTTCCGATGAAGCCGACTACTACGAGGTGCTGCTGAATGCCGTGCGCATCGACAAGTACGCACGCACCCATGCTATGGCGCAGCTGCCCGCAAGCACGCAGCAGATTATCAGGTTGAAGAAGGAAGAGTCGGCTTCGAACAAGAAGGAAGCCAAGGTGCTTCTAGAAGATGCCGTGGTACATGCTCGTTGCGCTATCAATGGGCACATGGAAACGGTGCGCGCCACCAACGCCAAGCAGGTGTTTGACCAGGTGCTGGAAAAGCTGGCAAGCGCCATCTTCACCAAGGCGGACTACATTACCGCACCTGCTGCTTCGAATGAAGATGTGCGCCGTGCCCTTATGGGTGCCGCGCAAGATGCGCTTGAGGGAACGGGTGGCGCTAACCAACAGGCGGTTGACGACCTAAATATGTTCTTGGACACGCAAACAAGGCTGCATCAGAAAACAACCCTTGGCGAATTGCTGCGAAAGTACGACGCAAGCCCCTACGGCTGGGGNNAAGCCCCTACGGCTGGCGAAATGTAGACACGCTGCTTGTGGCGGCGCAGCTTGTTGCCGCGCAAAAGGCAACGCTGAGCTATGCGGGCCAGCGCATTGCCGCAACCGATCCGTGTGCCTACGAGCTGTTAACCAGCCTGAAAGCCGCTGAGCAGGTGACGCTTGAACAGCGCGTACGCGCATCGGACAGGCTGTTGAAACAGGCTGCGGGCATTATCGGAAAATTCTGTGATGAGCGTATTCCCGCCAACGATGAAGATGCCTTGGTGCAGCGTATTGTTGCCGAGCTTGAAAAGGCAAAAGATCACTGCGAAACTTTTAACCGCGAAAAGTATGTGGGCATTCGTGAGTACCCGTATCCTGGTTCTTCCGTTATCGAAAAGGGCGTTTCAGCTATTAACGCCGTACTTGCGCAGCGCTCGCAGCCTACCGCCTTGCTGAAAGCGATTGGTGAAGCGGAGGACGATCTGCTCGATTACGCAGAAGACATCGAAGCGGTAGATGAGTTCTTCAGCCGCCAGCAGCGTTTGTTTGACGATGCGGTGAAGATGCTTGGTGTTGCTCAGCAGGATGGCTTTTATCTGAGCAGCAGCGAAAGCGCGCAGGACGCCATAGCCAAAACCAGAGAAATCCTTACTCTTGAAGAGCCCTACCGCCGCATCAGCGAGCTGTCTGGTTTGCGTAAGCAATTCGAAGAAGCTCATCTGACGCTGGTGAAAGCCAAACGCAACGAATTGCTTGATGTGGTGCGCACGGGCAGGGAAGAGCTTGCTGAATATGCTTCTCAGCAGGGCGAATTCGTCGAAACGGCAAAGCGTGCCGTCGCCGACGCGGGACGTACCTGCGATTCGCTTGAAACCCAAATCCATGCAGCGGAAACCGCATCGGTGCTGGACTCGTTGAAGGCGCGTTTTGAAACTTGGTGTGATCAGTCCTACGCCGCTGTAGACAAGGCCGTTGAAGCCGCTCGTGCGCAGAAGGCACGCGAGGTTGCCATAAAAGCAACTACCGAAAGCGGCGAAACGGTAACCCATGTTCACCAAACACACGCTCTCGCGCCCAAGCCAGAACCAAAAGTGAAGGCCGTGAAGCGTACCGATGTGTGCGCCCGCAAGGTGCTTTCCAGTGAGGCGGATGTGGACGCGTACCTGGCTGAAGTCCGCGAAAAGCTGCTGGCCGAGCTTGCCGGCGTTGACTCTATTCGTTTGGGCTAGAAAGGCAAGGTCATGAACGATACCGCAATCAAAAACTACTGCATTTGGGCACGTGCCGAGTTGCTAAACGAAGTGGAAAACTGCATGCAGCGTTACGGCATTCTGGAAGAAGGAGCCGAACCCGACGACGCTCAAACCGTAGGCGGGCAGGCGCTTTCTACCCAGGAGCGGAAGCAGCGCACCCAGTTGTTGGAAATGCAGGCGCGCATGGGCCACGCCGCTTTGCGCGACAAAGCAGCCTACACCTGGTTCAACCGCATAATCGCTATCCGATTCATGGAGCTGCACGACTACCTTCCCAGTGGTGTACGCGTGTTCTGCTCCGTGGACGATGCGAATGCTTTCGAGCCGGAGATTGTAAAAGAAGCACTTGATATCGACCTTCCTGGTGCAAGCCAAGAAGAGATTGTTCCCTTGGTGCGGGCGGGCGAAGACGAGCCCTTGTTCCGCTATTTGTTCCTGGCGCAGTGCAACGAGCTTGCCGAATGCTTGCCTGCGGTGTTCGAGCCGGTGGGCTCCGCCTTGGAATTGCTGCTGCCCAGCGGCCTGCTGCGCAAGGAAAGCGTGGTGGGTCAGCTGGTGGCGCAGCTTCCTTGGGGTGGCGAAGTGGAAGGCGGCATTGGCTGGAAGGCGGCATTGGCTGGAGCAAGGTAGAGATTTTGGGCTGGATGTACCAGTTCTATAACTCTGAAGTGAAAGATGAGTTTTTCAAGTCGAAGCGCAAGGCCACCGCGCGCGACATTGCGCCCGCCACGCAGCTGTTCACGCCCGAGTGGATTGTGCGTTACATGGTGGAAAACTCCCTGGGCCGCCTGTGGATGCTGAACAACCCCGAAAGCACCCTGCGCGAAAGCATGGAGTACTACATTGAGCCCGATGCCGAGCACGAGGATTTCATTCGCATCGAAGGCCCCGAGGATATTAGTCTATGCGACCCTGCCTGCGGCAGCGGCCATATTCTGGTGTATGCGTTCAAGCTTTTGTTCGAGACGTATACGGAACGAGGCTACCGTGAACGCGAGATTCCGCAGCTCATTTTGCAGAACAACTTAACGGGTATGGAAATAGACCCGCGCGCTGCCCAGATTGCTAACCTGGCGCTGGCGATGTGCGCCCGCGAGCACGACCGCCGCTTCTTCACCCGTGGGGTAGAGGCGGACGTCAACGTTATTGCACCCACAGTATTCGAAGACGGCGAGCTGCCCGAAGGTGCAGCGCTACAGCAACAGCCCCAGCTGGTAGACGCCCTGGCTCATTTGGATGAGATTGGCAGCCTGCTGAACCCTACAGAAGCCGAGCTTGCAGCCTCGCACGATGACGTTCAGCGCTTCGCCGAGGCAGGTCAAGCAAGCCTGTTCGGCGCCAACGTTGCAGAAAAGCTGCAGCAAGCAAGGCAAACGTGCGAAATCCTGGCAAGAAAGTTCACCTGCGTAGTAGCCAACCCCCCCCTACATGGGCAGCAGCAGCTTCAGCCCCTTCATGAGCAAGTGGATTAAGAAGAACTACCCAGACGTGAAGAGTGATTTGTGCACGTGCTTCATTGAGCGAATTATGGGACTGTGCGAAGAATCTGGTCTTGCTGGAATAACCACTTCTAACAGTTGGATGTTTCTGTCTTCGTTTGAGAAGCTTCGTGAAAACATGGTCAACATTTTCACCATTGAGACGCTGGTACAGCTTTCTGTCCACGGGTTCCATGGCATTGCAGCTCAGGTGTGCACATTTGTGTTACGGAATTCTTACTCTGAGGGTTATTTGGGTGGCTATATCCGTTTGAACGACTTCGACCATCATTCGTTGCAACAACCAAAAACGCTAGAGGCCATAGCCAACCCGGATTGCGGCTACTTCTACCGCCGCAACGCCAAAACCTTCACCCGAATCCCCGGCACCCCAATAGCCTATTGGGTAAGCGATGCGTTAAGAAACCTAATAGCAGAGGGTGTGGCTACCGGGTACGAATACGAGGTCGGTAGTGGGCTTTCAACGGGAGATAATGATCGATTCCTGAGACGTATTTGGGAAGTTCCCTCTTCTCGCATTTCCTATGATGGAGAAATTCCAGCTAAGTGGTACTTCTTCCAGAAAGGCGGAGACTATCGTAAGTGGTATGGCAACCTCGAATACGTGGTCAATTGGGAAGAAGATGGCAGGGATATTAAATACTGGGTTACCCATAATCCGAAAGATCCCAATACAACTTCGTGGTCTCGCAGAATTTTCAATACGCACCTATATTTTAAAGAAGGCTTTTCCTGGTCTGTAATATCTAGTGGGGTTATCTCTTTTCGCTGGATTGACCGCCGAGGCATGATTTCGAATGCTGCGGGTGGTGTTTTCTCGACAAACGATAATTCTTTCAGGAGAATTCCCTGCGTACTTGGAGCGTTCAATACAAATATATGGCGGGAGATATTCTCGCTGCTCAATCCGACTTTGAACTATAGTTCGGGCATCATTGCAAAAGCTCCTTTGCCGTCTGGACATCCGTCTGTTGAGGTGGATGGCTTAGTGAGTGAAAACGTTTCCATATCTAAAGCCGATTGGGATTCGTTTGAAACCTCCTGGGATTTCAAACGCCACCCTTTGGTGTAGGTGATTTGCATGTCTGGGCTTAATAAATATGCATTTCCTAATTGGAGAATGCATGAATATGACCGTGCGGGAAATTATGCGGTAATGGCCGAGGGCTACAAAATTGGCGCCATTAGGCTTCTGGATTCTCTTTTGCATAACAATGTCGGGCATGACGCTGATGCCGTCATCTTTCCTGTATTGTTTGATGCCCATCAGTCTCTGGAGCTTTATCTCAAGGCAACGAGTATTGCCGTTGAAGAGGCGAATGACTTGAATCCTTGGTCTGCAAAAGTAATCCGATCTCATGATCTATTGGAATTAATAGGTTCTCTAAACTCTTCTCTTCCAAGTAGCGAACCAAAGATTGCTTTGGCAAAAGAAACGAAACCCCTTTTCGATCTTATCGACCTCTTAAAAACCGTTGGTGACAACGGGAAAGGGGGCTATTATTTCGATTTTGCTCGTTATCCGGAGAAGCAGGCTGGGGAGTCGTATATTTTCGTGCGCGATGACTCGCTGGTCTTCGACCTTGAGGGGATAAAACGGGTTGTGGCTGATGGGTGCGACTTTCTAGATGGCTATTGCGCAATGTGGCTCGAACGTGTTGATGGTGTTCGTGGGATGCGTGCAGGAGTTTAGCTTTTCATGTTTGGGTTCGAAACGAATGATGGTGCGGTGGTAGTTCCCGAAACGCCCGAATGGATCATCAATGATGACCACACAGATAAATATTGGCCAAGACTTCAACGTTTAATCAGGTTTTACTGCATTGAATGTCCGGTTCTCGGTAGCTCAAACCATAGAGTTTCTCTTGCTGAATACGGTTGGGATGCTCCATGGAAGAAGCCACAGAAGCTGAACTTCAAACTAAAAAATGCCTCTACTAGCAATTGTTTGTATTGGTCAGCTGCAGCCTATAAGCAGATGGAAGACAGGCTTTTATCTGCGGGTTTACAAGTGATTAATTACGATTCTTTGTCTTTGGTAGAGAGTGCAGCGTTCTATGACGCAAAGAAAAACCAAACGTTAAGTCTGTTGACTCATATCCGTAATTCCTTCGCTCATGGTCGTTTTTATGTCTTCGAATCCGTTGAGGGCACAACGTGGATTGTTATGGAGGATGTCACTAAGCGGAAAAAGAATGACCCTGAAGGAACAAAGCGATTGAGCGCTCGAATCCTGCTAAGGATTGAGACTCTTGAATCATGGATCAACTTAATCAGGGAAGGCCCCGATACGTCAGAGGGGTCAAACGAGTGATTGGCTTGAAGGAAAAAATGCCGGGAACCCCCCCGGCTCTTGGAAGCCGACCCTTTCGAGAGGACCAATTATTTTATATCACGACCCAGGGTGTTCTTTTAAGGTGTAATTATACACGAACACATGTTCTAAAATACCTGGTAAACCGCAAGGGAGGCGAGTGCTTTGGCTGCTAATAAGGAAGCACCTTACCAAGCCTTTCGCAAAGCAATCGCAAAGACTGTAACCGTAGACGGGCAGGATATTTTTGTCTCGTATCCCTCGCAGGGGCGGCTATTTACTAGCTTAACGAGGCTTCAGGAAACGGAGCGTCCGCGTCCGTTCCGCAAAGGCGAGCTTATGTTCGTGGATGCCAAAGTAATGCCTGTTCCCAGGGAGTACCGGCAAACGGCAGCGCAAGCACACAGAGTGTTCGACGACTTCATGCGCGTGATGGCGCTCGCCACTACCAACGAAATGCTGCAGTGGATAGCCGGTCTTGCACCTCGTAAAAAAGATGGCAACTTAGTGGCGAACAAGAACCTCTTCGTGTGCCGCCTGGAGGGCAAATTCGGCTACGAGCGCAATCGCAATGGTCGCACGCGTTTCGACTCTACGTACACATTGATTGCCGAAACGGGCAAGGAAAACGATATATCCATCTCGGTGAAACGCGAAGATGCGTTCAGCTTCCACAAAGCGGTGGTGTATCTGTATGCCTACCAGGTGCTAGAGATGCATGCCGGCTTGTTAGAGAAGTACGGGCTCAGTCCCGTGCGACGCATCGAGCATGTTGTGGGTGCCATTCATGTTGGCGAAAAGCTGCGCCCTGTTCTGAAGAAGGCATGTGATGCGTTGCAAACGCGCGAGACATATGGTCATGCCTGCAACCCGGTTCGCCTTATTTTTGCGGGTGGTGAAGAAACCATTCGCGCTGTTCTGGCTGCCATGATTCGCGAATACTGTACGGCTGCTGATATGCCCGAAGAAGGCGAACGGTTTGCTAAGGAGATTGCCAACGGGAGGGGCGCAACGGCGCTTTACGACATCGCTGACGTAATTGCTGAAACATGCTTTGACCTTGCTCTGTTGTTCAGCGCTCATTCGGAGGTGTTCACCTACGCCGATGCCGACTGCCTTCGTTTGAAAAGAAGTGGCAATACCTGGTTCTTGGCGCTCTCTTTCGCGGTTTCGATGGAACTGTTCGAAGGCGAGCTAGCTTATTTTTTCGAACAGCTTCCCGAAGGCGAATACGCGTTTGCCGGCGCGCGTTGGCACGAAGACGAAATGGGCTACGTGTATCTGAACCTGGGCAACCAGGTGGATGGCGGTCCGTACCAATGTGGTCCCAATGCCGACATCGGCAAGCTCATGATGCCCGATTTCTGCGGCTGCTACCTAAGCGAATTAAACCGCGAAGCGCTAACCAGCGGCAAAACCGCCCAAGTCCAAGCCGTGAAGAGGCTTTTAAAAATGATCCCAACCCAGACTTACACCATTTAAGGAGAGCGGCCATGAATTGGACGATGAAGAAAACGCAAAGACTGATGGAGATGCTCTCATCTTCATCCTCGGTAGATGAGATAGATGAATTCGTTGGCAAGGTTAATGGGCGTATGCCATCTCGGCATGAAATTAGGGAGGCTGGATACGCTGACCCTTGGCATGCGCTGTTTACGGCATGCTTGGAAGACCAACAATCTTATCAAGATAAGTTCACGTATATCGATAGCAAAGGCGGTTGGGGCGACAAGAGCTTCGCATTGACATACGCGCTTCTTGAGACCGAAGGAAATGGCAAGCCTATAAACACGCAGAGCCAGCTTGAATTCACTAAAGAGGTTTTAGCTTTTCTCCTTAACAATGGGTGGGAGTTCCTTGCGGCATCTCGAACGAGCTTATCTCTCTGCTATGCGTATTATGACGATATTCCGTTTCTGAGGTTTTTAGATGCATGCGATATTGAAGACTTCGACTTCGCTTTCAGCGAAAACTCTGCTTCTGACATATTCGACCTGTTGGCTTTTCTCCTCAGCAACTCTGCGTATAGCACGATTGACTTTCTCGGGGCAAAAGGTTTGCTGCTTGCTGATTGCTATTTTGGCGCCTCGAAGCCTTGCGTGATTGGTCGTGGCTGTGTTCCCGCATGGTCTAAAGCGCATATTGATTATTTGGCTTCAAAGGGAGTTCGTTTCTCTTTTTGCGATTATTCCGAAAACTGCGATTTTGATACGTATTGCTATGCGATGGAGCGCCTAGGCTCAAGAAATTTCGATGCATCATTTGCCACTCAAGAAAAACTTAGCTCGATGTGGGGAACGGTTATCGAGTCAGGGCGTTTCGATATTGGTGACTATCTGCTTGCTGGCGGAATTTCCGTGCCCAATGGTTCTGTTGATTTGCGCTCCGCAAATATGCAATCGATTGATTGGGCTTTGGCTGTTGGATTCAAACTGAGGATTCATGTTGGGAACGATCGTGATCTGCTTCTTTATGCGGCAAAGCACGGATTGGAGCCTTATGGCTCGGTCTACGTTGATAAGTCGACTCATAAGATTGAACGATTTAAATCGTTCAAGAGCGAGGAATTCGAGGGGATGCAAGCTATTTGCGAAACCCATGACAAGGAATTGATTTCAGCGTTTCTCGATGCTGGCTACGGAGACGATATTGATGCCTCTTCTGCTTTCGACAATGGAGAAGGGGGCCTGATAGATACTTATGAATCTCATGGGATAAATACTGTTTCAAATAGGGTGGTTAGAGGCGATTCCTATGTTGAGAACCATCGTGTGGCGTTGCCTGAGGGGATAACCGAAATAGCAGAAGGGGCTTTCGAGAGCATAATAATTGATTCGATCAAGCTTCCTTCGAGCTTGGAAGCTATTGGAGCGCGTGCCTTTGCTAGGTCGTGGCTTGGGAAAGATGAAAAGGGCCGTAGCGTCGTGGTTCCTTCTGGCGTTAGGTCTATTGGCCGAGGAGCGTTTTTTGGATGGAGCAGGATTTGTGTCTATGACAACTTAGATAAAGATGCTTTAGATGCTGATGCGAAAATCGATGAGGTAAACGGTCTGCCGAATGGCGAGCTTGGTTGGATAGCCGCGATTCCGAAAGAGCACCGTGCACTGTGCGCTGCGAATGTCTCGATGTTCAATCATGAGATTACGGTACTTTCATCCAAAACCGATGAGGTCAAATATCGAGTGTATATGCCAGTCGAGGGCGCCGAAAGGCATGTGTATTGCACCCTCCTTTCTTCCTGGGGGAAGAATTCCACGTTCCATTTCCCTGTTTTGGAAAAGCTGTTTCCTGATCTTCCCGATAAGAAAAGCAAGATTAAGACAGCTGTTAATAGATTGCTGTGGCCCATATCTCTCGATGAGAGGGGAAAAGAAGCATACGTAAAGTACCTGTGTGGGTTTGCCAAAGATGCTGTTGAGGTTGCATCTGAATCGAATGACCTCGATGCCGCCAAAATGCTTGTGGAAATTGGTGCCGTAAAGAAGACGAATGTGGATGCCCTGATTGAGGCTGCAAAAAAGTTCAAGTCAACAGATGTCAAAGGCTTCTTGAAGAGGTTTAAAGCAGAACATTTCGCTGATTAGGAAATTCTTCCCTGAAGGCTGGGGAAGGCGATGACGCGAAAACGAGAACCGGCACATGGTATGGATGAAGGAAAACTGATATGGCAACACTTCTTGCAGATAAATATGAAGCTCGAAAAGAAGAGGTAAACGAGCGGTTTGAGCAGCTTCGCGCTAACGAAGAAGAGCTGAACCGTATCTTCGCTGAAATCTACAACATGGTGGGCGAGGTGCCTATCGAGGTCGAGGATAAGTATGTTTCGGTGGCAAAGATTTTCGATACCGAAGAGGAAATCCCTGAATCGTACAAAGGCAACAAATATGCGCGCACCAAGCGCGATGAAATTACCAGCTTAATCAGCTATGCGGTGGGCTGCATGTTCGGCCGCTATTCGCTGGACGTGGACGGGCTGGTGCTTGCCGACCAGGGCGACACGCTGGAAAACTACCTGGCAAAGATGCCCGACCCCAACAGCGTTACTTTCATGCCTGACGACGACAACGTAATTCCTATCACCGATGAAGAATACTTCGGCGATGACATCGTAGGTCGTTTCGTTGCGTTCATGGAGGCAGTGTATGGCGCAGAAACGTTGGAGCAGAACTTGCAGTTCATTGCCGAAGCGCTGGGCGGCAAAGGCTCGCCGCGCCAGGTTATTCGCCAGTACTTCCTGAAGGAATTCTTCAAAGACCACTGCAAAACGTACAAGAAGCGCCCTATTTACTGGCTGTTTGATTCTGGTAAGAAGGCGGGCTTCCGTGCGCTTGTCTACATGCACCGCTACCAACCCGATTTGTTGGCGCGCGTGCGTACCGAATACGTGCATCAGCAGCAAGATCGTTATCGCACCCAGATCGAGTTCGCGGAAAACGAACTTGCAACGGCGGAAAAGGGTACTCGCGTGAAGCTGGATAAACGCATCAAGAAGCTGAGCGACCAGCTAACCGAGGCAACTGCTTTCGAAGAAAAGTTGCACCACTTGGCCGATCAGATGATTGAAATCGACTTAGACGATGGCGTGAAAGTGAACTACGCCAAATTCCAAGACGTGTTGGCAAAGATTAAGTAATAGGAAGGGGATGCGGAAGATGGAAACAGAAGAGATTCAAAAGAAAGTTCTTGATCTGTTTGCGCTGATTAAGGGCACGCACGATTTGTCGTTCCTTAGCATGGCATACAGCGATGTTGAAAAAGGCGATTTGGCGATTGCTGTAGTTGAGCTGTGCCAGGCAGGAAAATTGACCATTAGTGAAGAGGGTATCAGCCTCCCTTTTGCTAATGGGGCGGCTGCGGTTCAAATCGAAGAAGAGCATGAAGAACAGAGCGACCTTCCAACGGAAGAAGGCCCTGTTGCAGCTGCCCCTATAGTTGAAAAAGAATCAGAACAGGTCGAAACGTCTGTCGAAGAGTCGATTTCCCCTGCAGCTGCAATGTCGGTGGAATATGCTCCTTCTGAGCCTGAGCCTGAGCCTGAGCCTGAGCCTGAGCCTGAGCCTGAGCCTGAGCCTGAGCCTGAGCCTGAGCCTGAGCCTGAGCCTGAGCCTGAGCCTGAGCCTGAGCCTGAGCCTGAGCCTGAGCCTGAGCCTGAGCCTGAGCCTGAGCCTGACCAAATAAGATGCTGCATTTCGAGAGTCTGAAGAAGCCTTCTATTTATGCATTGGGCATTAGCCCTCAGGTAAGAGGCCGAATCAGGCGCCTTGATGGCAGCCTGATGCGCATTGGCGCATTGGTCGATTTAGGCCGCGATGGCTTCGAACGGAAATATCATGCCGGTTTCGCTTTGACCGATACAGTCCAGAAAGCGTTGCTTGCTTACTTCAAACGTCATGGTTTCGAAAGCGTGCCCGGTTGGGGCACCAGCGTTCAGAATGAGAGCGAGGTGGAGACACCTAAGGAAATCAACCGGGACGGCTCTTCGAACAGTGCGATAACCGAGGCCAAGGTAAATCCCGAGCCAGCAGATCCCGTGGCAGACATTGCCAACCAAATCCCTACGCTGCCAGTAAGTCGTTCGCTGGTGTTCGCAACCGACCCTATTGGCATTCTGCGCCTTGATGAAGAGTGCGCCGAATACTTTGCGGAGCTTGAGGTGAAAACAATTGCCGACTTGGTACGCAATCTTGGTGAAGGCTCAGAAAACCCAGGCGCTGCGTTCGAACATCGTTTGGCTGCTTCTTGTGCTTTGGAAAAACACGCATACGCCGCCCCTCTTTCACTTGAAAAAGACCAGCTTAAAGCCTTGATTTCTCTTTCAGGTTCAACATCATTCGTATTCGATCCGTTTGGTGTGTTATGCGATGCGGATTCTCTCTGCAGCAAAAATGGTTATACCATTGCTGACGTTCTTTCGAGCGGTCTTGCTGATATCGCTCTCTCTTTGCTCGACTTGGATCCACAGCTTGTAAAGCGTCTTGAAAGGAAGGGCGCAACATGCATTGGCGATGTTCTTCCGTTAAGTGAAGAGGAATTTGCGGAAAAGTACCAAAGAAGCGCAAATAGTACTCGCGTGGTGTACGACAAAATCGAAAAACTCAAAAGCGATGAGCATTTCGCCGATTTGGATAAAAGCTACGAGGGGTTCGTTTCTCGATTCTCCCGTGCTGCTGTGATGGTTTCCAGGGATGTGCGCAGCTCGTTTGAGGCTGCTGATTATCCTGTTCGTGAGAGGGAGCTAAGCGTTTTCGCCCTGCCAATTTCTGTGGAGGTGTTGCAGCGGGGCATTGGGCATAGCTTATCGGTGCGCGAGGTGACTAAAAAACTTCGCGTGATGCAGTACCTAGGCAAAGCGATGCAGGCCGTTTTGATGCGAAGGCTTCGCGCAAATGTTGCAACGCTTGGCAACGACGAGCAATCGCTTGTTGTTACGTTATCTAACGATATCAATTGGCGTTTCGCCGCAGAAACTTTGAAGAAGGAATTGGGCAGGGGCGCCATTTTTAACCTTAAGGATGAAGCGTTCGATTTCAAAATAGCTATCGACTCACTTGATAAGTGGGTTGAAAGCTTGCCCGACAATATCAAAAGACTTGTTGAGAGTCGAATTAACGGTTTGGGCATTTCTTCCTGCGCTTCGATATTCCAAATCGACGACCAGCAGGTTGAGGAGCTTCTTGCCAAGGTGTATTCCATGCGCCCTCTTATCATCGAAGAGCGTTTCTTGCCCATGTTCGAAACGTACGAATTCACGCCTTCGGAATTCGCGCGTGTTACCGGTCAGACGACCGAGGTGTTCCGTTATTTGGCCGATGTGTCGGTTGCTCCCGCAAACGGCAAGCTCTCTATTGCCGATGGAGAGCCGGAGGAAACAGAAAACTTGTCGGGTTCGGAAGTTCCTGCGCAAGACGTCGAAGGGCGCGCCCATGTAGAAATTGATGAAGAGTCGGCTCTCGAATACGTGACAAAGAAATACGCCAGCGAAGAACCCGTGCTTTTGCATCAGCTTCAGCAGAACTATATGCAGCTTGGCACGCAGCATAATTTCTCGGCTAGCGATTTAGCTTCCCTGTGCGATTTAGGCAAGTTCTACGGCAAACTGCTGGATGAGGATTGCGCCATTGTTTGCGCGAATCCAGGCAACATGTCGCAGATAATGGTTCGCTACTACGATTTTTCATCGGTCGATTTCTCGGGGCTTACGCAGCTTCTTGCCAAGCAGGCGGGCCAGAACGTCGAATGCGGTTTCGCCTATGTAATTAGAAGCAGTGCGGAGTTCAAGGAGGAATGCGAGGAGCTTGACCTGCGTAACGATGTTGAGGTGCATTTTGTGCTCTCGCATTATTGCGATCAAGTTCCTGGGGTCGAAATTGGTGAGTACCCGCTGGTGAAGCTTGGTGAATCTTCGAGTGAGTTCCAGCTTCGTCAGCTTATCAACGAAATTGGTCCCATTAACGTTACTGCGTTGGAAAAAGAGTATAGCCAGCGTTACGGCATCACAGGGGAGCTGTTCTTCGATAGGTACTTGCCATGCGTTAACGACCTGAAGAGGGGCAACCAGTATTATCCTTCGGAGGATCAGCGTGTTTTGAGCGGTGAGCAGCGTGCTTTTCTGCGGGAAGAGTTAGATGGCAGCGGTATTTGCTGTTCTGCCGATTTGCTGAAAACGCGTTACGAGGTGCGTTTCCCGAAGAGCTCGATTGACGTTCTGTCCGAAGAGATTCTGGCCTCGTTTGCCCGGAAGCTTTCTGATGGTTTGATTTTCGAATGCAACACGAATGTTCGGCGATATTTCGCGGATTTGATTTCGGGTAAGGTGCGTTTTTCTATCAACGATGCCGAGTTCGGTGAAGCGGTATTCCGTCACCAGCTGTTCCGTTATGAGCTTGAAAGGGCGAAGCGCCAGTTTGAGATTGTTGAAATTAAAGACGATGAATATGTGTCTACGGCCCCCTTCGCAAAACTCGAACAACCGATTTCGCAAAGAGACTTGCAGGACTATCTGGATTCCGCAATTGCCTTTATGCAGCTCGGCGTGCCCTATACCGTGCATAGCCTAAGGAAGGTAGGTTTCAAGCATAAGGTCGACTGCCTGGAAGACGAACTTGGGTTTGGGCCGTTCTTCTACGAGTCGCTTTTGAGTATGGGGAGTAGCAGGCTTAAGAAAACCCGCGTAGGGAACTGCAAGGTGTTCTGCCGAATGGAAGGCAGCTACAGCGGCTCGCTTTTGGTCGAGTGGATCGTGAAATCGAACCCTGCTCTTGAGCTGGAGGAACTGGCTGGAATATTGGCCGATCAATTCGGCATTGAGATTGACGTGAGCAGGCTGCGTTCGTTGGTTAAGCGGTCTGATTGTTATTACCAGGAAGAGCTTGACATGGTGTTTGGCTCTATTGATGAATACGGAAAGAAGGTCCAGGAATGGCTTTGCTAACAGAAGGAATTGAACGCGGAAATGTTCGAGAGACGGGGCGTGTAAGCAAGCTCACCATTGATGGCATCTCTCAGAATTACAAGGTGTATCAGATTCGCCTCGATGAGCTTTATTTCAATCCGCAGAACGACCGCATCAGAACATGGATGAGCTCGTATGAGAGCAACGGGGGCGAAGTGGACCCTTCGCCTGAGGGGCGTCCTGCCTACAACGATGCGGTGGCGGAGTTCATTCGCCAAAGCAACCCGGCAGCGTTGAAGAAGACGCGTAACAACATTCGCCTTTACGGGCAGGAAGTGCCTGCCATCGTTCTCGATAACGGCCTGATTATCGACGGCAACCGCCGCTTCACCTGCTTGCGCGAGCTTGCCGCTGAGGATGAGAAGTTTAACTGGATCGATGCGATGATCTTGCCTGCGAATGTGGCAAGTGACGAGAAGCGTATAAAGCAGTTGGAGCTGGCAATCCAGTTTGGCCAGGAGGGAAAGGTTGATTACAACCCCATCGATCGTTTGGCGGGTGTGTACAACGATATCCTGAAGAAAAGGCTGCTTACGCCAGAGGAATATGCGAAGTACGCAAACATGCAAGTTCGCGAAGTAAGGGATCTGGTTTCTCGTGCAAGGCTCATGGCCGATTTCTTGAATTTCTGCAACCGCCCCGACGATTACCATCTTGCACGTGAGCTTGAGATTAACGGCGCTTTGCAAGAGATGCCGCGCCTGATGAAGAAGTGTGCCGATAGCGATGAAGCTGAAGAGCTGAAAACCTGTATCTTTGCCAACATCGTCGCGGGGCCTCAGAGCGATTTCAATCGTTTTATTCGCCGTTTTAAGCCGATTCTTGAATCGACTGCTGCTACTGATTTCATCCAGCAGGAACTTGACCTTGCCGAACAGGTGTCCGATCGTTTGGAGAAAATGGAGAAGGTTTCCCTCGACTCCATTCGCGATGAGATTCGTGGGGATTCCGCTTTTGTCCAGAAGTTCAACGACACGTTTGATTCCGCAAGCGAAAAGGCCAAGGCCAACAAGGTGCTTTCTGCGCCGGTGGAAAACATCATGTCGGCAGCGAGCTTGCTGGAAAACGTGGAAGGCTCGCTGTTCGCTCGCTTTTCCGAAGAGGATAGGCGCAAGGCGATGCGTGGCTTGAAGGAAATCTCTGCTTGCACCAAGGCTCTGCTTGCCGACTTGGAAGACGGAGACAGCGTAGATGAGGCTTAGGGTTTCATACCAAAACGGTTTCGAAATGACTGTGGAGGGCGTCCAGATGGAAGACTTCGTTAAGTCTTCCATCTGGAAAATCCGCCTTTCTGCGGTTCGGCGGCGCTCCATCGGTACCGAGGGGCAGAAGATTCTTTTCCCTTCCAGTTTGGCGAAAACGGACGTTAAGAAGATGCTTGAGTCGCTTTCGGCCCTTGACCCCGAAAGGGCGGAGGTTGTTTTCGACAATTCCTTTGAAGAGGGAAAGGGCGAAAAGGATTCCTTGATCCGCGAAAAGGCGCAGGTGGGTTTGGCCATCAAAGCGCATAGCGAACAGGTGATTGGTGAATTCAAGCAGTTTTCGGCTGTAGTTAATTCGCTTATGGCGCGTCCGCTTTTGGAGCGCCAGCTGTGGGACGCGTTCTACATGTGCACCATGGGCAAATCAGCGAACTTTTCGGTGCCGGGCAGCGGCAAAACAGCTACGACACTTGGCATGTTCGCTTACCTGAAAAGTCTCGGATTGGTGGAGCGCTTAGTGGTTGTGGGTCCGAAAAATTCGTTCGGCTCATGGCGCGATGAATGGGAAACGTGCTTCGGCAAGGCGCCTGCCTCCTTGTGCTTTCATGATTCCGTGTGGAAGGGGAAAACAAGGGCGGCAAAGTATCAGGAGTTGAGGCTAAATGGTGCACGATATGACTTGATACTTGTCAACTACGAAGCGTTGGAGGGTTACGCCAGTGCAGTACAGAGCCTTGTTTCAACAAGTGCGATGTTGGTGTTTGATGAAGTGCACAAGGTTAAGCAAGTTGGGGGCATCAGGGCGAAGGCTGCCTTGGAAGCTGCCCGTGGAGCGAAATATGTTGTGGCGCTTACGGGAACGCCCATTCCCAATTCGTATGTTGATATCTACAACATGCTGCATCTGCTATATCCGGCCGATTACGGGGATTATTTTGGGTTCACTACTTCGTATTTGTTAAACCCCGGCACAGATGAAACAGCGGAAATCAACGAGGCACTTCAGCCGTTTTTCTGTCGCACCAACAAGCAGAATCTTAATGTGCCTGAAGCCTCTCCCGATAGGATTATGCGTGTGCAAGCAACGCCCGAGGAAAACGAGCTGTTGGGGGTTTTGAAGGACGAATACAAGCGTTCGTCGTTTGCCCTCATCATGCGTATTATGCAGTTGGAGTCGAATCCTCAGATGCTTCTAACGCCAGTACCCGAGGGCGATTGTTTTGGGTTCTTCGATTCGGATTGTTCGATTGATGCTGAAGTTCCTTCGTTCGCAAGCGATCCTTCCGCGATCATCTTGATTGATAAATGCACGCCTTCATCGAAATACCTCGCCTGTTTGAACGAGGTACGAAATTTGGCGAGTCAAGGTAAAAGCGTTGTGGTTTGGTGTTTTTTCAAGAAGAGCATGTATACGTTCGAGCATGACCTTCGTGCCGAAGGCTTTGTTGCTAACGTTATTTGCGGCGACACTCCGCAGGAAGATCGCGATGAGATTTTACGTGCCTTTAAGGAGGACGGGCCTTCTATTCTGGTCACAAACCCGCAAACCTTGGCGGAGTCGGTTTCGCTTCATTCAGTGTGTCACGATGCGGTGTATTTCGAGTACAGCTATAACTTGGTGCATCTTCTGCAGTCGAAGGACCGCATTCACCGCTTGGGGCTGAAGGAAGGACAGTACACCCAGTATCTGTTCATGCAAACGTTGTACAGCCTTGCAGGCAAGTCTGGCATTGAGCAAAAGGAATGGTCACTGGATGAAAACATCTACAAGCGCCTGGAGGAAAAAGAGCAGCGAATGCTTCAGGCGATAGACCGTGGCGTTTTGGAGCCGGGAGATACCGATGAGTCCGACTTGCGCATGGTGTTTAACGGATTGTTCGAAGAGGAGCAAGTGAAAGACGGGTTGGGTTCTTAGCCCGTTCGAAGTTCAGGAGCATAGAGGTTTATGTCCCAAATTGATGTAATAGAGCAGTTGAAACAGCGCTTTGCGGAGCCATTGGGCGAGTGCGCTCAGCGGCGCATTATGGTGTGGCATGATGCAGATGGCGAATTTGAAGAGCAGTTCGATGGTCTTGCTCAGCGGGGTTTCGATGATGCGGGTGTTGTCGATGACGTTATGCCTGCTAGTGGGGATTTTCCGCGTGCCGTTCGCTTCGTGAAAGCTGAAGATGGCGTGATGTTCACGGTAAAGCGCCTGGTGAACCGCGAAGATACCGTAAATGACATTTTGCTGTACCGCAAGCAGCCCCGCGGCGTTGTGGAAGGCGATTGGCTTGCCGATGTTGGGCTGTACGCCGACCATTTTCAGGCTGATTATTTCTCGCTTTTGGCAAACCAGATTGGTGCCGCCGATTCCGGTGCAGTGCGCGAAGCATTGCAGAGGCATAAGAGGTTCTTTGCAGCGCAAACGCGCATCAAACATTTTTCTGAGGTAATGCCCGCTCCCGCATCGGGTGAAGACGTTGATCTGGGCGTTTTGGCGGTGCTGTTTGGCGCCACACAACCCGAACAGGCAAGCGTTGCGTTTGTGGTGCGGGCTTATTTGCGGATGTTGATGCATTCGGGCTTTGAAGAGGCGCAACAGCTGTTGGCCAAGTTCAACGCGGAAGAAACCTTAGCGGGCTTGGTTGCTCGCCGCACGGGTTTCCAGGGCGCCATCGCCGAACGCGATTCGCTGAGCGAATTTGCTGCGCACCTTCTGCTAACGGCGGCTTCGCACGTTATGCCCGAAGGCGCGCTTTCGGGTCTGGAGGCGCATATTGCCAAGCAGTACGCGCCGTTTTGCCTGGCGGTGGTAAAGGAATGGGACCGTGAGCCTTCTGCGGTGGAAGGCTTGTTCGAAGTGTGCCGACTGGTGGAAAGCGAGTGCGGCCTGCCCGTTCGCTTCGCTGCCCTTCCGCTTGCCAGCATTATGGAATGCGATGTGTTTCCCTGTGTGAATGAAGCTCTTCTGCAGCAGCTGTTTGCCTCTGTTGCAGGTGGCTCCAACCGTGCGGAAGAAGCGCGTGCCGTTATTGCTCGTCGTAAGGATTTAGCCTGGTACGGGCGTGTTTCCGCTTACTTCGAAATGCTGGAAGCCGCTATTGGCATGCAGAGCTTTGAGCAAGTGCACGCAGGCACATTCGGTTTGGCAAACCCGCAAGAGGTATGGGCTGCCTATACGCAGGATTGGTGGCATATGGATGCCCTGTACCGTAAGCTGTGCGCGGCGTATTCTGCGTGCCAAAAAGCTGGCAATGCGGTATTAGAAGAGCCTTCGCGCAGCGTTGCCGAATGGGCGGAAGGCTTGTACGAGAATTGGTTCTTGGCAAAGTCGTGCGATTGTTGGACACGTGCCGCTTCGCAGCAATGGGAGACGCAGGGTTATGTGGAAGGCGTGCCGCAGCAGCGCAGCTTCTTCTGGGAAACGCTACCTGAATACTCCGACATGAAAACAACGGTGGTTGTAGTGTCCGATGCGCTGCGTTACGAGGTGGCGTGCGAGATTACGGAAACCTTGAATCGTGAACGCGGCGGCAAGGTGAAGCTGGGCAGCATGCAGGCAACGTTCCCTACGATAACGGAGTTCGGCATGCCGTCGCTTCTGCCGCAGAAAACGCTTTCGCTGAATTGGGAACAGGGCGCCGTTTTCGCAGATAACAAGCCAACCGCAACTGCCGAACAGCGCGAAGCGGTGCTACAAACAGCGCGCCCTACGG
>FR884623.1:16453-19694 GCA_000436075.1 Eggerthella sp. CAG:209 | reverse complement strand
CCAGTGCTCAGCGAAAGACTCTGCTGAAAGATGCAGGGCTGGTGTATCTGTACCACAATAAAATCGATGCCACCGGCGAAAAGCCCGCAACCGAGCAGGACGTGTTCGACGCGTGCGCCGACACGGTTGAGGAATTGTGCGCTTTGGCACGCCGCGTGTGCACCGATGTGCCCGCTGCGCGTGTGGTAATTACCGCTGATCATGGCTTTTTGTACACCCGCCACGAATTAGAGGAGTGCCAACGCGTGGGCAAAAGCGCCTTGCCGGAAGCAGAGGCCATTTCGGGGAAACGCCATATGGTTGCTCAGTCTGCCCAGCTGAAAAGTTGGTTCGGTGCAGGAAATCCCGATGCCATGCTGTTCATCCGCATGAATATGGATGCCCTTGGGTGTGGCGAATATGTAGGGTTGGCTCCGCGCCAAAGCGTGCGCATCAAGCGTCCCGGCGGCACCTCGCGTTATGTGCATGGTGGCGTAAGCTTGCAGGAAATGTGCGTGCCCGTGGTGGGGTTCCGCAAAGTCAATGCGCGTTCCAAAGAATTCGAGGACACGCAGTTTGCCACGCTGCGCGTGCTTGACGATACTCGGCGCATTACCAATTCGCTGTTCCGCATAAAGCTTATCCAGAACGAACCGGCGGTAGAGAAAACGCTGCCGTGCGAATACGAGCTGGCGTTCACCGATGCTTCAGGCAACGAAGTGAGCACGGTGGTGAAGGCGCATGCCGATAGAGCGTCAGAAAACCCGCAAGATCGTGTGCTGGAAGTGCGGTTTAACTTGCGCTCTGACCTGAGCTTTTCGGCAAAAGATGCGTATTACTTGGTGGCGCGCGATAAGAAAACCGGCACCATTGCCTGGCGCGAAGAATACCGCATAGAGGTTTCATTCGCTCCGATAGATTTTGGGTTTTAGCACGCTTGCCGCCGCTCGGTTTCGAGCGGGGCGGCGGTAAGCGCTTTCGATAGTAAAGGCATAAGCAATGGAAGAAGAAAAGAAGAAGTCGACGATACCCGTGCTTGAGCTGGACACGCTTGATGAAAAAGTCGTGGCGAATTTCCCCGGCAAAATCGTGCGCAAGGATTTAACGGCGCTGATGAAGCGCGGTGCCAACGTGCCAACCTTCGTGCTGGAGTATCTGCTGGGCATGTATTGCTCTACGGAAGATGATGAGATGGCGGCTCAGGGCATCGAGCGCATTCGTAAGATCCTTACCGAAAACTACGTACGCCCTGATGAAAGCGAAACTATCAAGTCGAAGATCAAGGAGTTGGGCCAGTACACCATCATCGACAAGGTTCACGCTAAGCTCGACGAATACGAAGACATTTATGTGGCGAGTTTCAGTAACCTTGCCATTGAGCCATTCGTGATGCCTGCCGAATATGTGCGCAACTATGCGAAGATCCTTCAGGGTGGTATTTGGTGCATTCTGCGCATTGAGTACCTGCAGCCCGAAGATGCCGATGAAGATGCGCTGGCGGATTTTTTCGACGACGCGCCGAAGCCTAAATCAAAGAAGAAAAGCCGCAAGCGCGGCCCGCAGGACAGCCCCTTCCACGTAGTGAGTCTGAAGCCTATTCAGATGCCTAATCTCGATTTGGATGGCATGATTGCGCTGCGCAGTGAGTTTACGGCCGAGGAATGGATGGATTTGCTGCTACGTAGTTGCGGCTATGAGCCCGCTGCGCTGAAGCCCAAGCAGAAGCTGCACTTCATTGCGCGTATGGTGCCGCTGGTGGAGCATAACTACAACCTGTGCGAGCTGGGTCCACGCGGTACGGGCAAGAGCCATGTGTATAAGGAGATCTCGCCGTATTCCATTCTTATGTCAGGTGGACAAACCACCACAGCGAACTTGTTTGGTCGTATGAATGCCAACGCTCGCGCCGATTCGCTAGCGCGTGCTGGCTTGGTGGGCAACTGGGACTGCGTTACGTTCGATGAAGTGGCGGGTATGCGCTTTAAGGATATGAACGCCATTCAGATTCTGAAGGATTACATGGCATCCGGATCGTTCGCACGCGGCAAAGATCAGCTGAATGCCGACGCTTCCATGGTGTTCGAGGGAAATATCAACGACACGCCTCAGAGCGTCCTGAAAACCACGCACTTGTTCCAGCCGTTTCCGCCCGAATTCAACAACGATTCGGCGTTCTTCGACCGCATTCACTTGTACCTGCCCGGCTGGGAAGTGCCCAAGATGCGCAGCGATTTGCTCACTGGCCACTACGGGCTTATCACCGACTGCCTAAGTGAGTTTTGCCATGAAATGCGTAAGCGCGATTTCACGCATTTGGCGGATGATTACCTCCGTTTGAACAGCGATTTCAACAAGCGCGATGAAATTGGCGTGCGCAAAACCTTCAGCGGTATGGGCAAGCTTTTGTTTCCAGACGAAAACATGACCAAGGAAGATGTGCGGATGCTCATGGAGTACGCTATCGAGGGCCGCCGCCGCGTGAAAGAGCAGCTGAAGATTATGGCGGGTGTTGAGTTCATCGACGTGAACCTTGGCTACATCGACGTGGAGAATCCTGCCGAGAATCATGTGGTGTATGTGCCCGAGCAATCGAAGAGCACTCTGGTGCCCGATGGGCCCCTGCAGGTGGGTCACGTGTTCGCCGTGGGGCATTCCGTCGAGGGCGAGATGGCCATATACAAGTTGGAAAACAAGGCAGTGGCGGGCGATTTAAAGCTCGAAACAGAAGGGCTAGGCTACAACCGCGCAGTTAACGATGGTATTGAGGCGGCGTTCAAGTACTTCGGCAACAACGCCAACAAGGTTGCGCTGGGCGTGCGTGCAGGCGCTTACGATTACCTGATGTTCTTCAACGACCTGCAGAAAAAGGGCCTTTCGGCGGAGATTTCATTGGCGGAGTTCGTAGGCTTATGTTCGGCGGCATGTGGGCGTCCGGTGGCGGCTTCGTTGGTTATTCCGGGCATTTTGCGCATGTCGGGCAGTATGGATGAACTGCGCGATTTGGAGGATATTTTCCGTGTGGCGAAGAACGCAGGAGCAAAGAAGATCTTGCTTCCCATGAGCAGCCTTGCGCAACTTCAAACGGTTCCGCAGGAGCTGATGAGCAGCGTAAGCCCCGATTTCTACCCCGATGGCGATGCGGTGTCCGCCGCCCGTAAGGCTTTGGAGATTTAGCTATGAGCGAAAACTTTGTTGAGTCCCTGCAGAGCCAAGCTGCCCGCGCGACGCTTGGCTCTGCGTTGGGGCGATATTTCGAATGGGT
>FR884623.1:13868-16413 GCA_000436075.1 Eggerthella sp. CAG:209 | reverse complement strand
GCCGCGCTGTTTGCCGATAAGCGTATGCCCCGCACGATAGATTATTTGCAGTGCTATGCCGCATTGCGGCAGATGGATTCTACTGATGATGTTTTGGCAGGGTTGGACAAAACGCTTTCACTCGCGGGAGATATCTTGAGGGGAGGGCCTGCAGAGGGTGCCAAGATTGATGCCGACGCAGCTTTGAAGGATGCTGCTGCCTCGTATGTTGGCTACGCTATGGTGCTTTCTGCTGGTGAGGCCGGGATCGTCGAGGAAGCGGGCGAATTATCAGGCGATGCATCTGAGACCGTTGGCTCCGATCTTCGTTCCAGGGCGTTCAAGAAGAAAGAAGGTTTTGCGGGTAGGTTGCATTTCGACAGCTCGCAGCCGTTTCGGCCCGACAGCACATGCAGGTTAGTGGGTAGTGCCAAAGAGACTGCTCTTTTGCTGAATGAAGTTCGCACTTCATTCGATACGTTTTCTCGTGTGGTGCGGGATAATGGTCTTTTAGCGGCTTTTTCAACTGACACCACCTCAGGTGCCTGTAGGCCCGAGTATTGGTGGATCTTCTTCAGCTCCAGGACAAAAGAGGATGACTTTGGAGAAATCCCTTATAGGGTTGAGGAATGCCCTGATGGCGATACCCTTCAGCAGAGCATTGAGCGTATGAAGGGGTTCAACAAGCAGAAGTACCTTGACCTCTTTGATGACGATATAACTCAACATATTGATGCATTTTGGTACGGCTTCGCAAAACTTATGCAGAACGTGAATGGCTTGTACTATTTGGACATGAGCGGTTTTAACGAGTATTGCGAAGGAGTAGTGGAAGTGGTTACTCGAAGTGCTCTTGATTTCTGCAACGCGTTCGGTTCGAAAGCGACGATGGAGTTCGCCGCCGATATAGAAACGCTAACTAAGTAGGTGGCATTATGCCAATAGTGGATATAGACATCGATGCTCTGCGGGCGTACTTGCTTGATTATTGCGGCACGGCCATGTTCTCAGGTTTTCCTGTCGCAGTGCTTGATGTGGCTGATATTGAACGAGCCAGTGGGGAAGAGCTGTGCCGCATAGCCGAGCGCCTAGGTGTAGATCTTCGCAGGTTCGTGGTCCAATAGGGACAGTCCCTCTTCAGCACGCTAAAGTCTCTTGGGGAGTTTTATCGTGCCTGATGGGAGCTTGCTGCTGCAATACCATAATTCGCCCGTATTCGGCTACAATAACGCTTCGATATGCTAATTGAATAAAGCGCATGTAAGGCGCTTGTTGAAAGGGGACACCGTGTCCGCTCAGTGCAACCTTATTATCGACTCCTGCTGCGACCTCCCTTTGGAGCTCGTCCAGCAAGAGGGCGTTCAGCTGATAGATTTCAACTACATCATTGACGATAAAACGTTCAAGGACGATTTCTATCAGTCCATAACACCCAAGGAGTTCTACGACAACATCCGAAACGGCGCTACTCCAAGCACCTCGCAGGTTGCGCCCGCCGAAACGGAAGCCGCTTTCCGTAAGGCTATCGAATCGGGCGTTCCCACGGTATACCTCTGCTTTTCCAGCGGGCTTTCCAGCAACTACAGTACGGCTTATGCCATTTGGAGCCAACTGAAGGCCGAACACCCCGAAGCGCCTATCTATATCGTAGATCTTCTTATCGGTTCTACTCCTGAAGGCCTGTTGGTACTGGAGGCTTTGCGTCAGCGCGAAAGCGGGCTTACCGCCGAAGAGATGGTTGCCTGGGCGGAAGAGGCGCGCTATTTCGTGCAGACCCTGTTCATGGTTGACGACCTCGACGCTCTTCATCGTGGCGGCCGCATTCCCGCTTCGGTTGCTTTTGCGGGCTCCAAGCTTGATTTGAAGCCGCTGTTGAATTTCGACACCAATGGCAAGCTTTCTCTGGCAGGTGCATCTCACGGCCGCAAGAAAGGGCTGAAGCAGCTGGCGTCCTTCTACGGGAAGGCCCATGCCGAAAACAGCAACTTCGCTCTCATTGGCCATGCCGATTCGGAAAAAGACGCCGACAGGGTTTGCGAGCTGCTCGCCAAGCAAGACGAATCCATCACGGTCATTAAGCACAACATCGGTGCTACCATCGGCAGTCATGTTGGTGCCGGCATGGTGTCTATTTCCTTCTGGGGCGAGGATCGCCGCGAGGCGCTTTCTGTCGCTGACAAAATTGCTCGCAAGGTGCGAAAAGGGGAGTAGGTCTTTACAAAAGGGCAAGTGAACCTTTCATTTTAGATTTTCGGCAGGCCGCAGCTTCTGCGTGAACCGTGCGTTCGGATTTGGGTTAAGAAAGGGAAAACCTAGATCGAGAGATGCGGGTCACTACGAGTTGCGGCTTTTCTTTTTCTCGAAAGAGCGTCCTTGACACTCCTATCCGGCATCCCTTTCTTTTCGAAACAGTATCTTTTGCTCTTTACGATAACTAATTCACGGTTTATCATATGAACAGTTGTTCACATGTGAAAGGATCAAAGATGGTCGAAGAGGAACCGAACGAAGCAAAGCAAGCTCACCGTAGCGTCTCTTCAGAAATCGAAAGCGCTTGTGGCTGCGG
>FR884623.1:10296-13856 GCA_000436075.1 Eggerthella sp. CAG:209 | reverse complement strand
GGCGGCGGCTGCGATGCTGCCGATGAAGCCGTCGACATGATGCCCGATGAAGAACTGCTCTACGATTTGGCCGATTTGTTCAAGGTGTTTGGCGACACCACGCGCATCAAAATCCTCTACGCCCTTATGACGAAGGATCGCTGTGTTGCTGATCTGGCTGAGGAGATTGGTGCGACTCAAAGTGCGGTTTCTCATCAGTTGCGAACCTTGAAGCAAAGCCGTTTGGTTCGTGCGAAGCGCGATGGGAAGAACGTGATCTACTCGCTTTCTGACGACCATGTGCACACGATGCTTGCCCAGGGAATGACGCATATCTGTGAATAGCCAGACCACTGTGTGGGCTGTCTGCCCAAAGGGGAATCTTTTCAGGAAAGGAAATAGCCATGCGTAAGGTATTCAAATTGCAGGATCTTGAGTGCGCCAACTGTGCTGCAAAGATGGAGGACGCTATCAAGAAGATCGACGGCGTAAACACGGCATCGATGAGCTTCATGACTCAGAAGTTGGTAATCGACGCTGACCCCGAAAAGCTCGATGCGATTTTGGATGAAGCCGAAAAGATCTGCCACAAGATCGAGCCCGACATGGTCATTTTGCGATAGTCTGCCGGCTATTGTTCTTTCACGAAAGCGCGCTGGCGCTGTGCGTCGTTTTCAGCAGCATCGGTAGCTTTCGATTGACCGAGGCACCATGTATGCTGGTCTGCCTTTTCGGGCCCTCGGCGTTCGTCGAAACGCTGCTGCTGTTGCCACCAAATTCTGCGAGATTTTAAACAAAAATCGAACGCGGTGCATCCGGCCTACCAAGGTCTGATGCGCCTGTATACGCTACGAAGGGGATTTGCATGAATAAAAAGCAGAAAAGGACGCGAAACCGTATTGTTGCGGCGCTCGCCATTTTTGCTGTGGTATTCGCGGTTACGGAGTTTGTTCCGCTTGCGCAGTACGTTGGCGGGGAAACGAACGCGCTGTACCTTGAATTCGTCTTGTTCCTTATCCCATACCTTATTGCAGGTTACGATGTGCTGCTGAAGGCGGCGCGCAACATTGGCAACGGCCAGGTGTTCGATGAGAACTTTCTGATGACCATTGCAACGGTGGGCGCATTTGCCCTGGTTCTATTTCCCGATTCTCAGCCTCATATGGCCGAGGGTGCAGCGGTAATGCTCTTCTATCAGGTGGGTGAGCTGTTCCAGGGCTACGCCGTGGGCAAATCGCGTCAGTCCATCGCCGACATGATGGACATCGCCCCCGACTTTGCCAACGTTATGCGTGATGGAAAGCTTGTTCAGGTCGATCCGTACGAAATTGGCGTAGGCGATGAAATCGTGGTGAAGCCCGGCGAGCGCGTTCCGCTTGACGGCACCATTGTGGAGGGTTCCACCCAGCTCGACACTGCTGCGCTTACTGGAGAATCCGTGCCTCGTCATGTGGAAGAGGGCGCTGAAGTGATTTCCGGTTGCGTGAACATGACGGGCAAGATTACGGTGAAAGTGAGCAAGCCCTTCGAACAATCCACGGTCTCGCGCATTCTTGAGCTGGTGGAAAGTGCTAGCGAAAAGAAGGCTCAGACCGAAAACTTCATTACGCGTTTTGCGCGCTACTACACTCCCATTGTTACCATTGGTGCTCTTGTGTTGGCTGTGTTGCCGCCGTTGCTGTTCGGTCAAAGTTGGTCCGATTGGATTGAGCGCGGTTTGACCTTCTTGGTCGTTTCGTGCCCTTGCGCCCTTGTTATCTCAGTCCCGCTTTCGTTCTTTGGCGGTATTGGTGGTGCTTCTCGTTTGGGCATCCTGGTGAAGGGCGGCAACTACCTGGAAGCGCTGTCTCATACCGAAACGGTGGTGTTCGACAAGACGGGCACTCTTACCAATGGCAGTTTCAACGTGGTTGCCGTGCATCCCGATGCTGCAGCAGAGGTTGACCCCGACCTTATCCTTTCCATCGCTGCCCATGCTGAAGCGTATTCCGATCATCCCATTGCCGTTTCCGTCAAGGAAGCTTTCACGGGTGAAATCGATCAGAGCCGTATTGCTGATGTTCGCGAGGAAGGCGGCCATGGCGTTCGTGCGGTGGTTGATGAGCGCGTGGTTTTGGTGGGCAACGATAAACTGATGCGTGAAGAAGGTATCGCTTACCACGACTGCGAGCTTACTGGCACTATCCTTCATGTTTCAATTGACGGTAAATATGCAGGTCATATCATTATTGCTGATGTGGTTAAAGAAGACGCCGCCGAATGCATCAAGCGTTTGCATGCTGCTGGCGTTAGGAAGACGGTCATGCTCACGGGCGATCGCGCCGAGGTTGCAAAGGCAGTTGCCGAAAAACTCGGACTCGATGAGTACCATGGCAAGCTTCTGCCGGAAGACAAAGTTAACCAGGTGGAGCGCCTGCTTGGTGAAACGTCCGAAAAGGGAAAGCTCGCTTTTGTGGGAGACGGCATCAACGATGCGCCGGTGCTCACTCGCGCTGATATAGGCATTGCCATGGGCGCAATGGGGTCCGATGCGGCAATCGAAGCGGCAGGCATTGTTCTGATGGACGATAAGCCATCCAAGATCGCTTCCGCGATTCGCATAGCTCGCAAAACCATGCGCATCGTATGGCAGAACATCGTCTTTGCGCTTGGCGTGAAGTTTGCAGTGTTGGTATTGGCTGCTGTTGGTTTGGCTACCATGTGGCTTGCGGTGTTCGCCGATGTGGGTGTGGCCATCCTGGCCATCCTCAACGCTATGCGCTGCATGCGCGTAAAGCACTAGGGGGTTTCTGTTCTGGGAAAATAGGGACAGGTACATTTTCCCACTTTTAATGTCGGTATCCCAATCGGGGACTGGGGAAATAGCGCCTGTCCCTATTTTCCCGCCTGCTCCTCAAGGAAGATATGCATGCCTTTGTCTACGACATACACCCTGCAAATTAACGGCAGCAACGTTCATGTCACGCTAAAGCGCATGAAAAGCATTCGCTTGCAGGTAAAATCGACGGGTGAAGTAACGTTGTCGGCGCCACTCGGTACCAGCAAAGCCCGTATAAGCGAATTCGTTCGGTCGAAGGCTGATTGGATTCGGACCCAGCAAGCGAAACAGGTAGACTCTCCAGCTGCTCGTGCCGAAAGAGCATCGAGGGAAGAAATCGAGCAATGGCGCACAGTGGTGAAGGCGTGTGTTCCGCCGCTGGTTGCCGAATGGGAGCGCATTCTGGGCGTGCGCGTGCAAAAGCTTGATTATCGCAACATGAAAAGCAGGTGGGGGAGCTGTCAGCCTGAAACGGGGCGGGTGTGTATAAACATTCGCCTCGCGCTCTTCCCTCCGGAATGCCTTGAGTATGTGGTGGTTCACGAGCTGTGCCATATGCTGGAGCCGAATCATGGCGCTGGCTTTAAGACCCTCATGACCAAGGTGATGCCCGATTGGAAGCAGCGCGAGCGCATCTTGAATCCGCGGTAAGCAATCTCTCTGGTACGCGTGAGTGCTGCAGCTTTTCTCGTGCTAAAATAATTCAGTTATACGCTGTGCCAAAAGGGCGCAGAACGAGCAAGTAATCTGAAGCGGCAGGGGG
>FR884623.1:3013-10287 GCA_000436075.1 Eggerthella sp. CAG:209 | reverse complement strand
CGGCAGGCGGCATCATCAGCCGTTTTCGCCAAGAAAGAGAGCATGAGCATGAGCAAGGGAACCTATTCCTTCACTACTCCCATTTACTACGTTAACGCGGCACCGCACCTGGGCACCGCTTATACCACCATCGCTGCCGACGCAGTTGCGCGCTATCAGCGCATGAATGGCTATGACGTTGCCTTTGTAACCGGTATGGATGAACATGGCCAGAAGGTTGCCGATACGGCAGCGGCAAAGGGCATGACGCCTCAGGATTGGTGCGATTCCATGGAGCCCGCCTTCCGCGATTGCTGGGACATGCTCGATATCACCTACACTGACTTTGTTCGCACCACCGAGCCTCGTCACGCTGAAACGGTTAAGAAGTTCTGGCAGGATCTGTACGACAAGGGATATTGTTACAAAGGTTCCTACGAGGGCTGGTATTGCGTTCATGAGGAAACCTATTACAACGAAAGTGACCTTCTGAAGAACGACGAAGGCGAATTCGTGTGCCCTGATTGCAAGCGCCCTGTTCAGAAAGCTGGCGGCGAAGAAAATTGGTTCTTCAAGCTTTCCGATTTCCAGGAACCATTGCTGAAGTTCTATGAGGAAAACCCCGATTTCATTCGTCCCGAAACCCGTAAGAATGAAATTGTTTCCTTCGTGAAAAGCGGCTTGAAGGACCTTTCCATTTCCCGTTCTACCTTCGATTGGGGCGTTCCGCTGCCTTTCGATGAGGGTCATGTTGCCTATGTTTGGGCTGATGCTTTGCTGGCGTATTTCACCGGCATTGGCTACGGCAGCGAAGAGCGCGCAGGCGAATTCGAGCAGCGTTGGCCTATGCAGTACCACTTCGTAGGCAAAGACATTACGCGCTTCCATTGCGTCATCTGGCCTGCAATGCTGATGGCTGCTGGCTTGCCGGTCGCCCATACGGTATTCGGACACGGCTTCCTGCTTACCAAGGGCGAAAAGATGTCGAAGTCCAAGGGCAATGCGCTAAAGCCTGTCGATTTGGTAAAGGTGTTCGGCGTTGACGCGTATCGTTACTATTTCCTTTCCGACGTTCAGTTCGGTCATGACGGCTCGATTTCCATCGAGCGCATGGTTCAGGTATACAACGCTGATCTTGCCAATACGTGGGGCAATCTGTGCAGTCGCGTGTTCAACATGACCAAGAAGTATTTCGAGGGTAAGGTTCCCGCGGCACCTGCTGGCGCCGAGGAAAACCCGCTGCGCGAGATCGCTGACGAACTGTACGCCGAATACGACAAGTGCATGGGTCAGGTTGATTTCACCAATGCTGCCGCTGCTGTTCAGAAGTTGGCTAGCCGCGTAAACCTGTATGTTGAAGATTCCGCACCGTGGAATCTGGCAAAGAGCGAAGAAACCGCTGATGAGCTTGCTGCAGTAATCTATAACGCGCTGGAGGCTATCCGCATTATTGCGTTGTACATGGCTCCGTTTATGCCCAACACCTCTGCTGAGGTATTCAATCGTCTGGGTCTGGGCGATATCTTCGCAATCACCGATATTGAAGCTGCTTCGGTATGGGGCCAGCTTGAGGCTGGTTCTGCCGTTGCCGTGGGCGATCCGCTCTATCCTCGCTTGGATGCTGACGCCATCGATCTTTCCATCGAATAGCAGGAAACGGCCGTTATCATGACCGAGGAAACGCAATCGCTGAACGCTGCTTTTGTTGAAGAGGGGGCGTTCAGCGTTTCCTTTTTTCAGAAACGTAAGCACCACAAGTACCGTGAAGTAGCTGCACCTGTTTTGCCAGGCTTGGTTGCCGACACGCACGCACATCTGGAAATGCTCAAGAATCCAGCTGCTGAACTGGCTAAATGCGCATACCATAACGTGCGTTTCGTGTGTGCTATGTGCGATCCTGCTGAAGACAGCCACACCACCTTCGACAATTTGGAAGCGTGGCAGCAAGATGCTCAAGGCATTCTTGAGGAAGCCGGCTTGGGTTCTTGTACGGAAGCCATTCCCCATCTGCGTATTGCTATGGGTGTGCATCCCCACAACGCCAAGATGTGGGATGTGCGCATGGAGCGCACGTTGATGCGGCGCTTGGCAGATCCTCGCGTCTGCGCTTTGGGCGAAGTAGGCCTTGATTACCATTACGACCTTTCTCCTCGTGCCGTGCAGCGCGGCGTATTCCGTCGTCAGGTTCAGCTTGCCAAAATGGCCGGTCTTCCTCTTATCCTGCATATGCGTGAAGCCCATGAAGAGGGCCTGGCCATCCTGGAAGATGAAGGATTCCCAAAGAACGGGGTATTGCTGCATTGTTTCAATTTGGACGCTGAAGCGCTTGCTCCATGGGCGGAGCACGGTTGCTACATTGCGTATGGCGGTCCTATCACTTTCAAAAAGGCCGACGAGGTGCGTTCTGCCGCAACCAAGGTTGCTCGTAACCTTCTCCTCACTGAAACCGACAGTCCTTATATGACCCCTGAACCCATGCGTGGTATCGATTGCGGTCCTGCCCATGTGGTGTTCACGGCTGAAAAGCTGCTTGAGGTTTTGGGCGCGGAAACGCAGGCGGAACGGGAAGATCTCTTGGGGCAGATGTATGGCAATGCGCTCGGGTTGCTCGATCGTCAGCCTACGCAATGGCAACGTGCAAATGCCGATTTGCTTGCGGGGGCCTAAATGGGCACGTGGGTTGTGATAAACGGCTCTCCTCGTCTGAATGGCAAATGCGCACGCATTATTCGCATGCTGAAAATGTCAATTGAGCAGAGTTATCCTGAGGTGAACCTTGTTGAGTATGAGGTGGGCTGCATGGATGTTTCTGGCTGCAATGGTTGCGAGTTCTGCAAGACGAACGATGGGTGCATTATCGAAGACGATATGACTCAATTCATCGATGATCTGGACACGGCGGAGCGAGTGTTTTTGGTATCGCCCATTTACTTTGCGGGTGCTCCCTCCCAGTTGAAAGCTGTGCTGGATAGGTTGCAGCCGTTCTTCTGGCCCTATCTTGAGCGACGGAAGAGAGGGGAGCCGCTGCCAGCAAAGCGTCCTTTGTCGTTGTTTGTGGTGGGCGATGGTGGCGATCCGCATGGTTACGAGCCTTTGGTTGCTAGCGTTCGGTCATCTATGGCCCTTGCGGGTTTTGCTATTGAAGAAACGGTTCCTCTTATTGGGGTTGATCGTCTCAAGCGTGAACACTTGGGAAAGTGGGGTGTTGCCTGATGGGCAAGCTTTCATATTTAGCAAGCGTGGCAGAAACGCGCGCTGTTCTTGAAGCTCATGGCCTTATGACGAAAAAGGCGTTGGGACAGCATTTCCTTATCAACGATGGTATCGTGCAGCATATTTGCGATTTGGCTGAGTTGGGCCCTGAAGACAAGGTCTTGGAGGTTGGTCCTGGCATCGGAACGCTTACCGTCGCCTTGCTTCAGCGTGCGGGTCAGGTTGCCTCTATCGAAATGGATACCGATCTACCAGCCGTTTTGGCGGAAACCTGCGCTGAGTGGGCTGACAGGTTTACCCTGATCCAAGGTGATGCATTGGCGGTAAGCCCCGATCAGGTTCCTTTTGCTCCTACTAAGCTTGCAGCAAATCTGCCCTATGCGGTGGCCGCTACCATCGTGCTCGATTTCTTTGAACGCTATGGGTCGTTGCAGAGTCAAACGGTAATGGTTCAAGCGGAAGTTGCCGATCGCATGTGTGCCAAAATCGGCACGAAGAACTATGGTGCTTATACGGTGAAGCTGGGCCTCTTGGCTGAGTATCATGGCCGTTTCGCCGTTTCCGAGGGTAATTTCTTCCCGCCCCCGCGCGTAAAAAGCGCCGTTATTCGCTTTGACCGCAGGGCAGAGCAGCTGCCTGAAGAATTGCGTCATGCCGCTATGGTGATTGCGGATGCTTCTTTCGCTAATCGTCGCAAAACCATTGCGAACTCCCTAAAGATGTACTTCTCGAATCCGCAAACCTACGATGAGCGCATGTTGGCCTCTATTCCTGAAACGCTCGAACGAGCGGGCGTTTCCGCGAAGGCCCGTGGTGAATCGCTTGAACGCGAAACCTTTATAGAATTGGGTCGTGCTTACTTGGCAATGCACGAATAGCGTAAAGGGCGCGAGGTGTTGCATCTCGTGCCCTTCCGTTGTTTTCTCTTGGTACTCTTCCTGGCAGGCTGGGATCGTTGTGTGGTCTGCCTATTCCGACGTTGCCTCAACTTTGAATTCAAGAAAGGAACCCGATGGCCAACGCCAAGACTTCTTTGACACGTAGAACGCTTCATTACTACTGGAAGGTGACGCGCAGACACAAGGCATTGTTTGCAGCGCTGATGGTGTCCACGTTTGCCTTTGTTGCTTTGTTGAGCTACGGCAATCCGTACGTGATGAGCCTAATTGTGGACCAGGTTAGCGCTCAGCCCGTTGAGGCGGATCAAGTGTTTACCGTGTTTGGGCCCTATATTGTGGCTCTTATTCTGATTAACGTATTTGGTCAAGCTGCCAGTAAATTGCAAGATTACACCATGTACAAGCTGGAAATTGCTGCTTCGTACGATTTGGCAACCATGAGCTTTGACGCCCTGTGCAATCAGAGTATGTCGTTTCATTCGAATCGATTCGGCGGCACGCTCGTTAGCCAAACCACGAAGTTTATGAGTGCATATCAGCAGCTAATCGAAACCATCATGTTTCCTTTCCTGCCGGTAATCTGCTCGGTGATATTCACCTGTGGAATTCTTCTTCCGCGTGTTCCTCTGTACGTTGCCATTCTGATGGTGCTACTGGCTGTTTATGCGAGCATTTCCTACTACTTATATAAGCGCATTCTTTCCCTGAATGAAAAAGCTGCTAGTGCGCAGAACCAGCTTTCGGGCGAGCTGTCAGACTCGGTGGCGAATATTCTGGCGGTAAAAACGTATGGCCGCGAAGACTATGAGCGTGGGCTGTTTGATAACGCGAACAGGGAAGTGGTGGCGCGCGATTCGAAACGTATGTGGGCATCGCTTACTCGTGGCATTATTACTGCCTGCATTACGGTGGTGATAATGTCGGTGGTAACCGTGTTTATTGCCGGAGGCAATGCGTGGTACGGTATTACTCCGGGCACATTGGTTGTTATGTTCACCTATACCTACACCGTCACCAACCAGTTCAATTTCATCAATAACGGCCTCCAGCGCTTTAATCGTGCATTTGGCGATGCGAGCGGCATGACTGCCATTCTCGATGAACCTCGTTTGGTGGCAGACAAGCCTGGTGCGCCTGATTTGAAGGTGAGCCGTGGCGCTATCGATTTTCAAGGTATCGACTTTTTCTATACCGATGGTAATGCGAAGACGCAGGTGTTTGATAAGTTTGAGCTTCATATTTCCGCAGGTCAGCGTGTTGGCTTGGTCGGTATGAGCGGAGCGGGAAAAACAACGCTCACAAAGCTCTTGCTTCGTCTTTCCGATATTCAGCAAGGGCAGATTCTTATTGATGGGCAAAACATAGCCGATACCACCCAGCAATCGCTGCGTCGCCAAATTGCCTATGTGCCGCAAGAAGCCCTGCTATTCCACCGTTCCATTGCCGAAAATATCTCGTATGGCAAACCCGATGCCAGCATGGAGCAAATTCGAAGAGCAGCCAAGCAGGCCAATGCACTTGAGTTTATTGAGAAGCTTCCGCAGGGGTTTGACACCATCACGGGAGAACGCGGCGTCAAGCTTTCCGGCGGCCAGCGTCAGCGTATCGCCATTGCCCGTGCACTCTTGGCCGACTGCCCAGTGCTGGTGCTTGATGAAGCAACAAGTGCGCTCGATTCTGAAAGTGAAAAGCTGGTTCAAGATGCTTTGGCTACCCTCATGGAAGGTCGTACGTGCATCGTGGTTGCGCATCGTCTGTCCACGGTGGCCAGTTTGGACAGGATCGTGGTGCTTGATGGCGGCAGAATCGTCGAAGATGGCCCCCATGATGAACTGGTTTCCCGGGGTGGGGAATACGCCCATCTGTGGAACCGTCAAACGGGAGCCTATCTGGAATAATGCCTCTATGGTTACAAGATGGAGATTGTCCCGTAGCAAAGTAATAGATGATATACTAGTTGAGTTTTATTGTGTCCAAAGTGGAAAGAACAACCTTATATGGATCTCGCAAAGCAAGCACAGATTATCGGCAACATCCATGACACGCTTAGCCAATATGTAGGCCAAAAGCTTCGCGTTCGCGCAAACATGGGACGCTCGAAAATCGTTGAGAGCGAAGGCGTGCTCATGCAGGTGCATCCGCAGCTATTTATCATGGAAGTAAAGCGTAAGCGCGGTGCTTCTGCTCGTCAGTCCTACCAGTATGTAGATGTTCTTACTGGCATGGTCGAGCTCAGTCAGGATGGCCAGCCTCTGTTCGGCAGCTTCATTGAAGAAGAAGTTACCGAAGAGCCTGTAGCGGTTGAGGCAAACGCCGAAGAATAAGGCCCGAAAACCAAGTTAGAAAGTAGAGCCCGCTCAGTTATCTGAGCGGGCTCTACTGTTATGCAGCGATGTCCTCGGACGCCTGTCGCATCCAGCGCTATGGAGCTGTTTGTGGGCTGTCTGCGGCGTGGCAAACAGATAGGAGCAGCGATGCTGCTGGCTGTGGTGCATCAACAAGGTCTAAAGCAGCCCTGTGGGTTATATGCGCCTGAGGTGCACATTCTGCCAATAGTTCTAATAGTGCATTTGAAAACAAAAAAATCGCAAAGCAAATATGCTTTGCGATTCGGTGTTTTGCTGGTGGAGATGATGGGGATCGAACCCACGACCTCAACATTGCGAACGTTGCGCTCTCCCAACTGAGCTACATCCCCAGCGGATATTGATTTAACAGCAGACAACGGGTGATGTCAAGTTGGCGTTTTCGGGGTCGTCATAATGGTAGAAATTGTGCGCAAAGCCGAACAGGAATTCAATGAAGTCGTTGGTTGCAGGATTGAACCGTTTGCCCGCAAGCCTCAGTACGCCGATAGGGTGGATTGCCTGGGCTTCTGGCTCCTCAAGCGGGATGAGCTTCAAATTGCGAAATGGGTACAACCCGGAAGAGTCAAGCGCTAGGCCTACCACTGGCGCTCGTGAAACGATACCGCCTAGAATAACCTCATCGTCGGAATCTCGGTTCAGATTCATTTTGGCAAGGTCGAGTCCGTGGCTTTCTAGAAATTCGCTTACTTCGGTACCGACGATGATGTCTTCTCGATAGGTGTAGACCGGCATATCGGCAAGCTCGCTAACACTGATGCTGCTACGGGAGGCAAATGGGTGACCTTCATGGACGATGACAACCAGCCTTTGGCGG
>FR884623.1:984-2994 GCA_000436075.1 Eggerthella sp. CAG:209 | reverse complement strand
GAGCGGCGTGAACACGAAGCCGTCGGCTTTTACCTCTGAAGTAATGGCGAGGTCGTTTTCACCGGTGTGGAGGTAGTCGAGCAATTCTTTTGTGGAACCTTGATCGATCTTCAGTTCAACAAGATTGCCGTGGGTGCGACGGTACGCCAATACCGCTTCGGGGAGGAAAGCTGAACGGACCGAATGGATTGCTCCAAGGCGCACAGTTCCAGAAAGGCGCCCCTTGCGTTTTTCGAGTTCGCCGATTCCATCCTCTAGGGCATCAAGTGACCGTTCGACGTACTGAGCGAACAGCGCGCCATCATCGGTAAGCTTGACCGTTCGCCCGTTTTTCTCGAAGAGTTTCACGCCAAGTTCGTCTTCTAAAGATGCAATTGAGTGGGAGAGCGTGGGCTGCGAGATAAACAGATTATGGGCAGCTTTGGTGTAATGCTGCACCTGTGCCAACTCCCTGAAATACTGCAGATGGGAAAGGTTCATCGGAATACCTCAGCTCAATTATTCGAATCTTGCATGATAAGCAGTCTAAACCATGTAAAACCATACCTGCAATAACTCTGAATCGGACCTAAATCAATTGAGGGTTGCGCCTTGGATTCCTATAGTTCTTTACGCATTAACGGTTGGGCCCTTAAACGGGTATGCATAGAACAGCAAGGATGGCATGATGGAAATATTCGAAACAGCAGCT
Organism: Eggerthella sp. CAG:209; assembly: GCA_000436075.1. Lineage (GTDB taxonomy): Bacteria > Actinomycetota > Coriobacteriia > Coriobacteriales > Eggerthellaceae > Anaerotardibacter. The sequence continues at coordinate 2,303 of FR884623.1, read as the reverse complement.
GCTCAGATGGCACTTCTTTTTGCGATGATTGCAGTTGGTTTCGGCTGTCGCAAGAAGGGCGTGATGAACGACGAGTTTGACGCCAAGCTTTCCTCCCTGGTCCTGAACGTTACCATGCCTTGTATGATCGTGGCTGCAGTGCTCAACAGCACTTCGTTTCCCAGTCTTGATATGGTGTTAGAGATTATTGAATGGGGTTCTATCACCTATTTATTTGTAACGTTGATTGCTATCGTGATCGGGCATTTTGTTTCTTCCGACGATCGCACGCGTGGCACGCTTGAGTATCTGATGGTGTTCAGCAACGTATCGGTGATTGGGTTCCCTTTGCTGAATGTCATTTTCGGTTCCGAAGCGGTGGTGTATGGCGCCATCTTCAATATTCCTTCTACCCTTGCCACGTGGACCATTGGTGTAATGCTGCTTGCCAACAAGAAGGATGGGGAAGTAGTTTCACTCAAGGCGCGCCTGAAGAAGTTGGGCATTTCCCTGATAAGCCCCTGTATGATTTCCTGCTTGGTTTCGGTTGTGCTGGTGCTTTGCAATATTACGGATTCTGGTGTTCCAGCACACACCCTTACCACCATTGGGCAGTTCACGCTTCCAGGTGCAATGTTCGTTTTGGGCTCCGCCATTGCCAAAAGCCCTATTCTCGAGGCGTTTAAAAACTGGCGTGCGCTTATTGCCAGCGTTGCGCGCTTGGTGGTCATGCCGCTTGCTTGTTATTTCGTATTTGGTTTCTTCATCGACGACCAGCTCCTGCTTGGAACCATCGTGCTCATCACGGCTATGCCTGCTGCATCGAGTGGCACCATGATGTGCATCGACGCTGATGGCGATGTTGAGAGCATGAGTCAAGGCACCTTCCTTACCACCATTATGTCGATGGGCACCATTCCCACTATGGCGATGATATTGGCATAGTCGATCATCTTTCAAATAGCTTTCTTTTTCCTCAATTTGGCTGGATAGGCAACTATCCAGCCATCTTTGTTTTCATTTGCTAAAATCTAAACGTTTGAACATCGATCAGGAGGATTCATGAAAGCACTCATTCCTGCTGCTGGCTTGGGCAGCCGTTTTCTGCCCGCTACGAAGGCTCAACCCAAGGAAATGCTTCTTGTGGTAGACCGTCCGGTTATCCAATACGTTGTCGAAGAGGGCTTGGCTTCTGCGGCAGACGAGGTAATCATCATTAATAGCCATGACAAGAAGTCCATCGAAGAGCACTTCACGCCCAATCCCGCCCTCGAGGCGGAGCTTCGTAGCCGTGGCAAGGACAAGTACGCAGATAAAGTGGCTCATGCGGGCAATCTGAA
>FR884623.1:0-950 GCA_000436075.1 Eggerthella sp. CAG:209 | reverse complement strand
GGACGAGCCTCTGGGCTTGGGGCATGCGGTTCACTGCGCGGCCGACCGTATCGGGGGCGAGCCTTTCTTCGTGCTTTTGGGCGATGTGCTTGTTCCCGACAATCAGATGCTCATTAAGATGAAAGAAGTTTCTGACGCCCATAACGGCGCAAGTGTTATTGCCGTTCTTCCTGTTGCCAAGGAAGAAGTCGATCGTTTTGGCGTTATTGCGGGCGAGGCATTGAGCGACGACGTGTGGAAGGTATCTTCCCTCGTCGAAAAGCCGGCAGTTGAGGAGGCTCCCTCCAATTTGGCTGTGTTTGGCCGTTATCTTCTTTCGCCGCGAGTCATGGAGTTGCTGGCAGAGGTTAAGCCAGGTGCTGGTGGAGAGATCCAGCTTACCGATGCGCTTGATGCGGTGCTTAAAGAAGAAGAGATGTATGCATTGGTAATTGATCCAGAAGATGGCTACGACACGGGCACCATTGAAAGCTGGCTCGATACCAATAATCGTCTGTACAAAAAGCTGCACGGATAAACCCAGTAGATGCTTTTGCCAAGAGGCCGCCTTCGGGCGGCTTTTTTGTTTAAAGAGGAATAGCGATAGAGACCAAAAGCGTGCCTCGGGTTTATTTGAGCTATAGGGTCGTGCTCCGCGCAACACAGTATCTGGAACAATCCGCAGTGCCGGCCTCGTGTTGTTCCAGTGCACCGTTCTGTTGGTATGATCCGATGCCTCTCTGTCGTGTTTTCTTCCCGGTTTCCCCGATGGTGCGTGTGCTAAACCTGAGTCATTCCACCCATGGCACCCTCTGGAAGCTGTCCCGAGAAGCCAAAAACAAAAAATCGATCCAGATTGCAACTTTTTTGCGATTGGGGATTGTTGCATAGCTCCCTAATCGCTGATTGAGATGCAAAAGCGCAGATAATCTGCTGTTTGGCAGCCCTATTCCGCTTTGCGGCGATGGAAG
>FR884622.1 GCA_000436075.1 Eggerthella sp. CAG:209 | reverse complement strand
TTAAGCCTCCTTGTCAGTCGCTTTAAAGTATTGCTCGTCGTCCACGGGCTCCAACCACTCGTTGGAGGTCTCCTCACCTGGAACTTCCACCGCGAGATGGGAGAACCAACTGTCAGGCGCCGCACCGTGCCAGTGCTTTACGCCCGTGGGAATATTCACTACATCGCCAGGGCACAGCTCTTGTGCCGGTTTGCCCCATTCCTGGTAAATCCCTCGACCAGCCACGCAGGCGAGGATCTGCCCGCCACCGCTTTTGGCGTGATGTGTGTGCCAGTTGTTGCGGCAGCCGGGCTCGAACGTAACGTTGTAAATGCCGACCTGTTCGGTGGAAAGGGGCGCGAGGTAGCTTTGCCCGATAAAGTACTTCGCGAATGCGTCGTTCGGGGCACCGATGGGAAAGGCCATCTCGTTTTGGTGTCGGGCCTTTGCGTCGGCGCCGTCGTCCTCGTCCGCCCAGACCTCCTTCGCCATTCGGAAGGCCGCCCACGCCTTGGGCCATCCCGCGTAAAACGCCGCGTGCGTAAGGATTTCCGCTATCTCCGTCCTAGTCACGCCGTTGCTCTTTGCGGACATCAGATGGAAACGGAACGAAGAGTCCGT
>FR884621.1 GCA_000436075.1 Eggerthella sp. CAG:209 | reverse complement strand
GGGGAGCCGCCAAAGAATTGGCGGTTTCCCGTTTGATTGGCATGGTCGAACAAGAGATATATTCCCGCGAGGCGTTTAAACCTCCTTGCTGCGGAATGTGATTGACGCGTGCTTTCTCGTCCATGTGAGGCGACCGACAGCCAAGAATTTGCCCATTGTCTTCGTTTTTTATTGCGTACCGTAACTGCGCAACATTGCAGGTGTGCAGTTACAACCCCCAATAGAAGTCGGTACGACAGGAGAAGTCGACGAAGGTGGGCTCTTGGGCAACGAAAATGTCATCCATTCGCTTGCCTGGACGGACTCTGCAGTTTCGCAGGGCTTGCTGCAGGGTTAGCGTTTTGCGCTGTTTCTGCGGGATGTCGGGCATGGATCCTGCTTTGTTCTTGTCCTCTTTCCCTGAAATGGGCTTGCTATTATTGGTGAATGCTGAAGATATCATTACGCTGCGCCCTTTTCGCTTTGAACCCTAACAAGTCTGTACGACAGGGTCATAATCGCTTTTGAGCGTTCCGTAAGTGTGAATGATTTGAAGTCGGTATAGAATCCCAAAGCGTCGTCTTCTTCGGCAGTGAAGCCCCCGTGCTCGAACGCCCCTGTGCCTTCTTGCGGATCCTCTAGTGCGTGGCGGCACATGCTTGAAGGTCGCAGTATCGCTGGAGGCTCGCTCAAATCGTTCTTGTGGGACGGGTTTGTTTTGGTGACCATACCAGTTTCGATTTCTTCATATACTAGGTCGAGTGGCGATCTGAAGCCCTTGGAACTTTGAGCCTCTTCGATGTTTGTCATCCCCAGAAGGGTTCGGATTCCCTGAGGTTTGAAATCGGAGCGGAACCAATCGCGCAGCAAGCTCAGCAGCGAGAAGAGAAGCACGATCTCCGCATTGCTGTATGCGCCAGCGCCCCTTTCCGTTTCGAGTAAAAGTAAGGCGGCATACTGATCGAAATTATTGCCGATGACCTCAAAAGGGCTTATATCATTGGTCTTGAAGCCTTCCAGCTCTTTTGCTCGTTTAGTGATGGCCGTATTGCGCTTGCGTGCGCGCTGTCTTGATGAGTTGGTCTTAGCGTCCCGTTTGAGCAGATCGAAGTGCATACTATTGCGATCGGTTTCCTTTACGGAGCAGCATAACTGTCCTTCGTCTGTAAACTGAAGCTCGGCATCGATGGCTCGGTCGGATGAAACGACTTTACCCCAGCACCGTCCAAAGAACACCTCCGAGATCTGCTGGTTCAGGCTGCGCGCACCGTAGTTCTCGGAAAGCGCCTTCCCGACCATTGCGTTAGCTGCGTCCTTGTTCGCGGTGATGCTTCCTCCCATCATCATATTGCTGTAGTGCGGTAGTAGGTCCTCGAGCAGGACGCGCTTTAGGGATTCGGCGCTCAGCGCAGGCATGAAGTCCACGAACGAGAAGCGACCGACCAATTCACGGGGGAAGCCCCAAGCCTCAACGTCTTCAAGGGAGATTTGAGCACGTAGTTCATTCTCGCTGAATGCCGAGTAGTCGACCTTGGTGCTACTGGCATCGAGCACCGCTTGCGTATTGCCTTTTGTTGCAAGCCGAAGGGCAATCTTCTCGTCGATTCCCGTGAAGGCACCACTGAAGATGAAGATGCATCGATCACAATCCAACTCGAAACGCTCACAGCTGCTGCCTCTGCCCGCCTCGCCAGAGAGCAGTCCTCCTTCAAGGGGTTTTAACAGGTCGAACTTTGGAGAGAAACTCGGCTCCTTTGAATCGTACAGGGTCATCTTGTCTACCTCGTCAATGAAAACGATAGTTACCAGCGAAGAGTCTTCTTTCTGCTGCTTTGAGATGATGTTCCACTCCGATGAGAAACTTCCGCCGGTCCAGCCTTCTCCGGTAATGCTTCCTGCATCAATGGTGTGCAGCGGCATACCTAGGGTCTTGGCGATCATCTTGATAGTGTGCGTCTTTCCCGATGCCGTGGGCGCGACAAGCAGCATAGAGGAAAGCTGGGGCAGCGTTTCCCTGTCGGTGCCTGACTTGATGAGTGTGGAGCGGGTGAGGGCGGCATGGATGAAGCGGATAATTCTATCTACGTGCCCGTCTTGTCCGAAGACTCGCTGCTTAACCTGACGAGATACTTCTTCAGGGTCGAAGATTTGGCTGTTCATTCCTGTAGACATGGCAAGCTCCTAACGTGCTTATTTCTGGAATTGAGCGGGGAGGGGCATCTCGAAATCGGTGCCCGCATTAACGAGAAGTTGGTTGATTTGATCGATGAAGAACGGGACACCGAACACCATCGCGGCAAGGAAGCAGACGATAATTGCTAAGAAGGCGGCTGTGAGAACGAGGGCGCTTTCGCTGATGCTGAGATTCATGGCGGATTCCTTTCTGGGTTCTTATATTGCACGGGCACAGATGGGGATAAGAAGTAGGCAGAAAGCCAGGATGAAGGGGATCATCGCTATAGCAATGATGATGCCGATTGCGAACATTGCCGCGATGCCGATAACCGCACAGAACGCACCTAGCAACAGCAACAAGTTCCCTGCAAGGTATGGTTTGGTTTTTGCCCATCGACGGGTGACGGCGATCGCGGCAAAGGCGGTAGGGGTCAGAATCAATGCAGCAAGAATTTCATTGCCAGCTCCCCTGAACAGCTCGAATACCAAATAGGCAAAAATTGGAACTAGGCAAATCCATGGGCCAATTACGCAAATTACTTGGGCGGCTTTGGCTGTTCCAGCGGATACGCGGACCCCTACGAGAATCGCAAAGTTGACAGCGAGATAGAAGGCTAGGGATAGCATGGAAACCATCTGCGGGATGCCGAAGAACCACCCGCCGATCTCGGGCGTGGGATCTTTCATCAACGCCCAGAAGTAGACAATGGCGATAAGGGTGAGGCAGCCGCCGGCGAGCTTCCCAGCAAAACAGGCGATGCTTTTTGCTCCGATGAGGGATAAGGGGACGGGGAAGGTCCAGGTTGTTGCAGATGTCTTGCTCATGGTGTTCCTTTCTTAGGCTGCTCCCGGTTGCTGATGGCGTCGATGCGTTGTGGTTTCTTCCCGCGTTGGAATAGCCAGCCGCCGTCGAGTGCGGTTCTGCGAATCTCCTGTGCGGAAAGTCCAGTGCGCAGTTGGATCTCCTGTAGAGCGGCGGGTTCGTTCGGGTTCAAGAACGCGATCGAATCGAACGCTTCAAGAATCTCGTTGGCGTAGTCGCTGTGCTTTCTGCGAAACGCCGCCACCGATGAATAATGCAGGTTGAGCCTGATGTTGTTGCGCGCGGCGCTTTTTGCAATTGAGCCTAAACGCCAGATGGACGGCTTGGCATCGCACTCTTCCGCTATCACGCGCAGGGGTGCGTTCTTCCGCGGAACAACCTCACTGTTCCTTGCGTAAAGCGAGGTGAAAAGCTTGTCCATCACGGCAAAGAAAAGCTTGTCGTTCGTTCTGTCGTAATCGGGGACAGTTACGACAAGTGCGACGTTCCCTTCCTTCAGGCTTAAGAGGTTGTTGCTCTCACCCAGCATGCACCCGTTCCTGTAAGGACGAAGAATATCGGCGAGCCTAGCACTGACGCATGCCATGGTGTGCCTATCCATGAACGCATTGCGAACAGGATTCCATAGATTGGCCAAGCTACCGTTATTGTTTGGCTTTGCAATCTGCTTATGGCTTCTGCCGGCGACGTGCACGCCCGTCAGATGAACCTCAATGATCTCGTCGAGCCGACTGGAGTATTCGTCCTCATCACCTAGGGGCTTCGCGAAGAGCAGTTGGGCGGTGTCGCAGATCTTCTCGACGCTGATGGACCCGTCGGCTGCTTGCACATAGTGGGCAGAAGCGTAGAGCACCGTTGCGGCAAGGCAGGAATAGCTGTCCTTCTTGCTAAGGACAAACAGGCTGTCGATGGCCTGTGGGATGTCGGCAAGGGGAACCTTATCGAAGAAGTCGACAAAATCGGGCGCTACCGGCTCATTGAGATCAAGGTGCTTGACCTCATAGCCGCCCTCCTTGCTCTCTACAGTTTGAGCAAGGGGCGATTCCGCCGTTGTTACGATTACCTGTCCCTCGCCGTAGCTGAAAAGGTCCTGCGCGAGAAACGCCGCGCTGATTTCCGAGGTAGGAGCGAACACGAGCGTGCTGCCCTTGCTGGTGTATGGCTTCGTGACGGTCATGATGTTCCTCATCCTTAAGCGGCTTTAACGTTGGATTCGATGGAATCGATGAGTCCAAAGGCAAGAGCTTCGTTTGCGGTGAACCAGCTGTCCCGATCGATGGTCTTGTCGATTTCCTCTTCGGTGCGCCCGGTGCATTCGGCAAGGTTCGTGCAGAGCTTGCTTTTAGTCCTCAGCAGGGCTCGTGTTGCGATCTCGATATCGCTTACTTGTCCGCTTAGGTGGTTAAGCAGGGGTTGATGGATAAGTATTTCAGTGCTGGGGCTTGCGGTGCGATAGCCCTTTTCGCCGTTGGTGAGGATCAATGCGGCCATGCTTGCTGCTGCGCCGAATGCGTGGGTGTGGACTGGGCTTTCGATGCCATGCATATAGTCGATGATGCCGAAACCCGCACTGACACCCCCGCCAGGGGAGTTGATGATGAGCTTAATAGGCTCATGGTTGATGGAGTCGAGATAAAGCAGCTGCGCGATAACCTCTTCGGCGGTTTGGTTATCGATTGGCTGCGACAGGAAGATGGTGCGTTGAGAAAGTAGGGTGGAACGAATGCTGGGATACGCTCCGCAATCAGCTTCTTGAGTGGTGAATCCGATGTTCATAATGGCTCCTTACGGGAAAATGGCATAGCTTCGCTAAGGCCTATGGGCGTTTCATTTTTTTGCTTTAGTTGGTGGTTTTGGCGACGTGTCACATAGAGTTCTGATTTGGTGGCTTTCGATTTGCTGAAACCATCCTATGGTTTGAGATAACATATGACATATACTTTGTGAAATAAAAAAATATGTCATAGGGAAGAATATGGAATGTCACAGGGCTATATATTTCGCTCAATTCAGAAACCATAAGACGCTCGAGCTGTCTTTTGATTGCTTGTATCCTGAGTTTCAATATCAAAATGAGCGATGGGACTACATAAGCGAGTTAAATCCATGGGATGTTCGGGTGCTCGCAGATGAATTGCTCCGGATCGACCTGCATGGGTTTTTCCTTGCCTGTGCTGATTTGGATAGGGAATTTAGACGGCAATTTATGCCGGAACGTTCGGAGGCAATCCAAAGAAGGTTTCTTGGTGAGCCTGTAGATGACTTTACACCTGAAGAGCTCGATATGGCTGAAGATTGGGAATCGTGGTACTACGAGGAAGAATGGGGAGATGAATGGGATTTCGATCCATCGGGTCACCATATTTATATGCCTGAAAGAAGCAGCGAGAGGCTTGAGGCTGAGGCTATGTTTATGGACCGCATCGAAGAAATGCTGATTTCTTTTTCAGAAGGTGACATTAGCGAAAAAACCATTGCATTGATGAAGGAAGCATGCTGCTTCTGTTTGGCCGATGACGATTGGCTGGCCAGAATCGAAGATGCCGATTTCGATTCGAAGCTATTTGAGTCGTGGGCGATTGAATGCGAGAGACAAATCGAATTGTTCAGGGTCGTTTGCTCGAGTCGGCGATTATCAGACACAGCAGCAATGGCTGATATATTTGATGAAGCATTGGGCCGTGAATGTCTGTTCGGAGATGGCAGCTCGGAGGGGCCTAATACTTTTATTTCAAGTTGGTCTGCTCCGGCGTTATCAAGCAAGTCGAAAGACGGTAGTACGCTTCAAAGCGATTCGCATGAGGCCTTGTCGCATCGTCTTGCGGGCGGGGTATGGAGTGATGTTTCTGGTTCTGATGGGTGGCGACGGTTTCGGCTCACCTCGAACCTTCGATATATTCGTGCGCTTTATGGCGTGATTCTCGACAAATGCGCTGAGTGTATTGCTGTTGGAGAAGTGTCGGATGTTGTTTTAACTCAATGCGAGAAACTGTCGAATGCTTCTATATCAGATTTATATTGGATCGATATGCCGACCTCGTCTGACGTTTTGGAAGCGGTTTCGAGAATTGACGGATACGGTTGCAGTCTGCTAGAAGGCATTGAAATCGGATCTGACAGTCTTAGGGAGTTGTTTGACCTTCTCGACCTATCCAAAACATGCATTCAGTGCTTGAAAAAAGAAATCGAAGAAGGCCCTGAGAGTTCATTTCTCTGGAATTGGGATTTAATGGATTTTTGGGTTCAGATGGAATTTCTGGAGAGGGAATGGGTCGATGGTTTTACCGCTTATGAGGTCAGTTCATTTCCGGGTTTTTTTCGCTGTTTGCTCATTTCTGTTTTACAGAGTGGTATCCGTCCTTCATTTTGCGCAAATTGTGGACATTTATTCCTTCGAAAATACCCTAATCAGCAATATTGCTTAAGGGTTATGCACCAAACAGGGGTGAGGTGTTCTGACTCCCGCCGACGGCCAAAGAAGGCTAATACCGAAAAGGTGAACAATCGCAAGTGGAGCATAAAGCGAAAAGCTAATCGAGCGTTTGCTGTCGGTTCGTCCTATGCTGGCAGGTATTACTCTGATTTAGAGAAATTCGTTCATGACCTCGTTGCCAATGCTTATCTTGAGTCTGAGTTCGTCTCTGAGGCTTTGTTCGATGAATGGCTTGAAAAAGTTGGCGGTCCCGAAAGAGGAACAGTGGAAAAGATATCCTCCGACAAGCTCCCCTACAGCATCATATGGGGCGGAAGGATTGCGGACGGTTGCGATTGGTGCGAAGTTTCTTTGGCGCTGTCTAAATACCCAGAGCTTGTTCCGGTAATTTGCAATCTCGAAGAACCGACCCCGTTTACTCTTTCCGATGTGTATGTTGCTAAGCCATCTTCTGCGCTAGTTCGTTCTTCCTGGCTGCTGAGGTCTGTGCTTGTTTACAACCAAAGAGGGCTTCCTTATTCTCCTTTACCAATTCCAGGTTTGGTCGATTCGCCGCTCTATAGATTGAATGATCGAATGTTTGGTGGCAATTCTGATTCATTGAGAAAGAAGCCTGAATCATTGGAGGGGTGTCGGAATGGTCGAGGTACTGATACCCCGACTGTTTCGTTGCGGTAAGCCTGATTCGTTGGGCGTGAGGTATTTTCTGCTTGGATAGTTCAGCTGCTTTGTTGTTGTGTGGGGGGTGTTCCTATAGTTCT
>FR884620.1:2584-3248 GCA_000436075.1 Eggerthella sp. CAG:209 | reverse complement strand
GACAAATTGAAGCAAACTGCGGCAAACTGGAACAAACTGGAGATAGTTTCTATTGTTTTGGCGATTGTCGCGCTGTTCGAAGGTGATTCGAATCAATCGCGAATCACTGGGCAAAAGAAAACTGCCCTGCCTTCGTCTTTTCCGTATCCGATAATAAATCGACGCAACGTCTCTATCAAATGTTCAGCGATTCGACCCAGTCTTCAACCATGCCATCTTGCGGGTTTTCGCCAAAACGCTGACCATCAAGCCACTCACCCGAACCGGCAAGCTGCTCGAGCGTCTGACGGGTTGAGCCCATCGATGACGAGGTCGAGGTGCAAAACGGGATAACCGTCTTACGCACGAAGTCATTGTCGCGCACGAAACGGTTAACTGGCCATGCAGCCATCTGCCACCAGACGGGATAACCAACGAACACCGTTTCGTATTCCTCAAACGCGTCGGGTGTGACCTGAGACAGCACAATGTCGCGCAGGCTTTGATCGTCATGTTCGCGCGTCACGCGGCTGTTGTCGTCACGCCAATCCAAATCGGCGTCCGAATAGGGATTCTCGGGCGTGATCTCGAAAATGTCACCGCCCGTCGCCACCGCGATGCGCTCAGCTACAGCACGTGTATGGCCCTGCGCCGAGTAGTACGCCACAAGAACCTTGCCCCCGAC
>FR884620.1:0-2563 GCA_000436075.1 Eggerthella sp. CAG:209 | reverse complement strand
GTTGCGGTGGCGTGGCGGGGTCGGCCTGCACCGCCTGGTTTGCCCCGCTCGATGACCCAACGCCAAGCCCATCTGCCGACTGCGACGCTGCGCCCTCTCCATTCGAAGCGCATGCTGAAAGAAGACCGCCCGTCGTCATAGTCGCACCCGCCAACAGGCCCATCTTCACGAAATCGCGCCGTGCAACAATCCGATTCATCATAAAACCTCCCGTAATTCCTACCAACTCTTCTTCTCCTTGGCACTATCGTGCTGATGCTTGCGCTCCTCGACCATCTTTGCAAACCACTGCACCATAGCGGGGTCGGCATGGCTGAAGAAGCTGGAAGTTTTAGTGTCGAGCGCGGCGATGCGCGCCATCTCCTCGGCGGAAAGCTCGAAGTCGAACACGTCGAGGTTCTGCTCCATGCGCTCACGATGAACCGACTTCGGAATGACCACCACACCGCGTTGCAGGTTCCAACGAAGCATCACCTGCGCCGCGGTCTTGCCATGAGCCTGGCCGATTTCAACCAGCACGGGGTTCTCGAACAACCCGCCGCGACCCTCGCCGAAGGGAGCCCAGGCTTCCGGCACGATGCCGTACTCGGTCTCCCATTTCTGCAGCTCGACATTCTGGTTCAGCGGATGGCGCTCCATTTGGTTCACCATCGGCTTCGCTTCGTTGAACTCGCAGAACTCCACCATGCGGTCAACGTAAAAGTTCGAGATGCCGATTGCGCGCACCTTGCCTTCCTGATAGAGCTTCACCATATCGCGCCACGCGCCGAACACATCGCCGAACGGCTGGGGNNCGCCGAACGGCTGGTGGAGCAGCAGCAAGTCGATGTAGTCGGTCTTCAGCTTGCGCAGCGAATCCTCGACCGACGCGCGCGTGGAGCCCTCGCCGAAATGCTCGATCCACACCTTGGTGGTAAGGAAGATATCGCCGCGGTCGATGCCCGAGGCAGCGATGGCCGAGCCCACCTGCTCTTCGTTGAAATAGCTTTGCGCCGTATCGATATGGCGATACCCTACCTCGAGCGCGTCGCGCACGCAGCGCTCGCACTCGTCTTGCGTCACCTGGTACACGCCGTAGCCCAGCTGGGGCATCTTCACGCCGTTCGAAAGCGTCACGTACATCATGTCGTTTGCCATATTGATTCCTTCCTCGCGTATCGGGAGCGGCGACTCCTTACCACAACCCCCTTGCTTTATTGATCTGATGCTGTTATAACAACCGATAGTTACTAACGGTCAAGCATTGTTATTTGGAACTTGAAGGAATCGTGAAGATGGCGAACGCGAGCGAAAACGAACACGCGCCCAAGCGAGCAAAAGCAACAGGCGACCTGTTCACGATGATGCAAGTATGTCGCGAAGCCGACATGACGTACCAAACGCTGAAGTTCTACTGTAACCAGGGGCTCGTGCCCAACGTGAAACGCGATAAAAACAATCGTCGCGTGTTCGACAAGCACGACGTCGAATGGGTGAAAAGCCTGATTTGCCTAAAGAGATGCGGCATGAGCATCGAAGAAATGAAGGAATACCTAGCACTATGCCTGCAAGGTGAGACATCGATTCCTCAACGAAAAACGATGCTGGCCGAAAAACGCAGCAGGCTTGTCGAGCAAATTGCCGAATTAGAGGCCAGCGTGGAATACATCGATTGGAAGCAGGGCTTCTACGACGACGTACTGGCAGGCCGCACCGAGTACTTCAGTAACTTGCTGCCCGAAAAATGAGATAGCAACCTTTTAAAACCCACGGGCGCCTTTTCGTACTATGGCTACTGCGGGCTCGATGTCGGAATCGTCGTGACCATGGTTCGACCAATATTTCAACGCAGCTATAGGTCTGCTTGCCAAATAAGCGGCCGTGAGCTGAGCATCTGGGACAAGCGCGGTCTATATCGGAGCCAAACAAAAGCATTGCGGCCAAGGCCGCGATCAGCGCACTGAAAGCGATACCCGGCGTCAACCTTGCAGGAGAAGTTATAAACGCCATCGTCGCGGCAGCCATCGTCGCAGCCATTGGCGAAGGCTCGGCGTTTGCCTTCGAGAAGGTGTGTCTGGGCGAAATGAGCGCGAAGGACGTTGATGCGATTCGCGACTTCAAGGAGCAGAAACTGGACAACGAGTTCGTCAGGAAAGTGACGAGATCATTGAAGATTTCGCTGGCAACGATCAGGGTAAGAATTCGCTCTAAGATTTGGCTGGCAACCTGGTTAAAACCCTAGGCCCAAACACCGGGAAAGCTTCCTCTTAAGTGCATTGGGAGTAATCCTGTTCGTGAGTACGGAATGAGTGCAAACAAATTGGATACTGCGTAGGCAACAGAACATGAAATAGTAAGTAGAGATACAGTAAGCTGCAGCAGTCCTCGAATTTCCAGTCGAGTGGGAGTAGCGGGAACTGGCTTCTGAACTCGAGTTTTAGTGATGCCGAGTACCGCCCGATACTGTTTCGACATCGCCTCAGAACAAAACCACCAGCGAAATAACGGGAATAACAGCCCTCGAACTCCCTGGTTCAAGGGCTTTCTTTTTCGTTCTGCCCGGAAAGAGCTCCTTGCCGGAGTC
>FR884619.1:14751-25445 GCA_000436075.1 Eggerthella sp. CAG:209 | reverse complement strand
GCACCCTGCAGACATCTGCCGGCACGAACCGATGCCCTTAACGGCCCGCAGAACAAGCCGTCGGCGCGAGCAGGAGCCCTTAATCCCCGCACTGCGTAATTGTTAACTGCCCTTTGCAGATAAAACCCGTTTTTTACTTTCTTTTCACCTCTATCGCATCCCCTACGCACCGCATTCGCGTAAAATCAAGTTTGCTGCGTTAAGGGCGCTCTTGCCTTGCGCTGCCATTTACACATTTAGGAAAGGACATTACTTGAAGGTTCGAAAATCGAAACCTCACAGTAATTAGCCTTCGGCCTCTGCATTTCACACCCGTTCATGTAGTGGTCGAAGGACGACTGCGACATGAACGGATTGCGCCTGTCAGTATTGCTGTGCGCTGCGCAGATCAACTGCCCGCACAACAACGCTGACACACGGCGGCAATCCCAAGGGAGAATTGCATGCTCTATCTATCTCAAATGCTCGGCGAACCCGTCGTTGATGCAAATGGTGAAAAAATCGGTTCCATATCCGACCTGGCCATCCAAACCGGCGAAGTGTTCCCTCGCATCACCAGCCTGGCATTCCTGGGACCTGGCAAAACGCCTTTCATGATCTCTTGGCGTAAATACGTAGACAGTTTCGACGAAGACGAGGGCATTCGCCTGAAAGTCGACCGCACCGCCATCCGCTTCAGCTACCTTCAGCCTGCCGAAGTGCTTCTTGCGCGCGACCTGCTCGATAGGCAAATCGTAGACACGCAGGGCATGAAGGTTGTGCGCGTAAACGACTTGAAGCTCTCCGTTTCCGGAACGCAGCTGCGCCTTCTTGGTGCAGAAGTGGGCGTTCGCGGCATTCTGCGCGGCTTGGCTCCGTGGGTGGAAAAAGCCGCCTGCAGCATCGCCAAGGCGTTCGGTAAGAGCATCGACGAGCGCATCATCGCGTGGAACTACATGGAACTGCTCGACCGCGACCTTTCCAAGGTTCAACTCTCCGTCAGCCACACGCGCTTGGAAGAGTTGCACCCTGCCGACGTGGCAGACATCCTGGAGCAGCTCGATCCGAAGCAGCGCGCCAACGTGTTCCAGCACCTAGATGACGCACAGGCCGGCGACGCCATTTCAGAAATGGAAGACGAATTTCAGGCCGACATCATCGAGGGTCTGGACGAAAAGCGCGCATCCCGTCTGCTGCGCGATATGGACCCTGACGACGCCGCCGACATCGTAGGCGACTTGCCCTATGAGAAAGCCGAAACGCTGCTTCGCCTAATGGGCGTCGACAACGCCGCAGAAATTCGCAAGCTGCTGGGATACAAGGAAGACACCGCTGGCGGCCTGATGACCACCCAGTTTGTGGCAATGCACACCTCCGACACCGTGCAGGAAACCACTGAAGTTCTTCGCGGCTTGGACGAAGACCACCCCACGGTGAACTACGTGTACGTACTCGATGAGTACGACAAGCTCGTAGGCGTCCTTTCGCTCCGAACCCTGGTGCTCGCAAAAGACAACGCTCCGCTTTCCGACATCATGTTCGATGAGCTCATCACTTCGTTGCCCGAAGAACCCGAAGATGAAGTTGCAGCCGATATCTCCAAGTACGACCTGATGGCCATGCCTGTCGTCGACGAAAACGGGCAGATGCTGGGCATCGTCACCGTCGACGACGCAATGGAGGTCATCGAAGACAACGTGGAGGAAGGCCGCACGCGCTGGGCCTGGGGACAGTTCGCCATCACGCTTGCCGTGTTCATCGTACTGATGATCCCCTATACCTTCTTTGTCCTCCGCATGTTCGGACACAACTAGGATCGAGGCTTTTACATGACACTTAAGGAAAGCACAGCGCAGGACACTGCCCTGGCAGCCAAGGCTTCCCCGCAAGTTCCTGATCAGGGCGGCGAAAACGACAGCAAGAAGCAGCACTCGAAAGCGTTTCTGGTGCTGGCCGCCATGGGCCCTGGTATCGTAACCGCCATGGCAGGCAACGACGCCGGCGGCATATCAACCTATTCCACCGTAGGCGCGAAGTTCGGCTACATGACGTTGTGGATCATTCCTGTTATGTGCGTTCTGCTTATCGTGGTGCAAACCACTGCAACACGCATGGGCGTTGTTACCGGCAAGGGCTTTTCAGCGTTGATCCGCGAAAGCTTTGGCATCCGCCTTACGGCACTTGCCATGTTGGCGCTGCTTATCGGCAACGTTGCCACCACCTTTTCAGAATTCGCAGGCGTAGCTTCTGGCATGGAAATATTCGGGGTGCCGCGATGGATATCAGTCCCCGTTGCCGCGGCAGCCGTTTGGGGGCTTATCGTGGGGGGCAGCTATAAACGCGTGCAGAACATCTTCCTGGTGCTTTCATGCGTATTCGCCACCTACATCGTTGCGGCGTTTTTAGCACAACCCGACTGGAACGAAACCTTCCAGCACACCCTGGTGCCAGCAGCAAGTTCGGATTTGGGCTTCCTTTCGCTTACCGTCGCAATGGTTGGCACCACTATCGCCCCCTGGATGATGTTCTTCGCCCAGAGCAACGTGGTCGAAAAGGGTGTGCGCGTACGCGATCTTCCCTATCAGCGTATCGATGCAGTAACTGGGGCTGTGGTGGGCTGTATCGTAGCATGGTTCATCATCGTAACCACTGGCACCGTGCTGTTCCCGCAGGGCATCGAAGTAGAAAGCGCCGAAGCGGCTGCAGCTGCGCTCGAACCTTTCGCGGGCCAATACGCTAAAGCACTGTTCGCCATCGGCCTGGTAGCCGCCAGTTTGCTGGCCGCATGCGTTCTGCCCCTTACCACCGCTTTCGTTATCTGCGAAGCATTCGGCTGGGAGGCAGGCGTTTCGTTCACCTGGAAAGAAGCGCCCCTCTTCAAGGGCATCTTTACGTTTGTCATCGTTGTTTCTGCAGTGGTTATTCTTATTCCCAACATCGACTTGATGGGAATCATGCTCACTGCGCAGTTTGTAAACGGCGTCATTTTGCCTGTATTGCTGGTGTTCATGGCCATCATCTGCACCGACAAACACGTTATGGGCAAATACACGGTTGGTAAATTCACCCGCATAATCCTATGCTTCACTATCGTGGTGGTGGGCATCCTTTCCGCCATTTGCTTGGTTATGCAGGTACTGGGAATCGGCTGATTCGGCGCTGACGTCGTGGCTCATAGGGAGCACGCGGCAACGGCAACGGGGGCAGCATGCTGCGCAGCTGGCGTCATTACCGCTCTTGAGCACTTAGTCAAACCAACCACTAGTTAGCCCCGCAAGCGCGATGGAGCCCCGGGGCACGCCCTGGCGCTTCGGCCGATACCGCTGGCAGCCAGCGCCCTCCAAGCCAGCTCTTCGCATTAAACTCCTTGTGCGCACTGCCCATAGGGGTGGTTTTTGTTTCCGCAAGAAGAAACCAAGCCATAAGGCTACCCTTGTTGCACAATAATGAATTAGCAGGGAAAACAAAGGAAGGAACACGTCGAGGGCAAGCGTCAAAAACCCGCTTTGCGCCCCTCTCGGAAAACACCATGGAGCCAAAGCCCAAAGCACATCTTTTCACGTTTGCCGTTATGGCATTGTTCGTCTTCGTGTTTTTGGGCAGCGAATATCACTTCGACATCGCTTATGGCAAGCTCGCCAGCCCCGATTCGGTAGTCGGCGCACAGGCATCCATCCTTGCCACAAGCGCCATAGGGCTTGTGGGCTATTCATTGGTGAATCGAACGGCAGCCGCAAGGCATCGAAGCATTCTTGCCGGCGTGCTGGGAACCGTTTCCGCCTTGCTCCTTGTCGCAACTCAGCTAACCCAGAACGCCAACGCCTTGTTGTCGCTGGGATGCTTGTTGTTCTTGATTTTGGGTATGTTGGGAAACGCCACCTACTTTTCCGTTGCGCAAACCCACTATGCCAGCAACTCCCTTTCCCGTCTGGTGGGCACCTCTTATGCCGCAGGATTGCTCGCTCAGTTCCTGCTTCATTCCTTGGCGCCAAACAGCGTTATCGAAGCCGCGATTATCGGAGCTTCGATCATCGCACTTGGCTTCGCTCTTGCAGCGCGCCGCAACGTGCTGCACGTAGTCCCCGCCAGAAGCGCACTTCCCGAAAAAGACCAGCGAACCGCCAACGAACGCGATGCCCTCAAGGAAGCAATCCTGCTGCTCGCCTGCGTATCCCTAATTGCCTGCGTTTTCAGCACACTCGACAACGTGGTTACCCTGGCAAACGCGCAAGGCATGTTCGACCTTTCAACCTGGCCTCGCCTGCTTCTTGCCGTCAGCGGCATTGCGGCTGGCTTCATCTTCGACCTCACTAAGCATCGCTATTCCACTGTTACCATACTGTGTGTAGCCATGTTTTCCCTGGTTTCCGCCCTTGCCATCCAAACCGGCTCCGAAGTTCTTCTGGGTTTGGTAATTTTTTACCTTTCATCGGGCTTTTTCGTGGTCTTTTTCACCTCGTCGTTTTTGCGCATTGCAATGCGCTGTGCAAACCCGTCGCTTTGGGCGGGCATGGGACGCGCCGCCAACAACACCTGCGCCGCACTTGCAGCCATGCCTTCCATGGCCTTGATCTCGTCGGGCGATGTCATGCTTATCTCGTCGATAACCATTGCACTAGCCATGGCTACCCTCCTTGTTGCCCACGCGCTCGAAAACGTGCGTCGCACCGCGCGGCATAAGGCCGAGATCGAAGCCCTAAAGCTGGCGGAGCTCACCGCCGCGCAAGCGCAAACCGCCAAGCCCCAAGAAGAACCGGAAGCCAAAGCTCCCGCCGATAAAAGCGCTCCCGAAAAGCACCTTGCGGCATTCTCGGAACAATACAGCCTTACCCCACGCGAACGCGACGTTCTTTCCGCAGTATGCTCAAGCGAGGAAACGCTCCAGTGCATCGCCGATGACATGGGAATATCCCTTCGCGCGTTGCAGAAGCACTTGACCTCCATATACCGCAAGTCAGACACACAATCGCGCGCAGGACTCTGCTCCGCCGCACTCACCGAACCCCTTGAGCACTAGCGAGCGCAAGCCTCATTCGAAGGAACACCTCGGCCGCCGCCTTTCCTTTTGCAGCTTTTGCCACCACGTTTCCCTATTGCGCCCACCAGGCGTACACTCACCAGCGCGTTTCCCCTATCACGCCCACCAGGCGTACAATGCCCGGTATGAGCACCAACAGCAAACATACCCCCACGCCCAACAACGAAACCCCCAAGAAAATCCGCAGCCGCCTAAGGGCCCAAGCAAAGAAAGCGCGCTCCGCTCTTGCGCCCGAAACGCGTGCGAGCAAGAGCAAACAGATCTGCGCGAAGCTGACCCAACACCTTGATGCCTTGATAGCCAAAACGCCTCAGGGCAAACCCGTTGTCGGCGTATACTCCGCATTCCCATGGGAAGTTGACCTGGGCATCTTCATCGACTATGCCTACCTGCGAGGCTGCACTGTTGCCTTTCCCTGCATGATGCCCGATGCCCATGGCATTCCCGACGCTCCTGGGCGCGGGATGCGCAAACCCGGGTCGGGCCCCAACACCCAGCATGTCACTCAGCAAACTATGGAAATGCGCTCGGTTAGCGCCGAGGCATTCTGCAGCAACAGCGTGCCGTTTCTGAATGACCCGTTAAAGGAGTATCACCACAACAGCCCCGAACTTACCCCCATGCCCTACCTTGCCGCCGACGAGTTCGCCTTCATTGTGGTTCCCGCTGTGGGGTTCGATGCGCACGGCAACCGCCTAGGATACGGGGCAGGCAACTACGACCGCTACCTTTGCCAACTTACTGATGCATGCCATGTTGTCGGCGTCGCCTTTACCGAACAGGAGGTTTCCCCCATCCCCGCAGAAGACCACGACATCCCCCTTCCCTTCGTTACCGCTTAGGGGAAAGCTTCGCTTCAGGGTGGCTCAGGGCGGGTGGCAAAAAAATGCCGGGAGCATCAGCCGAGAGCAGCGATGGGGCAAAACCCCCACTCGCGCTCGTGTTGTTTCATTTCCCCTACATACGCCCTCACCTGCAGCAAAGCGCACTACAATGAAGAAAACGCCAACATAGAGGGGTTACCATGAACACGAAAACCGAACGGAACTGGCAGCTTATTGTTGCTGGCATATTGTTTATCATCTTTGGCTTGGTATGCGCATTTTTCCCAGGCCTCACTCTTGCATCTATCGCCTTTATTGTTGGTGCCGCCTTTGTGGTTTCCGGCGTAGTCAATATCGCAACGTTCATTCGCGACCGCGATCTTCTGGGCTTTTCGGGATGGATCTTGGCATACGGCATCCTTGACGTGCTCATTGGTGCCATGTTCGTGATTCACCCCTTCGCTTTTGCGGCAGTGCTGCCTTGGGTTATCGGCGCGTTCGTTCTGGTTTTCGGCATATATGAAGTTGTGGCAACCTTCATGGTCAAGCGCGCAGGCCTTCCCCTTTGGGGCTGGATGCTGTTCTCGGGCGTCATTTCCATCGTTATCGGATTCATGTTCTTCTCCATGCCCGAAATGCTCGCACTGTTCATCGCACTGTTCGCTCTTCTTCGAGGCGTTGATCTTATTGTTATGGGAGCAAATGCAAGAAAGTATTTCCTATAACCGCCCGTCTTAACGCGCCGCCCACCCGTTACGCCCTCCACCGCTCATAAATGCAACACCGTGGCAACGAAGCTAGCCTATAATCGGCACAGTTAAAAAAGCGCATGCAAGGCTGCGCTGGAAATGCATCATGCGCGGCTTCGCTAGCCGCCGCCTTCCCAGCGCAGCATCGCCTGCGCCCTATTTACAGTAAGGAGACTGTACATGGAAGGCTTCGAGCTTCTTTCCACCGGTGCTTGGTCTATCCTGCCGCCGCTTCTGGCGCTAGGCCTTGCCCTAATTACCAAGGAGGTGTATTCCTCCCTGCTGGTTGGCGTGTTCTCAGGCCTGATCATTTACGAGTTCTGCCTTGAAGGTGTCGGCTTCGACCAGCTCATCACCGCATTTACGCTCATCCCTCAGGTTATGGCGGAGCAAATCTCGTCGAATGCGGCGCTTATCTTATTCTTGGCATTATTGGGCGCGTTAGTCGTCATCATCGCCATTGCTGGCGGTTCGCGCGCATACGCTGAATGGGCCGCGAAACACATCAAGAGCGCACGCATGGCAACCGTTATGACGGCTCTTTTGGGCATCGTGGTATTCGTTGACGACTACTTCAACTGCCTCACTGTTGGTGCCGTCATGCGCCCCGTAACCGACAAGTTCCGCATCAGCCACGAAAAGCTGGCGTGGATCATCGACTCCACCGCAGCTCCGGTGTGCATTATTGCCCCTGTTTCCTCGTGGGCGGTTGCCATGGGTGGCTACATGGGTGAAAACGGCTTCAACACGTTCGTTGCCTCCATTCCGTACAACCTCTACGCACTGGTCACCATTGTGTTCGTGTTCGCTATGTGCGGTTTCGGCAAAGACTTCTTCAGCATGGGCAAGGCCCAGCGCGACTGCGACGCTCATACCTACAGCCACATTCCTCCCCATGCCTCCGCTCTGGAAACGGTATCCAAGGCAGGCGTTCCCAGCAATCCCGAAGCCGTCGAAACCGTTATCACCGAGCAGTCCGACCTGGAGGGCGCCACGAAAGCGGTCGAGCAGTTCAAGGGTCTGGATGTTTCCCCCAATGGCAGGGTATTCGACCTGGTTATCCCTATCGTGGTGCTTATCGTATTCTCCATCACGGGCATGCTGTATGTTGGCGGCTTCTTTGAGGGCGTAGATTTCGCAACAGCTGTTGGCGAAAACCCCATCGGCGGATTGTGCATCGGTGCCGCTGTGGCATTGGTTGTTGCTGCATGCATGTTCCTGCCCCGTAAGCTCACCACACTGGTTGGCTTTACCGAAGGCGCTTCCGAAGGCGTTCGCTCTATGGTTGGCGCTATCATGATCCTTGTTTTGGCATGGAGCCTGGGCGGCGCATGCCGCTACATGCTGGGCACGGGCGAAT
Organism: Eggerthella sp. CAG:209; assembly: GCA_000436075.1. Taxonomy (GTDB): domain Bacteria; phylum Actinomycetota; class Coriobacteriia; order Coriobacteriales; family Eggerthellaceae; genus Anaerotardibacter. The sequence continues at coordinate 17,495 of FR884619.1, read as the reverse complement.
TCGTTTCCAACTTCCTTACCACCATGGGCTTTGAACTTTCGTTCCTGCCTGCCGTTATCTTCGTGGTTTCTGGCTTCATCGGATTCGCCATGGGCACTTCCTGGGGCACCGCTGCCTTGATCCTGCCCATCGTTTTGGGCGTATTCCCCGAAAGCGACCCGCTATTCCTGGTTACCATCGGAGCAACGCTTGCTGGCGCGGTATACGGCGACCACATCTCGCCTATTTCCGACACCACCATCCTTTCTTCTGCTGGTGCGGAATGTAACCACCTGCGCCACGTGGCAACCCAGCTTCCCTACGCTTCCCTGGTTGCCGTCATCTGCCTGTTTGGATATCTGCTTGCCGGCTTCACCGGTTCGCCTTGGCCTTCGCTTATCGGCGGTATCGCTGTTGCCCTCGTGGTTGTTATTGCAACACGCGTGTTCGGCAACAAGGAAGCCGCATAGGCATATCGCATCTCCCATCTTGGGACTGAGCGACGAGAGCTTTGCGCCTTCGGCTCTAAGTAAGATAGGTGGAGCATCGCACCCACAGCGCCAAGGGCAGCAAGGCGTATTGTGCCAAAGTATTGCGCCAAAGCGCACCACAAGGGAGTCCTTCGGGACTCCCTTTCTTTTGCCCGGACAATTACAAGGTCCAAATATGCGAATTCGCACTCTGAGACATCAGGCATTGCGCCCGAACAAAGCATGCGGGCATATCACCTCGCTGTTTTGAGGAAACTCCAAACAAGACATGGCAACAAGCAAACAAAAAGGCCCCGAGGGGGCCTTTTTGTTTGTGCCTGCAGATACGACCAGCAAGAAACGCTTAGCGCTCTTCGATAGGCTTGTATTCGCGAGCCTTCACGCCCGTCTTGTATGCGGGGCGGATGATGCGCTTGCCGCTTACCAGTTCCTCGAAACGGTGGGCAGCCCAACCTGCCATACGAGAGCAGGCAAACAGCGGAGTGATCATATCCTGCGGAATGCCCATCATGGAGTACACGAATCCAGAATACATATCAACGTTTGCGCACATATCCTTCTTGGTGCCCTTTTCCTGCAGGATGACTTCAGGGCTTAGGCGCTCGATGAGCTTGAGCAAATTCAGCTCCGCTTCAAACTCAGTACCCTTGGCAAGCCTTGTTGCAAAATCCTTGCAGATAACTGCGCGCGGATCGGAAAGCGTGTACACCGCATGACCCATACCGTAGATCAATCCGGTATGATCGTATGCCTGCTTGTTCACGATCTTGGCAATATAGGAAGCTACTTCGTCTTCATCTTCCCAATTCTTAACATTTTCCTTGATTTCCTTCTGCATGGCCAGAACCTTATGGTTTGCACCGCCATGCTTACTGCCCTTCAAAGAACCGATAGCGGCCGCGTAAGCAGCATACGGATCGGTATCGGCAGAGGAAAGAACACGGCAAGTGAAGGTGGAGTTGTTACCGCCACCGTGCTCAGCGTGCAGAGACATCATGATGTCGAGCATGCGTGCTTCTTCAGGAGTAAACTCTCGGTTGGGACGCAACATGGAAAGGATGGTTTCGGAAGTGGACTGCCCCGGAATGAAGCGATGCATGATCATCGACTCATTGTAGAACGCGGCACGCTTGGCATAGTGAGCCAGCACCATGATGCGCGGCAGACGGGAAATAAGAGAGATTGCCGTACTGATCTCGTGCTCGAAGGAACGCTCTTCCGCCTTTGGGTCGTCAGCATACAACATGAGCACCGAACGCTGCAGAAGGTTCATGATGTTATGAGAAGGCGTGCTCATGATCTTCGAAGCGGTGAAGCCATCGGGCAAATTGCGCTGAGCATCAAGTGCCTCAACAAGCACATCGAGCTGGCTTGACGTGGGAAGCTCCCCCATAAGCAGCAGATACACGATCTCCTCAAAGCCGCGACGCTTGGTGGCATCGCCGCCAACAAGATCGTAGATGCTGTAGCCACGGAAGGTGAGCTTGCCTTCGTCGGGAACCTTATCGCCCTCATTCATCAGGTAACCGTGCACGTTAGAGATATTCGTAACGCCCGCGATTACGCCAGAACCATCGCTGTTGCGCAAACCGCGCTTTACGGGGTAACGCTCGTACAGTTCCGGATCGACGGCATTGACCTTTGCGATGTTATCGTATAGGGAAAGCTTATGGTCTTCCATGAATATTCCTTTCAACTACGAGACTAGATAGTACACCCCGCTTGCGCATCAAAAAGCGTACTTTGGTGAACGATAACAAACTGGAAACAAACGGATTCTGTTATGCAACAAAAATTCTTTGTGTGATTAGTTCTAAAACAACGGGAGTCGAAAAGCAATAGACACGCCCCTGTGGCCTGCTTCTTCATTTTATTCCAGCAAAGGCACGCTCTGATATTCAAAGCAGATACGGATTCGATAGCCGACGGCACACTGCATCGAGCATCTGTTGATGCGGAGTGCGGCCTGCATTTCGTCTTCTTCCAGAAGAGCGCCAGGCAGCGCATGCCTTTACGGCTCCGAGGGGGCACCAGGCAGCACGCTTCTTTGAGGCCCTGGGAAAAGTCGGGCAGAACACACCTTTGCAGTGCCGAAAAAAAAATACCGAAAGAAACGCCAGCATCCCATGCTGCAATCAGGGTGTTTGCCAGCAAGCCCTCGGGGACTATAGTTATCCGCAATAGCTTGAATGCATCAATATAGAAGCGCAATGATAGAATCCAAGCAAGGATTGATACGTTTTCTGACAGGAATGCGAATCCAGCCATCGGCTC
>FR884619.1:13709-14724 GCA_000436075.1 Eggerthella sp. CAG:209 | reverse complement strand
CCTCGGCAAACCGCCGCAGTGCCGCCCCGGCACCCATCATTCGAGGAGAGAGAAGCCACCATGACGCAAGACATCAATGGCGCAACGCGTCTAATTTGCCTGTTCGGCGACCCCGTCGCACACAGCAAATCACCCCACCTTCACAACCGAGCATTCGAACGCGCCGGCCTGAATTACGCTTATATGGCCTTCCGCGTTCCCGGCGAAGACATGAAGCAGGCAACCGACGCAATCCGCCTTCTGAATATGCGCGGCTGCAACCTTACTATGCCGAACAAGATTGCGGTTATCCCGTTCCTGGACAAGCTTGATCCCATCGCCGAGATGGTAGGCGCCGTCAACACCATCGTCAACGAAGACGGCGTTCTCACTGGATACAGCACCGATGGCTACGGCTTCATGAAGTCATTCGAAGAACACGGCGTCGACGCCAAAGGGAAGAAAATGGTCCTGATGGGCATGGGTGGCGCTGGAACCCCCATTGCCGCACAGGCAGCACTCGACGGCGTAGGCGAAATCGTGGTATTCAGCCCCAGCACGGGCAAATCATGGGATCGTGTTGCTGAAGAAGTAGCCCTCGTTGCTGAGAAAACCGGCTGCAAAATCAGCCGTCACGACGCAAACGATTTGGACGACTTGCGCGCACAGCTGGCTGACGCCGATCTTCTGGCAAACGCCACCCCCATCGGCATGGGCAAGCTCGAAGGGCGGTCCCCCATCCCCGACGCATCGTTCTTGCACCCAGGCCTGGTAATCCAAGACGCTATTTACCAGCCAGCAGAAACCGAGCTACTGAAAATAGGCAAAGAAGCAGGCTGCACCACCATCAACGGCGAAGGAATGCTGTTCTTCCAGGGTGCCCGCGCCTTTGAGATCTGGACGGGCGTAGATTTCCCGCTTTCACCAGACGAAATGTAGCAGGGCAAACAGCGCTACAATTAAACGGCGGCGTGCAATGGGGATTGCGCGACCGCCGTTTTCTTATATTCAGGGGCCTTGGGCCTTCCCGCCCAAG
>FR884619.1:9197-13683 GCA_000436075.1 Eggerthella sp. CAG:209 | reverse complement strand
AAAGAACTACCAGGAGGGGCCATGGACTGGCAGGATGAATACGAGCGCAAGAAGATAACCGTAAACCAGGTATTCGAGCAGCATCTAACCGGCAACCAGAAAATTTATACAGGTGGCCTTCACGTACCCACCACCATCATCAATGCGCTGATTGATAGGGTCGCAACGGGCGCTCTTACCGGAATCGATCTCTACGGCAACTGGATGAACGGCGACATTACCTTCGCGGGGCTCGATGTAACCCCCGAGCAGTTCCGCTACCACACCTACTTCGCCGGGCCCAACGAGCGCACCGGCTTTGCTAACGGATCAAGGTGCGTTGCGCACATTCCCGTTCATTTCTCAGACACCAATCGCATGTTGGAAGAAGTTGGGCTCGACTACGCCGTTGTCCAAATGACGCCGCCCGACGCTCAAGGCAATTGCAACATTGGGCCCTTGGGATTCGAACAGGGCGCATTGCGTGGTGCAAAGCACATCATTGCGCAGATCAATCCGCGCCTTCCCCGTGTATTCGGCGACTCGCACAACTATCACGTAAGCACCATCGATGCCTTCGTAATGCAAGAAGAGCTGCTCGAAGATGTACAGGTGCCCGCACCGACGCCTGAAGAGGCGAAGGTTGCAGAGTTCATCGTCAATCGCGTAAACGATGGCGACACCATTCAGCTGGGCATCGGCGGCATCATCAACGCTATCGCCGCAGGCTTGGAAAGCAAGCAGCATCTAGGCTGCTTCACCGAGATGTTCTCGGACGCTTTTGTTGAACTGCAGCAAAAAGGCGTCATCGACAACTCGCGAAAGAACTTCATGCCAGGCGTTTCGGTTGCAGGGTATTCGACTGGCACACAGCGCCTGTACGATTTCATCCACGAAAACCCCAGCATGTACTACACATCCTACGAAACGGTGTGCAATCCCGCCCTTATCGCGAAGAACGACAACCTGGTTTCAGTGAACACCGCCGTAAGCATCGACCTTACCGGGCAAGTGTGCGCTGAAAGCATCGGCGCACGCCAGTACTCTGCAAGCGGCGGGCAGTTTGACTTCGTGCGGGGCGTAAAAAATTCGAAGGGCGGGCGCGGCTTTATTGCCGTAACGAGCGTGGCGCACACCAAGAACGGTCCTGTTTCGAAAATCGTGCCCACCTTGGCACCAGGCAGCGCCATAACCAGCCTTCGCAACGACGTGCATTTCATTGCAACCGAATACGGCGTAGTCGATCTGCGCTGGGCCGACATTCCCACCCGCGCACAGCGCCTTATCAGCATCGCCCATCCCGATTTCCGCGACGAGCTTACTTACGAAGCTAAGAAGCTCGGCTTCCTGTACTAACAACGTCTTCTAAGCACAATTCGTAAACCGCAGGTTCGCCGAACCGACTCGCAAAACGCAAAAGGGCTACATCGAAACCAATGGGAACGCCCCTGCTTCTTGCTTCGAAGAAACAGGGGCGTTTCAATACAGCGTCAGGGCAGCTCTTCGCGGTTCACTATTCTTTTTCACACGGCAGACTCCCTAAATCGGCTGCCGCACACAAGGTCGCGCTCTTTTCGCGGCTCTTTTCTACTGTGCGGTTTCGCGCTTGCGGTTTTCCGGCTGCAAGATCAGCACGGCGGCAACAACAGCAACAATCGCGAACAGAGCGCCTACTGGGCCCGCCCACACAAAACCAGGGCCTGAAGCCACCACGCCGCCAAGGAACGATCCCGTAGCAATACCAAGGTCGGAAGAGGTGGGCATAACAGCAGACGCAAGGGTAATCGCCTTCGGATAATCCTTAGCTGAGGTTTGCAGCAGAAACGTTTGCAACGGAGAATTCATGTGGTAGATGAACACGCCCGTAAGCACCACGTTAATCACGGCAAGCGCGGTGTTGCCCGAAGCAAGGCTGGGGCCAAGCAGCAGAAGCACAAGGGCCTGCAAACCGAACATGATAGGCATTTTCGCCAAGCCGTAATGCTGAGCGATGGAGCCGCTACCCAGATTGGAAACAATAGTTGCGGCACCGTAGAAGAACAGCACGATACTTACCATCCACACCGAAAGGCCCACGCCATCTTCCAAGATAGGCGTTACGTACACGTAGAACACGTACGTTGCCGCCATGCCGAATCCTTTCATGATGAGCACCAAGATGATGCGACGATCCTTCAGGATTACCAGCTGATCGCGCACACGAGAAGAAACATCGGTGGAGCCAGAGCGCGGCACAGAGACAAGCAGCAACACCGTAACAACGAGCGCTACAGCTTCTACCGCTATAAACGCAGCCTTGATACCGAATGCATCGGCAAGCAGCGTGCCAATGGGCGTACCCAAGACGCTGGCAACAGAAAAGCCTGCGTAAACGAATGAAATGATGCGAGCCGATTTTTCACGAGGAATGATGTCGTTGATAAATGTCATTACCGTAGACAGCAGCACGCCCGAAACCACTGCGGTAAGCACACGGGCAACCAGCAGCGTTTCGTACGTAGGAGCCACGATGGCCAGAAGGTTGCCTGCGTTGAATACCGCAAGGAACGTCACGAACGAGGGAAACCTGCGAAAACGCCCGGTAGAAAGCACAATGATCGGCGTCGACACCGCATATGAAATAGCAAAGAAGCCCACCAGATTACCAGCAGAAGCAAGGGAGATACCATATTCCTCGGCGATATCGGGCGTGATACCGATAACGATGAACTCCGCAAAACCTAGGGCAAAACCCACGATAACCAATGCAACCGTTGCAAGTTTTGTGCGCGCTGAACCCTCTGCCACGAAAGCCGTCCTTCTTCACAAGCGGCCGCGCAAACGCAGCCGCACCTTAAATTATGCTAAACCAAGCATGCCTATTTTGATTCTTTCCAACAGTATCAAAGTCCAGCAAAAGGAACAGCAAGAAACGTAAACCTCCAAAAGCGCTGCCGCGAAGAAAGAGAGGGTGCAGGACAGGTGCCGTTTTCTCAGAGCAAAAAGCCCGGCGCTTTGCAACTTTTTGCCTATATTTTGAAGCTGAAGAAATGGTATCTGCCCCGTATTCCCGCTTTTTCGGGAGGGCTATTCGGGTCAGGAAAAGCAAAAGGCCAGCCGCATAAGCGACTGACCTGCAAATTCGATGGAGCCAACGGCCGGACTCGAACCGGCGACCCACGCATTACGAATGCGTTGCTCTACCAACTGAGCCACGTTGGCACTCCCGACGCTAAAAATAAGCGCCAGAGAATTATACGCAACGATCTATTTTTCCGCAAGAGCCAAAATGTCCACTCCCGCAGATTAGCCACCCGCTTACGCTCTTACCGCGGTTTTTGCAACAACGCCGCTCCCGTTTGTGCCTTATTTCTGGTTAGATAGACTAAGCGTAACAGGACCTCGACATTTGGCGCATACTGTCTCGCGCCGAGCAGAACAAGAGCGCATACCCCTTTCGGGTTTGCCGCAAAACGCAACATCACAGCTGGAAGGAGGCGCGATGATCACTACCACATGCGATGAAACATCGGATCGTCCCCTGGTCGTCATCACGTACGCCTCTGTTGGCTCAGGCCATCGCAGCGCCGCACAGGCAACCGCTCAGGCTCTTGAAGATCTTTGCGGCAAGCATCCTGCCCTGCCGGAAAATACCGAAATCGCCGTGTTGGACATCCTCGATTACGGCTACATAAAATTCGACGGCGACAAAACCGCCAACGTGACCGTTTCCTTTAACTGGCTCTACGACATCACCTGGCATCGCACCTTTACGGGACGCCTGCTATGGGGTGGCGGTTCGGCATGGTCGCCATTCATGTTCTCGCCATTCACCAAAATCGTTCGAAAGCGCAAGCCCATCGCCATCCTGGCAACACACATCGTTGCCGCCAACGCATCGGTTGCCGCAAAGATGGTTACCGGGCAAACCTTCCCCGTAACCTGCATTCCAACCGACTACGGCGCAGAAGGCCTGTGGCCGCACCTTGATTGCGACCTGTTCTGCGCCGCCGACGAAACCATGGTGAAGGAACTCACGCCGCGCAAGGTGCCCGAAAGCCACATCAAGGTCACGGGCATTCCGGTGCGAAAGGGATTTACCGACCCCATCGATCGGGCAGAAGTGCTGAAGCAATTCGGCCTTCCGCAAGACAAAATGATCGTAATGGTAATGGCAGGCGCTCGTCATTCGCAGCCTTATATCCCATTCCGCGAAATCGTGAACAAAGTCGTGCCGCTTCTTTCCGAATTCCCTAACATGCACTTCGCTTTCCTGGCTGGTGCCGACGAAGAGTACGCCAATGGGCTGAAAGGGTTTTTCGCAGAACGGAACATTGCAAATGTTTCCGTCTTCAACTACATCGAGCGTATTCCGCAGCTGATGGAAGCGAGCGACATGATCGTGGCAAAATCAGGCGGCTTGGCCACTACCGAGTGCCTGTGCGCACGCTTGCCCTTGGTTTTGGTGGGCAAGTCGTACGGCCAGGAGCGCGCCAACACCTATACGGTCACCAAAGCTGGCGCTGCC
>FR884619.1:2173-9177 GCA_000436075.1 Eggerthella sp. CAG:209 | reverse complement strand
CTGCCGTTACTGCCGAAACCGCAGAAGAGCTGGTTGAACGCCTGCAGCAAATCCACGAAAACCCCGCCCAGCTTCAAACCATGCTCAGCGGAGGAGAATCGCTGCGCCGCCCGAACGCCGCGCACGATGCCGCTGTGGCTACGCTCGATTTGGTGGGAACGCTTGGCGTGCCCAAAAAGCACCTGCTGAAATTCTATTGGGGCAACAAGCCCTACCGTGTTCGTTAGGGTTATTCCGAGGGCTTGCGCAGCAAGTGCCTTATGCGAACCTTGTCGCATTCGCTAGCCCGCTTCGCCACCAAAACTCGGCCACCGCTGCAACAACAGTGGCCCTCCATGCTTGCTCGAACTACTTCCCAAACAATCCGCCGAAAAGGCCCTTCTTTTGAACTTCTTCGGAGGTCACCTGCTGCACCTCGTAGCCAGTTGCGCCGATCACGCGACGGAGATCACCTTCGTCAAGAGGAGCTTCCGATTCAATCACGGTGCGCCCCTTGCCATGCGAGGAGGACACCTTTTTAACCCTGAAGTTATTACGCACGGCATCATTGACGTGCGATTCGCACATGCCGCACATCATGCCATCGATATCGACTATGGTTCTGAACATCTGGGGCCTCCCCTTGAAAGTTTGCCTTATCTAACAAACACAGGGTACACCCCGACGGCACTGCAGCGCCGACAAATGCCGCGAAAAGCTACTCAGCTTCACGCTTTCCCGCGAATTGCATACGGTAATAGCGATCGTAGATACCGCCTTGAGCCCGCAGCTCTTCGTGCGTACCCACTTCGACCACACGCCCCTCATCCACCACGGCAATAAAATCGGCGTTGCGAATGGTGGAAAGACGATGCGCAATTACCAAGGTGGTGCGGTTTTCGCTCAGCCGCTCGAGCGATGCTTGGACGCGCTCTTCGCTTTCGTTGTCCAGAGCGCTGGTTGCTTCGTCCAGCACTAGGATATGGGGATCGCGCAGGAACACACGTGCAATGGCGATGCGCTGCTTCTGACCACCCGAAAGGCGAGTGCCGCGCTCGCCCACAAACGTGTCGTAGCCATCTTCCAAGCCGGCGATAAACTCATGAATGTTCGCCTGACGCGCAGCCCATTCAACCCGCTCCTGGGAAGCGGACGGGTCGCCATACAAGATGTTCTCGCGAATAGTGCCCTCGAACAGATACACGTCCTGTTGTACGATACCCACCTGCGCACGAAGCGACTCCAGCGTGGCATCGCGCACATCAATGCCGTCGATTTTCACGGAACCAGACGACACATCGTAGAAGCGCGGCAGCAACGAGCATGTGGTTGTTTTTCCGCCACCCGAAGGACCGACCAACGCCACGGTAGACCCCGCGGGCACCTCAAGGGTCAAGCCACGCAGCACCTCCTTACCGTCAACATACGAGAAACGAACGTCCGAATAGCTGATGCTCGGAGCAATTCCTTCGTCAACCACAGCACCAAGATCAATGGCATCGGGCTTGTTTTCCACCCCTGGACGTTCAGCAAGCGTTTCCACGAAACGACGAAAGCCCGCATAACCTTTCTGGAACGTTTCGGTGAAGTTGATGAGCAGCTCCACGGGAGCAATAAAGATGCCAATGTACAGCGCGTACATAACCATATCGGCAGGATCGAGGATGCCTTGCGCAACAAACAGGCCGCCGCCCACAATGGTTGCCGTATACAACGCGCCCGTGAAGAAGCTCGATGCCATTTGGAATTGACCCATGAAACGGTACGAAAGTTCCTTCGTTTCGATGAATTCCTCATTGGCGTGGCCGAACTTGTCGATCTCGATATGCTCGTTGCCAAAGCCCTTCACCACGCGAATGCCGCCCAGCGAATCCTGCAAACGCGCGTTCAAACCCGCCATGCGCACACGATTCTGGCGGAAGATTATGCGCTTGCGGTAGTTCTGGACAAACGCATACGTTGCCATGACCGCCGTCACCGCCAGCATCACCAGCGTAAGCGGAACGTTGATGAACATCAGCAACGTGAAGGAACCCACGATTTTCAGGGTTGCGATAAAGAGGTTCTCGGGACCGTGGTGAGCCACCTCCGAAATGTCAAACAGATCGGTAACCAGCTTCGACATCATTTCGCCGGTGTTGTTGCGGTCGTAATACGAAAAGCTCAAACGCTGATACTGCTGGAACAAATCCATGCGCATCCGTGCCTCCATACGTGCGCCCATAATGTGACCCCAGCAAGAAATGAAGTACTGGCACAAGCTGCGCACCACATACATCGCCACCAGCCCAGCAGCCACCCACGGCAATACACCCATAATGGCATCACGGGCATTGACGAAGAAATCGCGCACAAAAAAATTGAGGATCTGGGGGAATGCCAAGTCGATGGCGGCGAGCAGCGTTGCGCATACCAAGTCGGCAACGAACAAAAACGTGAATGGTTTGTAGTAGCTAACGAATTTTCGCGCCACTTCCTTAAAGGGAACCTCCCGCTTTTCCGGCTCGCTCAAAATCTGATTCCTTTCCATTCCAGGCAATGAGTTCAAAATTACCTCCGAAGTCTAGCACCCACCGAAGCGCAAACCGCCGCCACTTCGCCGAATACGAGATTCGAGCACGCTTAGTGCCACAATGGCGGCTTAAACAAGTAATATGTAAAGCTGTTGGCTTTTTGCCAAGGCATGCCGTCTTGCCCCTGAAAATGCTTGACTTGCATTGCCATCGTTCTACAATCCCCCTTAATCCTATCAAACTGATAGGTTTTGCAATGTAGAAAGGACCCCGCGTTGAACTTCGACGCCATGGCGCAATACCTTCCTCTGTACGAGGATGCGGCGTGGCTGACGCTGAGCATCGGATGGATCGGCATCGCCGGATCCGTCATCATCGGCCTCATTGTGGCCATGATCGTGCACTTCCGCATCCCTGTGCTTCGCCAGCTTTGTCGCGTATACATCGAGCTGTTCCGCAACACGCCATTGCTTATTCAGCTGTTCTTCTTCTATTTTGGCCTGCCTCGCATGGGCTTTTCCATCACACCAGAAGTGTGCGGTATGGTTGGCCTTGCATTGCACGGCGGTGCCTACATGGCCGAATCGTTCCGTGCTGGCCTGGAAAACGTGGAGCCCATCCAGCGTGAGAGCGCTATCAGCCTGGGCCTTTCGAAGCTGCAGTCCATGCGCTACGTGGTACTTCCGCAGGCAGTTTCGCTAAGCTTCCCCTCGTTTGTTGCCAACGTGATCTTCCTGTTGAAGGAAACCAGCGTGTTTTCCGCAATCAGCCTGATGGATCTCATGTTCGTTACGAAAGACCTGATGGGCCTTTACTACAAAACCACCGAATGCCTGGTAATGCTCGTAGCGTTCTACCTCATTATCCTGGTGCCGGTTTCCGTTGCTGGTACGTACATTGAAAGGAGGTTGCGCCATGGAAGCTTTGGGGCTTGATGTTCTGTTCATGGGCTCAAACGCCACCCGCCTTCTGCAGGGTCTTTGGGTTGCGGTGCAGATCAGCGCAATCTCTGTCGTGCTCAGCATCATCCTAGGCATGCTGTTCGGCATCTTTATGACGTGGAAAAACCCTGTTGCCAAGGTTATTTCTCGTTTGTACCTCGAAATCGTGCGCATTATGCCGCAGCTGGTGCTGCTCTACATCGTGTTCTTCGGCGCCACGCGTGTTATGGGCCTGAATATCTCGGCGGAGCTTTCCTCCATCATCGTATTCGTGTTCTGGGGAACCGGCGAAATGGGCGACTTGGTTCGCGGCGCCCTTACCAGCATCCCAAAGCAGCAGTACGAAAGCGCCGCTGCGTTGGGTCTGAATAAAGCACAAATTTACCGTCAGGTAATCATCCCGCAGGCCATCCGCCGCCTTATCCCTTCCTCCATCAACCTCATTACCCGCATGATCAAAACCACCAGCTTGCTGCTGATGATCGGCGTTATCGAGATGATGAAGGTTGGCCAACAGATCATCGAGGCAAACCGCATGACCTCCCCCAACGCCGTATTCGGCATTTACGGCACTATTATGCTGCTGTACTTCGTAATTTGCTGGCCCATCAGTATGCTGGCAAACCACCTCGAGAAGAAATGGAACTAAGCAATGAGCGATACCGCCCTGCTCTCCATTGAGCATCTTAAGAAAGCCTACGGCGATAACGTGGTGCTGGAAGATATCAGCCTTTCCGTCAAGCGCGGCGAGGTAATTGTGGTCATCGGCCCCTCGGGGTGCGGCAAGTCAACCTTCCTGCGCTGCATCAATGCCCTTGAGCCTATTCAGGGAGGCACCATCGAAGTTGACGGCAAGGAGGTAACCAGCTCCGAAAAGGATCTCACCGAGCTTCGCCAAAAAGTTGGCATGGTGTTCCAGAGCTACGACCTGTTCCCCCATATGACGGTGCTCGACAACATCACGTTGGCGCCCACCAAGGTGAAGAAGATCCCCAAGGCACAGGCCGAAGAGGCGGCTCGCGCCCTCCTGAAGCGCGTTGGCCTTACCGACAAGGAAAAGAGCTATCCGCGCGAGCTTTCTGGCGGCCAGAAGCAGCGCGTTGCCATTGCCCGCGCGTTGGCAATGGAGCCCGAAGTGCTGCTGCTCGACGAAGTTACCGCCGCCCTCGACCCCGAAATGGTGCGCGAGGTGCTGGACGTTATCTTGGGCTTGGCGCAGGAGGGCAAAACGATGCTTATCGTTACCCACGAAATGCAGTTCGCACGCGCCGTTGCCGACCGTGTTTTGTTCTTCGATGGAGGCGAAATCGTGGAACAAGATATCCCCGAACGCTTCTTCGAGCACCCCAAAACCGAACGCGCACAGAAGTTCCTGCATACTTTCGAGTTCGACGCCGTCCGTCAGCACGAAGCCTAACGAGCGCTTCGACACAAAGGGCTGGAAGCCCAGCGTAGCCAGGAGCCCAACGCGACCGGGTGAAGCCTGTCACAACCAGAGACTCAAGCAGAGTCGGGCTAAAGCCCGCTACTGCCAGGACCCGATGCAGTCGCGTGAAACCGGTCGCATGACCAAAACGAAATCCTCTTCGAATCCCATCGCACCCTCAGAGCCCCAGCAATGGGGCTCTTTTCGTTTTCGCAATACGGCCTTCTCAACAAATCGCAACGCCCGCGCCTGCAGAGAGTCCCGTTCCCACCGATGTCACAGGCAACCGCCTGACAGCGCCTGCGCACACGGAAACCCGCCCCGCGCCCCCACGAAAGGCACGGATCGCTACAACCTCAAGCGAGCCTCGTTTGTTTCAATGATGTGCATTCGGGCGGTTGTTCGCCTCGCGCTGTTCCATGGTCCGCGCGCGGATGCCCGTTGCAGCCACAGATAAGTCGCCGTCAACTTTGAGAACGGTGGNNTGAGAACGGTGGGCGCCAACAGCAACAGCGGCGGCTGGGCAACGGGAGCGGAGGCACGCTTTCGACACATTGCCTGCGATACATCTACACCCCCCCCCAACTCCGCAATAACCAGCCATTCACAAAAGCAAAATGACTAATTCCCTCAATCCTTATTGACTTTGTAGGATTTAAGCGGTTTACTTCCATCAATCAAAGAAACCCTCGCACGCTAAAGAGGGCAGAAGTAAGGAGAAAGACATGATCCAGACGAAACGCACCTGGAAGCTTGTTGCTGTGCTTGTTGCAGCCTTGGCTCTTGCAGGAGCCTTGCTCACGGGCTGCTCCGGCAACAGCAATTCCTCGAGCGCAAATTACCGCACTCTTGACCAGATCAAGGACAGCGGCAAGATCACCATCGGCGTATTCAGCGACAAGAGCCCCTTCGGCTACGTCGATGAAAACGGCAACTACCAGGGCTACGACATCGAGCTGGCAAACCGTCTTGGCCAGGACCTTGGAGTAGATGTTGAGCTGGTGTCCACTGAAGCAGCCAACCGCGTTGAATACCTGCAGACTGGCAAGGTTGACGTTATCCTGGCAAACTTCACCGTCACCCCCGAGCGCGCTGAGGCGGTCGACTTCGCCGATCCTTACATGAACGTTGCTTTGGGCGTTGTTTCCCACAAGGACAAGGTTGTTACCGACCTCGACCAGATTGGCGACCGCACGGTAATCGTAATCTCCGGCACCACTGCCGAGACCTACCTCACCGAGCACAACAAGGACCTCAAGCTCGAGAAGTACGACACCTACGCTGCAGCTAAGACCGCATTCGAAAACAACCCCGATGCTGTTTGGGCAAATGACAACACCGAGGTTATCGCCTTCGCCAACCAGGCTGGCCCCGAATACGTTGTCGGCATTGAGCAGCTGGGCGACACCGACACCATCGCTCCTGCTGTTTCCAAGGGCAACGAAAGCCTGCTGAACTGGATCAACGAGGACCTGAAGAACCTCGGCTCCGAGAGCTTCTTCCACGCAGACTATGAGAAGACCCTGCTTGATACCTACGGTGCAGCATACGAAGACACACTGGTTGTCGAGCCTGGTCAGAACTAGTCAGCTCATTGCCAACTAGCAGGTCGGCCGTGCCGCTTGAGCTAATCGGCTCGTACCGTTAGAGCTGACCGATCCGCACTGTTAGAGCTGACCGACTCGTACCTGCCGACCAGCTAAAAGGGGACCCACACGGGTCCCCTTTTCTTATGCCCTGCCTCAAGCCGCCGAAGCGGGAAGGCGAATGCGCGCCATCCGTCAGGAAAGGCAGATGCTGGGTAGCCTTACACTGGGCAGGGACGGCGCGGACGACTTCCCCGCTAGACGGGGATGCCAGAACCTGCACCACCGAACCGGAAGAAACGAAGCATCCCATCCTTCAGCGAAGGTATCTCTTCTCCGAAAGGTCAGTCGTCAGAGGATGGCAAGATTCGCGCGCCGTGCATGATTCGAGGGGCCTGTGCAGCGAAAGGAGCCCTTTCCTGGCAAGATCTTCACGCCGTGCGTTCCCGAAAGGCGGTTTGCGGGGCTTTTCGGATGCATAGCGCGCATATCCTGCCATAGCCAGCTCATTTCGGATGCATGGCGCGCGAATCTTGCCACGGATTGCCGCCCGGGAACG
>FR884619.1:1398-2162 GCA_000436075.1 Eggerthella sp. CAG:209 | reverse complement strand
ACGGATTGCCGCCCGGGAACGCACCGTGGTGAAATCTTGCCACGGCAAGGCCCCCGAGAACGCACCGCGCGAGTATATTGCCACTGCCAGTCAGGCCAAGAGCGCATCAGGGCGCAGTCCCGCCACCGTCGGACGCCGGGGGAACGCATTTCGCGTGCATTTTGCCATCGTCGAGCGCCCGGGGAACGCATATTCGCAACGTCTTGCCAACAGAGCGGCATCTTCGTGCGGGCGGGCCTATTGCCTTGCCATAGCTCTCGTACCGCATGAATCCGACGGCCTCTTCGTGCAGGCAGTGCTGTGTGCGCGAGAAAGGAGCACGACGTCCTGCGCATGGAGACGACACATTGTCGCGATGGCCGGCAACCGAACGGAAGGTAGGGGCACGTTGCCCCGTACATGGAGGGGTGCGCTAAATGCAGGCATACGCGCGGAGGGCGCAGATGACAAGCTGGCTCACGCTCTTCGCCCAAACCGGCTTGCACCCTTCATGCAGGCCGACCTGGGCCCCTCCACGAATCGACCGCAACATAGATGTGAGACGCGGAACGAATCCGCGGGTCAAGTGAACATCGAGCGCTTGCGCGANNNTGAACATCGAGCGCTTGCGCGAGACTGATTTGAGAGACAGGCGCAAGAACGGGATCTCAGGCAACGATGTCCACAGACCCGCGGCAGGATCGCAAGGTGGATTCGCTCGCCGGAATTCGCCAGAGTAGTTCGCATGGCAGGGTCACACACCGGGATTTACGAGGACAGCTCGC
>FR884619.1:0-1350 GCA_000436075.1 Eggerthella sp. CAG:209 | reverse complement strand
GGGGAAGGCAATTCCCGCAGCGAGGTCGCACACCGGAATTCGCGAGTCGACCTGGCACACAGGGTCAGCAGGGCACAAAAAACGCCGCTCCGAAGAACGGCGCCCTTCCCGCATAACTACGGGCGCAAACCAGATCCGCCCTGAATCGTAATGGTTTCGCCAGAAACATAGGACGCCATGTCGCTCGCCAGGAACACGGCAACAGGGGCAATGTCGGTCTTAGGATCACCGAAACGGCCCAGCGGGATGCCCTTAATGGTTGCAGCAAAGGTGTCGGGGTACTCTTCCTTCCAAGCCGCCAACTGCTCGGTCATAGCCAACGGGCAAATAACGTTGGCGCGTACGCCGTCGGGGCCCCATTCGGTAGCCGCAACGCGCGTCATACCGCGAATGCCTTCCTTCGCAGCAGCGTAGCTGGACTGGCCAGGCTTGCCGAACAGGCCAGCACCAGAGGAAAGGTTAACAACGGAGCCCTTAGTCTTCTTGAGTTCAGGGAAAGCATGCTTCATGTAGAAGAATGCAGCATACAGGCCAGAATTGATTGCCAGGTCGAAGTCTTCCTTGCTATGGTCGACCAACATAACGCCCGACTTAGATGCCTGAGCATTGTTTACCACAGTATCGAGCTTGCCGAAATGGGCGATGGTTTGAGCGATAACATTCTTTACCGCTTCTTCGTCGGAACCTTCAGCGGCAACGTGCATAATGTCAACACTGTACTGCTCCTTGAGCTTTGCCTCGGCGTCGATCAGGCGCTGCTCGTTGCGGCCCGTAATGCACAGGTTAGCGCCTTCTTCAGCAAAAGCGCTGGCAATACCAAAGCCAATACCCTTGCCGCCGCCAGTGATGATAGCCACTTTTCCCTCGAGAAGTCCCATTCGAGCCCCTTTCGCTTGCGCTTCATTTGATGACAACGATGCTAATGAGGGTCACGTGCGAACGGTCGATTAGCGGAAGCGGTCGGATTGAGTCTCTCGGTAAACGGTAAATCTCTCAATTTCAAGAACCGTTAACGGCAGAATTTAGCACAAGAGGGGCAGGCTGCCATTCCGCCTAATGCGGTTTCACGCAACTCGTAAGGAAGGCTTCGACCCACTTTCAGCATGGCATCCACCACTTCGTCGAACGGAATGAGGCCTTCGATACCCGCAAGAGCCATCTGAGCCGCAGAGAGTGCATTCACCGCAGCGCTGGCGTTGCGCTTCTGGCAGGGCGCCTCCACCAGCCCGCCGATGGGGTCGCACACCAAGCCAAGCATGTTGGCCAGAGCATAGCCAGCAGCAGTAAGGCACATGCGAGGCGTGCCGCCCAAAAGCTCAACAGCGGCACTGGCAGCCATTGCGGCAGCAG
>FR884618.1:2564-5574 GCA_000436075.1 Eggerthella sp. CAG:209 | reverse complement strand
GGCTGCGCTTCGGTCCCGTCGGCGCGAGCCTGGGGCCAAAGGGCCTTCATAGGGCGATTACTGCAAGCCTCTTGCGTGGCGCGGTATACTCTTCTTTGTCCTATACAACGAAAGAAGGGCTCTTCGTGCAAGACCTACCTAATGGCTTTACTGGCTTTGCGAACAAAGCCAAAGAGCAGAACACCAATCCGCTTGATGCGCTTCTTCGCGCCGAACATAAAGAGCCGAAGGAAGACAACACTCCGACGCCTACGCTTTCCAAGGAAGAAGTGCAGGCAATCGCCGAATACGATAGGCGCTGGTCGTGGGTAGAGGTCGATCGAAGCGCAATTCAATACAACGTGCTTCAGACCAAAAAACAGCTGGGAAGCAGCTGTCGTCTTCTTGCCGTCGTTAAAGCTGACGCATACGGCCATGGCGCCGTTGAGGTTGCAAAGGCTGCAACGGCTGCGGGTGCATCCTACCTGGGTGTCGCCACGGTCGATGAGGGAATTGAGCTGCGCAACGCTGGCTTGCGCGAGCCTATCCTGATGCTGGCGGAACCTCCTGCCCAAGCCATCCCGCTGCTTTTGTACTACAACATCATGCCCGCGGTTTACACTTCCGAATTTGCCATTGCCTATGCAGAAGCAGCTGATGCGCAGGGTTTGAAGGCTCCGTATCATCTTGCCATCAACTCTGGCATGAATCGTATTGGCGTGCACTACGACAGCGCAGTGGAGTTCCTTCACCAGGTAAGCTTCCATCGTGCCCTAGAGCTTAAGGGCTGCTTTACCCATTTCGCTACGGCGGACAGCTTGGAAACGCTCGACTTCCAGATCCAGATCAAGCGCTTCGTCGAAGCAATGCGTTCTATCGAAGCGGCGGGCTTCGACCCGGGCATTGTCCATTGCGATAACTCCGCGGCAACGTATCGCTTCCCGAAGACCCACTTTGATATGTGCCGCTTGGGCATTTCCATGTACGGCTACCAAGCCGCGCCCGATACGCACAAGCTCATCGACCTGCGTCCCGCAATGAGCGTGCATGCGCGCATCACCAACGTTATGACGGTGCCCATGAGTGAAGGCGTAAGCTACGGCATGAACTACCGCAGCCCTGGCAGCGTGAAGATCTGCACGGTTCCTATCGGGTATGCTGATGGCCTGATTCGCTTGCTTTCGGGCAAAATCGACTTTGCTTTTAATGATCGTGCGGTTCATCAGGTGGGCAATATCTGCATGGATCAGTGCATGTTCGAAGTTGATCTCCGCTCGCGCGTTTCGGCTCCTACGCTCGATCCGCACATCGGAGACGAAGTCATCATCGCCGGTCCGCATCCTACGGTCGATTGCTCCATCATCACTATGGCAAAGCGTGCAGCCACCATCGAACACGAGGTAACCATCGGCTTCTCGCACCGCATGCCACGCTATTACCGTTAGGCAGCACCATGAAGATCGAAGCGGTTCCCCTTGACGAGCTTTCCCAGCAAGTGGCGGCATGTCATGCTTGCAGCTTGTGCGAAGGCCGAACCAATACGGTGTTTGGCGAAGGGGATCCTCATGCGGGCATCATGCTTATCGGCGAAGCCCCTGGTAGGTATGAGGACTTACAGGGGCGTCCCTTCGTGGGTGCCGCTGGCAAATTGCTCGATGAGCTTTTGTGGCATGCCCATCTTCGTCGCGAAGAGGTGTTCATTGCCAACGTGCTGAAATGCCGACCGCCGTCGAATCGCAATCCTTCAGCGTCGGAAATCGAAGCGTGCGCCCCGTTTTTGCGCACGCAGGTGCAAACTATCAGTCCGTGGTTGCTCATCACTATGGGCAACTTTGCCACCCAGTTCATCCTGAAAACCGACATGGGAGTGAGTCATTTGCGCGGCACAGTGCGGCAAACCGGACGCTTTTTGGTGGCGCCGGTGTATCACCCTGCCGCAGCGCTTCATGACCCTACGCGCATGGAAACGCTCGTGGCCGATTTCGAGCGAATCGGCCGCTTTGTGCATGATAGAATGACCCAGGAATAAAGCAGAAACGGGGCTCGCAACTGCGGGCCTCGGTAAATGTAAGGAGAAAATATGGTAGAGAAGTCCGATGTAGCTGCAGTGCTCGAGCTCATCCGTCCCTCCCTTCAGGCAGATGGCGGCGACGTTCAGCTGGTAGACGTTGACGAAGAAGGCGTAGTTACCGTTGAGCTTCAGGGCGCTTGCAAGGGCTGCCCTATGTCTCAGATGACGCTCGCTCATGGCGTTGAACGCGTTTTGAAGGATCGCGTGCCTGGCGTAACCCGCGTAGTACCTGCATCCTAAGGAAAACGCTATGCATTGCTGGGAACTTCGCGGTTGCGACGATGAAATGCAGTCGCGCTGCCCTCATAACGTACCTGGTGAGCCGTGCCCGGCAGATTGCCATTTTGCAGCCTGCGAACGTCCGACCCACAAGGTAACCTCGAACCTTGATTTGCTGTTTAGGTGTGATATCGACAGGGAGCAAAGCGTGAAGGATATCTGCCGTTTCTGCGAGTTCTTCCTAAGCAATGCACCTTCAACGAATGCCGAAAAGTAAACGAAAGCCGCTCTCCGGAGCGGCTTTTTGTTTTGATCCCCTCTTGGAGCCAAGGCGTAAAGGTGTGCTAGGGTAATCGCCAGAAAAGAGTGCGCACCTTCAAGCGCTTGTTGCCTAAAGACAGCGAAAGGGATACATGTTAAACAACCTTTATCAGAGCCTTGATCCTGTGGCCTTTACCATTGGCCCTTTTTCGGCGCGTTGGTACGGCCTTGCCTATGTGGCGGGCTTTATCTGCGTCATTGCCATCATGTATGTGGTTGGCAAGCGCTGGAAGATGCGCTTCGACTTCGACTCGCTCTGTATCATTATGCTATGCGCCATGATCGGCGTTATCGTGGGCGGTCGTTTGGGCTACGTCCTTTTCTACAACTGGGATATGTACGCCGCGAATCCGCTGGCCATTCTCGAGTTTTCGCGCGGGGGGATGAGCTTCCATGGCGGCTTTATCGGTGCGCTTGTGG
>FR884618.1:2158-2538 GCA_000436075.1 Eggerthella sp. CAG:209 | reverse complement strand
GTATCGTGGCGGCGCGCATGGTGCACATGCCTTATCTTTCCCTTGTTGACTTGGCAATTATCGGTGTTCCCATTGGCCTTTTCTTCGGCCGTTGCGCAAATTTCGTGAACGGTGAATTGTGGGGTGCGCCAACCGACCTTCCCTGGGGCGTTGCGTTTGGCGGTTCTGCCGGCATGGAGCCACGTCATCCCAGTCAGCTGTACGAGGCTTTGTTGGAAGGCGCGTTGCTGTTTGCGATTCTCTTCGTGATGTCGCGCAAGCGCCCGCCGTTTGCGCGCGGCACGTATTTTGGTGTGTTCATGGTGGGGTATGGCATTTGCCGCTTCCTTATTGAATTTGTGCGTCAGCCCGATGCTCAGCTCGGTTACCTTTGGGGCGGC
>FR884618.1:1040-2125 GCA_000436075.1 Eggerthella sp. CAG:209 | reverse complement strand
GGGGCAGGTGCTTTCGGTGCCGCTTATTGTGGCGGGTGTAGTCCTGCTGGTGTATGCGCTGAAAACGAAACATCCTCAAGAAGGCCCCCGATTGGCATAGAGGGGTTGGTTGCGCGCGCTGCCTGCCGTGAAAGAGCGGAAAGATATTATCTGACGCGAAGGGGCGGGAGGGTGTGCTTTGTTGCGGAGGCGGCTGAACGTGCTCGCTTTTGCGCCCTGGAGTATTGCCTGATAGAAACGGGATTTTAGCAGCTCATCTACCGCTCACCGATTCTTATCTAGAAATGCTACTATAGAAGTAGCATAATAAAGGCATCGAAGATAACTCGCTGCCGAAGAGCCCATGTATCGGCAGCGTCCCAAATGAAGGGGGAATATCATGAAACTTGAATTCTACAAATGCGCTCACTGCGGAAACGTTGCCGTTAAGCTGTTCGATCAGGGCGTGCCGCTTTCATGCTGTGGTGAAGAAATGACGCTGCTCCGTGCAGGCGAAACCGACGGCGCTGCAGAAAAGCACGTTCCGGTAGTCACGGTAGGCGAAACCATCCACGTTGAGGTAGGTAGCGTTTTGCACCCCATGATGGAGGCTCATTTCATCACCATGATCGTGCTGGAAACCTCGAAGGGCTTCCAGGTGAAGCATCTTCAGCCTGGCGAAGAGCCCAAGGCGGATTTTGCGGTTGTTCCTGGCGAAGAGCCTGTTGCCGTATACGAGTACTGCAATTTGCACGGCTTGTGGAAGGCGGACGTCCAGTAACGTGTTGCCAAGATCGGCCTTCCTGCTAACGAAGCAAACAGGCAGAATACAAACCCTGCAACGTTGCACCTGTTAGTTTGGGTGGGCGGAATCGTTGCCGAGTAATTCAAACGAGTCCGAGAGCGGGCGGCGCTTTGGCTAAAGCGCTGGTGCGAAAACAGCTCGGAACTCGGGTGGGCTGCACGTAATCAAAGACTCAGACAAAACTGACCCTGGGGTTTAATCCCAGGGTCAGTTTTTTGTACAAGGGAAATAAGGGGCAGGCGCATTATTCAATATGCATCGGGCGCCGACAACGCAACCGCCGCAGCAGGCGATGCCGGTA
>FR884618.1:329-1027 GCA_000436075.1 Eggerthella sp. CAG:209 | reverse complement strand
CCGGTAGCGTGGCTGCTGCCGCATAAGTGCGGCTCGGCGCGCAGCCCGGCTTCTTTTGGACTTTCATGACTCCCTGCTCTTCAAGCGA
This sequence comes from Eggerthella sp. CAG:209, assembly GCA_000436075.1. Taxonomy (GTDB): domain Bacteria; phylum Actinomycetota; class Coriobacteriia; order Coriobacteriales; family Eggerthellaceae; genus Anaerotardibacter. The sequence continues at coordinate 939 of FR884618.1, read as the reverse complement.
TTAATTGCCACGCGCTCACGTATTATGTGATGCATGAGCAAAAAGAAGAACACACAGCGCAAACGGCAGGCTGCCGAGCAGCGTAAACCGTTTGCTTTCAAGGAATCGTACGATGTCATTATCATAGGCGGTGGGGCATCTGGCCTCGCTTGCGCAGTTTCGTGCCTTTGGGAAGCCCGTGCGGCGGGAGCGGCGCTGCCAAACATTCTTTTGGTTGAGCAGGGAAAACGAATCGGTGCTCCCATCCTGCGCAGCGGCAACGGCCGCTGCAACTTCTCAAATTCGCAGCCGGATGTTAGCCGCTATTGGAATAGCGCATTCGTGTCCCAAGCCTTTGGCTTTCTTGGCGACGACCCTGTCCGCCCCATTATCAATTGGTTTGAAGAACTGGGCCTCGTATGGGAAGAAGCTTCTGAAAGCGGTGGGCTGCTGTATCCCTTTTCGAACAAAGCTTCGTCGGTGTTGGAAGTGCTTATGGCAGCACTGCCTGCGCATGTTGTCGATATTCATCCCTGTGTAAAGGCGCTTGAAACCCACCGCAGCCATGATGGGTTCGATGTTCTTCTCGAAGAGTCGCATTCATCCACGGGCAACGGAGGTACGGCTGGCG
>FR884618.1:0-254 GCA_000436075.1 Eggerthella sp. CAG:209 | reverse complement strand
GCTGCCGGTGGTGGCTGCGCGGAGTCTTTACTGGCTGATGCTGTTCCTGCGCTGACTACCGCACCGTTGCGTCCAACGCTCGGCCCTCTCGCCGCAGCATTCCCTGAAAACGTATCGAGCGAAAAACTGGATGGCATACGCTCCCACGTACGCATTAGCCTTCCGAGCAGCGGCTTTTCCGAAGAGGGCGAAGTATTGTTCCGCGGCTACGGCATATCGGGCATCGTGGTGCTCAACGCTTCACGCTATGCGCA
>FR884617.1:14450-29155 GCA_000436075.1 Eggerthella sp. CAG:209 | reverse complement strand
TCGCCCTTTCTGCAACTTTTTTTCGATTGGCAACCCTCGCCCACCCGCAAAAGACGGAAAAAAGCCTCCCAACAGTTAATTTGCTGCACTTTTGAGCCAATATCAGTATTTAAAGAAATCGCAGCGCCCCTAATCGCAAAAAAGTTGCAGAAAGGGCGAGATTTTTGTCTTTACGCTTCCGAATCGGCACTATTGGATTCAGCGCCATGAAGCAACGTGAACAGCTGGCACGCGAAGGCAACGCTGACGATTGATTTCGATATCCTTCACACCGCTTTCTCATGAAATTAAGAAACGTCTGTCATATTTCCCAACATGGCAATTTTCATCGGACATAGAACCGCCCTGGCATATTGGCGAACTCATGATAGAAATTGGGCGCAACCCATTTCACGGGCAGCACCACAAGAAAACAACTCCCCTTACTACGCCCAAATGGATACTGGCATCCTCTGGAAATTCGGCATCGACAAAAAGCCTGTATCGATTTTGGTTTCTTGCAAAGCAAACATGAGAAAGTCGCAAAACCTCTCTCCTCGCATTTGGTCGGGGAAACATCCCTCCCGTTCGTTCTACAAGATCACGCAGGACTTATACATAAGCACGCCAGAAGCAACGTTTCTTCAACTCGGAAAAGAATTGAGCTTGATACAGCTCATCACTGTCGGATATGAGCTTTGCGGTTCCTACGGACTTAGCGCCCAATCCAGCAGCGGCTTCCTCCGAAGAGAACCGCGTAGCAACCCCCAGCTCATCGAACGTTATCTCGAGAAATGCGAAGGAATTCACGGAGTCAAGGCGGCAAAACGAGCATCGAGTTACCTCATCAAAGGGTCCGCCTCCCCAATGGAAAGCTTGCTTTCGATGTTACTTTGTCTTCCTCCTTCGTTGGGCGGATTTGGCTTGCCCCGCCCGGAGCTTAACTACCCTATTGAGACCAACGAGGGAAGCGTCGCGATGCGCCGATGCGATTTATGCTGGCCCGACCAGCGGTTCGCACTCGAATACGACAGCGACACCTTCCATTCGGACGCAAGCAAGCTTCACCTTGATTCAAGCAGAAGATCAGCTCTGGAGAAGGCAGGGATTCACGTTGTCTCCGTCACAAAAAACCAGGTTTTTGACAGGGGCCAACTGTTTAACCTTGCAACAATAGCATCGAAAAGACTAGGGAAACGCCTTTCCCCCACACCCTTCAACTTCGCCCAGAAACAAGACGAAATCTATCAAGCTGTTTTCGAATAACCGCCGATCATTGACTTGATAAAGGATTTTGACACCAATCAATCCAACAACAATGCGCTGTGTCGAAATCGTTGGGTGGTAGAGTTTTTCAGAGCACGTCATCCTGGAATACGAAGGCAAGCTCAGGCTTGCATATGCGAGCAAGGAGCAATAAGTGGATGCCACAGAAATGGAACTAGCCGGACAGATAAAGAAGCACCGCCAAGCACTGGGCATTTCCCAAGAAGCACTAGCGGAAAAAATCTACGTTTCCCGCCAGACCATTTCGAATTGGGAAACGGCACGCACGTACCCCGATGTTCAGAGTCTGCTTTTGCTCAGTGTTGCCTTCGATATCTCTATCGATGAACTGATAAAAGGAGACGTGGAAACCATGGAAGAATCCGTCCGCAAAGCAGACCACAGCCTTATTTGGATGTATGCCGCCGAAATGCTACTAACCGTTATTGCGATAGTCGCCTTGTTCTTTGCGCTTGACAGCTTTATTGAGAAAAACGCCACATCGGGCTTTGCCTGCCTGCTCGTTTTCTTGGCAACTTTCGCCACTGCTCTTGGGCTTAGCTTTGCCGTAAATAAGACAAAAGTCCGAAATAATATCCTTACCTACCAGGAAATCCTGGCGTTCTGCGCGGGCGAAGAGCCCAACCGCACCTCGCGATACAATGCCTTCGTACGCAAACATAAATCCGCGCACGATATGCTTTTGGTGACGCTCAGCGCAATCTTTGGCGCCGCGTTCGTCGTTGTTCTTCGCTTCATATTTTAAGAAACGTTGCGTCACTTAAATAACTCGTTGCGGTACCATAGTGAAAAAGAAAAACTCCGTTCTGAGGAGCCGCTATGGCCAAAGCAAACCTGCAAACAGCAACCAACGGCAGCGTTCGCGTGCCGTTCGATCAGCGCGATGGCGCAACTTCCGATGTGTTCTTCACGCGCGATCTTTCACCTGAAGGCCTGCGCCGCGCGGTTGCCAAAGTCGCTCCGCGGCTTAGTGGCAAGATTGCCATCAAGTTGCACACTGGCGAAAAAGACGGCCCCAACATCATTCCTTTCGGCTGGGTGAAGGATCTCGTCTCCAAAGACCTGTCCGATGCCACCATCGTGGAAACCAACACCTACTACGAAGGCGACCGCTACACCACCGAACAGCATCGCGAGACCATCGCCCACAACGGCTGGACGTTCTGCCCTGTAGACATTATGGACGAGGAAGGCGTTGCCACCCTGCCCGTCGCCGGCGGCAAATGGTTTAACGAAATGCATGTGGGCACTCACATGCTTAACTACGACTCCATGCTCACACTCACTCACTTCAAGGGCCACACCATGGGCGGCTTCGGTGGATCGAACAAAAACCTGGGCATTGGCTGCGCCGATGGCCGCATTGGAAAAGGCGAAATCCACACTGTACCTGGTTCTGACAACCTGTGGTCTATCGCCGAAGAAGAGTTGATGGAACGCATGACCGAATCCACCAAGGCGACCATCGACTTCTTTGGGGATAACATCGTGTACGTCAACGTTATGCGCAATATGTCAGTCTCGTGCGACTGCGAAGGCACGGATGCCATGCCAGTCGTCACACCGAACGTGGGAATTTTGGCATCGACCGACATCTGCGCCATCGATGCTGCCTGCGTCGATCTGGTATACGCCATGACCGAAGCGGAGCTCTGCGACAACCACGACCTTGTCGAACGAATCGAAACACGCCATGGCCTGCGTCAGCTCTCGTATATGCACGAGCTGGGCATGGGCAACTGGAAATATCGTCTGCTCGACTTGGACAACGGTGAAGCAGAAATCACCCAAGCTGAAGCTGTTGCGCACGTAACGCCCTTCGAGGGGTAAGCAGCTTCTAAAGTGAAGCCTTTGTGCCCAGGCCCTTGGGACACGGAGCAACCCCAGACAACTCCGTCATTCTTAAGAAGACCCTCTTCTTTGCTGGCGAGTTGCCTCCAGGGACACCGGCGCACCCCGGGGCAACTCGCTTCATCAGGCGCGTCCTCGACGGCTACGCCCGACATGCCCGCAAGCGCCCCCTTTGACAAACCGCCTCGGCAGAGTGCGGCTTTTGCGCCTCGCCCCAGCAAGCTTTTTTTAAGCCCGCAATATGGGATGAGCCCATTAAGGGACAAAAACGTAAGAAGGCCCGCAAGCTTTACGCCTGCGGGCCTTCTGGGAATATCAATCCGATGTTCTAACGATTGATGTTGTAGAACGCCTTCATGCCAGCATACTGGCCGGAATCGCCCAGCTGCTCTTCGATGCGGAGAAGCTGATTGTACTTGGCAACACGGTCAGAACGGCAAGGAGCGCCGGTCTTGATCTGGCCAGCGTTGGTTGCAACCGCGAGGTCGGCAATGGTAACGTCTTCGGTTTCGCCGGAACGATGAGACATAATGCATGCATAGCCAGCCTGCTTCGCCATCTGAACAGCCTCGAGAGCCTCGGTGAGGGAACCGATCTGGTTAACCTTTACCAGGATTGCGTTAGCGCAACCAAGCTCGATGCCCTTGGCAAGGCGCTTAGGGTTGGTTACGAACAGGTCGTCGCCAACCAGCTGAACCTTGTCGCCAATGCGGTCGGTGAGAGCCTTCCAGCCGTCCCAGTCTTCCTCGGCCATGCCGTCTTCAATGGAGATGATGGGGTACTTCTGAACCAGGGCCTCCCAGTAGTCAACCATTTCAGCGCTGGTAAGTTCGCGGCCTTCGCCAGCCAAAACGTACTTACCGGTTTCAGCGTTGTAGAACTCGGTAGAGGCCGGGTCCATAGCGAACATGATGTCGGAACCGGGCTTGTAACCCGCCTTTTCACATGCCTCAACGATGTACTTGAGAGGCTCTTCGTTGGTGGTGAAGTTAGGAGCGAAGCCGCCCTCGTCGCCAACGCCGCCGCCAAGGCCAGCTTCGTGCAGAACCTTCTTCAGGGTGTGATAGATCTCCGCGCACCAACGCAGCGCCTCAGCGAAAGAGGTTGCACCAACAGGCATGATCATGAACTCTTGGAAATCCACGTTGTTGTCTGCGTGCTCGCCGCCGTTCAAGATGTTCATCATAGGCGTGGGCAACATGTTGGCGTTTGCGCCGCCAACATACTTGTAAAGAGGAAGCTCTGCGGACTCTGCAGCAGCTTTGGCAACAGCCAAAGAAGCACCAAGAATGGCGTTTGCGCCGAAGTTGCCCTTGTTTTCGGTGCCGTCAAGCTCAAGCATGATTGCATCGATACCGCGCTGATCGTCAGCTTCCATGCCGATAAGAGCATCGGCAATTTCTTCGTTGACGTGAGCAACAGCCTTCAGCGTGCCCTTGCCCAAGTAACGCTCGGAATCGCCATCGCGAAGCTCCACTGCTTCAAAAGCACCGGTGGATGCACCGGAAGGAACAGCGGCACGACCTGTTGCATAATCGTCGAGAACAACCTCTACCTCTACCGTGGGGTTGCCGCGGGAGTCAAGGATCTCACGACCGAACACATCGATGATGGTACCCATGTAATTTCCTCCTTGGAAACGTTTTGTTCAAACACTCGAATGATACCATGCGCCCCGCATTCAACCCGCCCCGCGCAGGCAAGCGCAACGTTTACGGTTAAAGAATGCACGCTACCACCACCAACAGAACCGAACATGCCAAAAAAACAACCGCTTGCCGCAGGCATACGTGGGGTTCCTCAAGGCTGGTTCGCTGGGTGCAGCCATAGCAACGCGCCACCATGGAAACGCTTAAAGTGTCGGCGCGGCGAAACAAGCGCACTACCAAGGGGATAAATACCGTGCGGTAAGCGAACAAGCGCTGCCAAATACTGCCGCTTTCCAACCGTGCGCCGCGCGCCGTTTGGGCGCTGCGCACCAACGCCAATTCCTCTGCGGTAAGAGGGATAAACCGAACCGCAAGAGAAAGCATGGTGGCCACATCGTCGACGGGAACGCGAATGACGCGCAGAGGTCGCATCAGCGACGCAAAAGCACCCGTCAACGCTTCGACGGATGTGGTAAACGAAACGGCGAAACTCGCCCACAAGATAAGAAGGATGCGAACCGCATAGAACAAGGCAAACATGCATCCTTGCGGCACGAACCCAAACCTACCAGCCAGCGCAACGGGCTGCCACCCTTCGGCAAAGCCAGCAGAAACGCCGCCGAGCCCCGATTCGGCCAGACTTCCGACATCGAAGGCAAATGCATTGCACGCCCAAATAAAAGCAAGCAACACCACCAAGGGGAGCGACAATGCACCCAGTCGCACCAGCGGCATACGACCCGCCACAACCACCGCGGCAACCGCCNNNCACCGCGGCAACCGCCAGCGAATAGACGCCGAGGCCTCGCCAGGTATCGACAAAGAACACCCCTACCGAAAACAGTAATAACAGCACGAGTTTCACGCGCGCATCGGCACGATGAATGGGGGTATCTCCCTGAATATATATGCGTAATGAAGCCGCCATGATGCAAGTATGCCATGCGGCGCTAACGACGAACGCCCGCAACGGGTTATCGCCGAAAAGAAACTATTGCGCGTTTGCAAGCCGCGATTCAGCCCCGTAGCGCATAAAATGCAAAAGCTCACACCGCCAGTAAGAGACAATCTTGCCCGCCGCAGGCTCGCCGCGCCTCAACACCGCGCCCCCATACAACGCAACAGCGCCCGTCGGGTAGATCCCTACGGGCGCCATTCTTGCTCAAAACACTTATGGTTACATCGAATGGGTGCTGTACACTTCTTCGTCTTTCCACAGCACCACTTCGCCGGTCTTGCGCGTTTCATTCATATCGATAACGCGCTGATTCGACGAACCCCGAAAACGCAAGGTGATGTCGTGCAAGCTATCGATATAGGGGCCATCCACCAGCACATCAATCAAGCCTAGCAGCTCATCGGTTTCCTCGGTATGACGAGGCGAAGCGGCATCAACCAAGTCTTCGTAAATATCGCCGGTATAGCACCAAATGCTTTTTTCGGGGTGCAGCGCCTTTGCGCGTTTTGCCAGCTGAAGCAATCCGTGCTGGTTTTCCGGCTCCATAGGTTCGCCGCCCAAAAACGTCAAGCCGTCAACGAAGAAATCGTCGAGCGTTGCCAACACTTCATCGGCAATATCGGTTGTGAATTCCTGCCCATAGGAAAAGCTCCAGGTTTCGGGCTGAAAGCAATTCTCGCAATGATGAGAGCACCCCGATACAAACAGGGTGGTGCGCACCCCTTCCCCATCAGCGATATCGCGATATTTAATGTTGGCGTAGTTCATGAATCATCCCGTCATACATTTCTTTTGCAAGAAATCGCCCAAGGAAAAGTTGCGCCGCCCCACCAAGGGGCAGCGCAACGGTGTTTACAGGTGCAGAACGCGGTCGCGAATTTCTTCAGTGCGACCTTGGTTCCAGAATTGGGTGCCAATGTAGCCGCAGGTACGGCGAGCAACGTTGAGCTTTTCCTGGTCGCGGTTGCCGCAATGCGGGCACTCCCACACCAGCTTGCCGTCATCTTCGACGATTTGGATCTCGCCGTCGAAGCCGCATTCCTGGCAGTAGTCGCTCTTGGTGTTCAATTCCGCGTACATGATGTTGTCGTAGATGTACTGCATCACGCGAACAACGGCCTTCAGGTTGTCCTGCATATCGGGCACTTCCACGTACGAGATTGCTCCACCCGGAGAAAGCTGCTGGAACTGGCTTTCGAATTCGAGCTTCTTGAACGCATCGATCTCTTCAGACACATGAACGTGATAACTGTTGGTGATATAGCCCTTGTCGGTAACACCGGGGATGTTGCCAAAGCGGCGCTGCAGCGACTTGGCGAACTTGTACGTGGTGGATTCGAGCGGCGTGCCGTACAGGCTGAAATCGATGTCGGTTTCGGCTTTCCATTCCGTACATTTATCGTTCATCTTCTGCATAACAGCCATGGCAAACGGCGTTGCCTCCGGATCGGTGTGGCTCTTGCCCGTCATGTACTTTACGCACTCATACAAACCGGCATATCCCAAGCTGATGGTGGAATAGCCACCATACAGAAGCTTGTCGATGGGCTCACCCTTTTTCAAGCGAGCAAGCGCACCGTACTGCCACAGAATAGGAGCCGCATCGGAAAGGGTTCCCTTCAAACGATCGTGACGGCACATCAGCGCCTTCCGGCAAAGCTCAAGACGCTCTTCGATGATGCTCCAGAACTTGTCCATGTCGCGATAAGAAGAGCAAGCAACATCTACCAGATTGATGGTAACGACACCTTGGTTGAAGCGGCCATAGTACTTGGGTTTGCCCGGTTCGTAGTTTCCTGCGTTTGCCACATTGCCATATCCGTTGCCCGAACGATCGGGAGTCAGGAAGGAGCGGCAACCCATGCAGGTATAACAATCGCCGTTGCCAGGGGTTTCACCCTTGGAAAGCTTCAGTTCTCGCATCTTCTTCTCAGAGATGTAGTCGGGAACCATGCGCTTTGCCGTGCATTTAGCAGCAAGCTGGGTAAGGTAGAAGTACGGGGAATCCTCGGTGATGTTGTCTTCCTCCAGCACGTAGATGAGCTTCGGGAACGCCGGGGTGATCCACACGCCCTCTTCGTTCTTTACGCCTTCATAGCGCTGACGCAGCACTTCTTCAATGATGATGGAAAGGTCGTGCTTCTCCTGCTTAGAACGCGCCTCGTTCAGGTACATGAATACGGTAACAAATGGAGCCTGGCCATTGGTGGTCATAAGCGTTACCACCTGATACTGGATGGTCTGAACGCCACGACGAACCTCATCGCGCAAACGGCCTTCAACAATACGCGAAAGCTGCTCAGCGGAAGGCTCTACTCCAACTTCATTAAGCTCACGGATTACATCGCGACGAATCTTCTTACGGCTGACCTCGACAAACGGAGCAAGATGCGTAAGAGAAATAGACTGACCGCCGTATTGGCTTGAAGCAACCTGAGCAATGATCTGCGTTGCAATGTTGCAAGCCGTAGAAAAGCTATGGGGCTTTTCAATGAGCGTTCCGGAAATAACCGTTCCGTTCTGCAGCATGTCTTCCAGATTTACCAAGTCGCAGTTGTGCATGTGCTGCGCAAAGTAATCGGAGTCGTGGAAGTGGATAATGCCCTCTTCGTGCGCCTTTACCACATCTTCGGGAAGAAGGATGCGGGTAGCAAGGTCCTTAGAAACCTCGCCCGCCATGTAGTCGCGCTGAACCGAGTTTACCGTAGGGTTCTTGTTGGAGTTTTCCTGCTTAACCTCTTCGTTGTTACATTCGATGAGAGCAAGGATTTTGTCGTCGGTGGTGTTGGAATGGCGCTTGATGTTCTGCACGTAACGGTAAATGATGTACCGACGGGCAACTTCAAACTTTTGAAGCGCCATGATCTCGTTTTCAACCATATCCTGGATTTCCTCAACGGAAACGGTATGGCCGGCGGTTTCGCATAGATCCGCAACATTGTGTGCGGCATAGTCGATCTGACGGGCAGTTAAACGCTCGTTTTCGGGCGATTCATCGCTTGCGCCCTTAATGGCGTTGGCAATCTTGCTCAAATCGAATACAGCTTCAGAGCCGTCGCGCTTGATGATCTTCATACGCTCCCCTAACAAAATATATCCAAGAGGAAAGGACTTCCCTTACCGGAAGCTTGCTTTCCCTATCGAAGGTCGCTTTTCTTATTCGTAGCGATCGCTGAGCTAGCAGTGGTTGAGCTAGCGATGGCTATATTACGCCCAAGAATTTTTTAAATAACCCCTTGATTTTCTAAGCGGTATATTATTTTTGGGCGGCATACATACTATATGTAGTGTATAAGAATAAATACGAACACATTATGTAGATTGCATGATAACTGCCATGCCTATCAGCGGATCAGGGCTAGGAACGCTTCTCTTCTTTTGCGCCGCATTTTGGACAGGTGACGAGAATCTTTCCTTTGCCCTTAGGCACATTCAAAACCGTGCCGCATCCTTTACATTTGAAGTAGATCGTGGTTTTACGGTTAACCCACTTCTTATTAAGAAGACGCCACCAAGCCTTCGGCTTCACCATCGCATCTTGGTACTTGGCCAACTCACGAGATCTTGCTGCGATGTTCCTTGAATAGCAACGAAAAATGCCCAGCGCCATGAACAACAGGGCAAACACTGACAAAATGCCGGAATGCGCGAAGAAATTCACCAGAACGAATCCGCATCCCAAAAGCATCAGGGCCTGAGTCAGCTCGTCGATGCCATAACGACCCATCATGCATTGAGCCATACGATATTTGAAATTGCCGCCCTTGCTAAAACGTGCCATAAGAACAATCAGCCAAACTTTCCTATTCGCAATACGAGAATACAGTGCGTTATTCATAGTAATCGGGCTAGCGAGGCAGAATTGAAGCATCACGGTTTCGCCACGATCTTGTTGAAATTGACCCATCGCAATTTCGCAGAACCTTGTTGAGGGCTATAAACGCCTATGTTTGCTGCTTTAGGCTAAACACTCGCCAAGAAGCTGAAACGACAGCGTAATGCTCTTTGGTGGCGCTCCTGCGTCAAAGCTGCATGGAGCATGGGGCGTGGGATGTCGGAAACTGTACGCTAAGCCTATTGGTGCACCAAAACAAAAAGGACCCGTTCCTGCGAACGGGTCCTTTGAAAGCTATAAAGCTAAAACTATTCAGCAGCCTCTTCGGTTGCCTCTTCAGCCTTAGGCTCCTCTGCAGGCTTTTCTTCCTTCTTGGGAGCTTCCTTCTTAGCTGCAGGCTTCTCAGCCTTTTCCTTGGGCTGTACCGGCTCGGTGCAGAGCTCCATGATTACCATGGAAGCGTTGTCGCCCTTGCGGTTGCCAAGCTTCATGATGCGAGTGTAGCCACCCTGACGATCAGCGAACTGACCCTGAGCAACCTTCTCGAATACCTCGCGTACCAGTTCCTTGTCGCCAAGTGCTGCGATAGCAAGACGGCGGGAATGCAGGTCGCCCTTCTTTGCCCAGGTGATGATCTTGTCTACATCGGGGCGGATTTCCTTGGCGCGCGCCTCAACCGTCTTGATGCGGTCGTTGGTGAACAGCGCAGCAACAAGGCTCTTTTTCATGGCCTTGGTATGGCTGAAGTCAGTGCCAAGCTTGCGGCCCTTATAGTTGTGCCTCATCTTTAAATCTCCTATTGCTTCAAATTGAGGTCCATGGAAATGAGCTTGTCCTTCACTTCCTCGATGGACTTCGCGCCAAAGTTCCTGATGTTGAGCAGGTCGTTCTCAGAATACTCAACCAGCTGACGAACAGAGTGGATACCAGCGCGCTTCAAGCAGTTGTAGGAGCGAACGGAAAGGTCCAGATCCTCAATCTGCTTGTCGAGCTCAGCGTTGGTCTCCTGGTTTTCAGGAGCGAAGATGGAAACTACTTCGCCCTCTTCGTCTTCCTCTACCTCGTCGAGCATGAGGAATGCGCCCATGTACTGGTTAATGATGTTTGCAGCACGGCACACAGCCTCGGTGGGGTTGATGGAGCCATCAGTCTCAACTTCAAGAACAAGCTTGTCATAGTCGGTGCGCTGGCCAACGCGGGTGTCGGTAACACCCATGGTGCAGCGACGAACCGGCGAGAACAGCGAGTCAACGTGGATGATGCCGATAGGATCTTCCGTGCGCTTGTTGCGCTCGGCAGATACATATCCGCGGCCCACGCCAATGCGGACGGTCATCTCAAGCGTGCCGCCGTCAGCAACAGTTGCGATGACGTGCTCGGGGTTGATCAGAGAGAATTCGGTAGGAACCTCGAGATCGGCACCAGTAACGGTGCAAGGACCCTCAGCATGTACATGCGCAGTGGCCTCGCTAATGTCACCGTTAAGGGCACTGAAAACCAGGCCCTTAACGTTCAAGACGATATCGGTGATGTCCTCGATTACGCCCTCAGCGGTGGTGAACTCATGCTGTACACCATCAATCTGAATTGCAGTCGCCTTTGCTCCGTCGAGAGACGAAAGCAGAACACGACGCATGCAGTTGCCAAGAGTGTAACCGTAGCCACGCTCTAGCGGCTCCACGATGAAGCGGGCAACGGTGTCGTTGACCTCTTCGATCGTTACTGTCGGCCTCATGAACTCTGTCATATTGAATAAGCCTCCTTAATAAACCGCAGTGCGTACGTTACTTCGAGTAAAGTTCGACGATAAGCTGCTCGTTGATGTCGAGGTCAATCTGCTCACGCTCAGGAAGAGCAAGAACGCTGCCCTGCAGCTTTTCGATGTCAACCTCAAGCCATGCAGGAACCTGTACACCTTCGTTGGAAACGAGAGCGCTCTTGATAACCAGAAGTTCCTTGGCCTTAGGGGTAACAGCAACAAGGTCGCCGGGGCGAACGCGGAAAGACGGGATGTCTACGCGACGGCCGTTTACCTGAATGTGACCGTGGGTAACGATCTGACGAGCTTCCTTGCGGGTCTTGGCGAAGCCGAGACGGAATACTACGTTGTCGAGACGAGACTCGAGAATACGCATCAGGTTGTCACCGGTGATGCCGGGCATTGCCTTAGCGCGCTTGAAGTAGCCGAGGAACTGCTTCTCGAGAACGCCATAGATGAACTTGGCCTTCTGCTTCTCGCGCAGCTGCATACCGTATTCGGATTCCTTGCGACGACGCTTAGGCTGACGGATGGATTCCTTCTTGCTGCTGTAACCGAGAACAGAAGGATCCAGACCGAGCTGGCGACAACGCTTGAGAACCGGAGTCCTGTTAATTGCCATAGTGTATCGATCCTTTCAGTTAGACGCGACGACGCTTGCGCTGACGGCAACCGTTGTGCGGGATAGGGGTGCAATCCTGGATGCTAGCTACTTCGAGGCCAGCTGCCTGAAGGGAACGGATAGCGGTTTCGCGACCGGAACCGGGACCCTTCACGAATACAGCAACCTTCTTCAAGCCATGCTCCATAGCGGTCTTTGCTGCTGCCTCAGCTGCCATCTGAGCTGCGAACGGCGTGGACTTACGAGAGCCCTTGAAGCCGACGGTACCAGCGGACTGCCAGGAAATTACATTGCCCTGAGGATCCGTGATGGAAACGATCGTGTTATTGAAAGTGGATTTGATGTGTGCAGCGCCAACAGCGATGTTCTTGCGGTCAGAACGCTTGATGCGCGTGCGAACGTTTTTCTTAGCTGCCACTAGTTACACCTCTACTTCTTCTTGCCACCGATTTGACGCTTGGGACCTTTGCGCGTACGAGCGTTCGTGTGAGTGCGCTGACCGCGAACGGGCAGGCCACGACGATGACGCAGGCCACGGTAGCAACCGATTTCCATGAGGCGCTTAATATTCTGAGAGACTTCGCGGTGCAGGTCGCCCTCAGTGGTGAGGTTAGCCTGGATGTAGTCACGAAGCTTGGAGAGTTCATCTTCCGTAAGATCGTTTACGCGGGTATCGGGGTTAACACCGGTTTCTGCGAGGATCTTCTTGGAGGTGGTGAGGCCAATGCCGTAGATATAGGTCAAGCCGACTTCAATGCGCTTGTCGCGAGGAAGGTCGACACCAACGAGACGTGCCATGAATACGTTCCCTTTCTCTTTAACCCTGACGCTGCTTGTGACGAGGGTTCTCGCAGATTACGAGTACCTTGCCATGGCGTCGAATGATCTTGCACTTGTCGCACATTTTCTTGACCGAAGGACGTACCTTCATTTCAATTTCCTTTCGGTAATGTGTTTCTCTTTTATCTACCACGCCCAGCCGCAGGCGATAGTTTGTTTCATTTCCGCTTCATGGGGCGGCCTTGGGTTTCCCCTTCCCCACTAGAATGCGTTTGCGCCGCGGGTTCGCAAACGACAAAAGCGCACTTCACCCTGTGAGGTACGCTAGCTTGCTACTTACTTGTAGCGATAGGTGATACGACCGCGATCGAGATCGTATACAGAGAGTTCAACCTGAACCTTGTCGCCAGGGAGGATCTTGATGTAGTGCATACGCATCTTGCCTGAAATATGGGCAAGGATGGTGTGACCGTTTTCAAGCTCTACCTTAAACATAGCGTTTGGAAGAGCCTCGAGTACGGTGCCCTCCAGTTCAATTGCATCTTCTTTAGCCAAGGTAGCTCCTTTAAGCAAATAGGTAGTCAAACGCAAATGGAGATTTTAGCAAAACACCCATTCTCTTTGCAAGGCACCATCACAAGGCCACCATATATACTGACGCCCGCTTTCCTATGAATAGAACCCTGGAATGCGATGGGCTCGATCAAAGACACAGTTGTATTGAAGCCACTGATACTCACGGATCGAATCGGTGAACGCCGAAGACACCGTGCCAACCTTGTCGCCGAATGCGGTAGTGAAGTATCGAGCCGTAATTACCGGGTGTTCCATGCGAAGATCCGCCAAGTATTCCTGGTATGGCGAAAGCTGCACCCCTGCCGTCTGGAACAAAACCGTAGACAGATAGTTCAGCGAAACCACCGAACCCTTCTGGATCGATTCGGTGTTCAAATTGTAGTTGCCCCATATGAAGAAGGGAGTTTTATGAAGTTGAGCCGTGGTTTCCAGGTCGAGATCGTTCTCATCGGTAAACCAGCTTGAGTAAAATTCATTGGAAAGGCGCGGCTCATGGTCGCCGAAGAAAAGCACAACCGTGGGTTCGTCTACCGTTTCGAAGTACGAGATGAGCTGACGGTAGTTCGCCTCCTCGGTCGGGTAGCCGCGAGCATAATCCAGATCCACGTCGAAATCTTCTATACCCTTGTACGTTTCGAAACCAAGGCGGTCGTACACCTTCACGCGGTTGTATCCAGCGCGTTCGTAGGCATGCATGGCCATGGTGCTGTAACCACGGCCAGCAAGCAACGACGCCAGGCTGGGCGTTTCCGCGTCGATAAATTGAACATACGGGGTATTCCCCTTGAAATAGGCCATGGAATTGCCCGTTAGGAACTCAAACTCAGAATTGGCTGTACCCGTGCCCATATCCGAGGAAACGGCGCAGGTGCCCGAAGGGTCGCCGCCCCCCCGGCATCATCTCGCAGCACCGCGCCCAGACCATTGCCGAGCCATCCCCGCAACGTCAAACTTGCACCGCACCCGGATCATCCTGAAGCGCCGAACTTGGGCCGCGCACTCCTCCGATACCACCCTGAACCCTTTGCGAAAAGACTGGAAACAGAAAAACGGCTCGAATTGCAACTTTTTTGCGATTAGGGATTGTTGCGGACTCCCCCGATCGCTGATCACGATGCAAAAGCACAGATAATCGGCTGTGTGGCAGCCTATTTCCGCTTTAAAGGATCAGAAAAGGCCCCTAATCGCAAAAAAGTTGCAAAAATGGCGGGATTTTTTGTTTTTCGGCGGATCGATTGCCGCAATAGGGCAGATCCAACAAGAGCGAATTACTCCCAGCGGGGTGGATTCCGCAAAAACGCGCAGGGCGCCAGCGGCTACAACGGGCCAAAACCCGCGAATGAGGGATATGGGTAAGAGGGGGTATAGGCAAAAGCTATCCTATTGCCCAAAACAAAAGTGGCGCCCAT
>FR884617.1:1096-14411 GCA_000436075.1 Eggerthella sp. CAG:209 | reverse complement strand
CCGCCTTACGGCGGGCCTTAGTTGCGAAGTGGTGCGCCGTGAGGGAATCGAACCCGCGGCCTTGGGATTAAAAGTCCCCTGCTCTACCAGCTGAGCTAACGGCGCACATGCATAAAATGCAAGTATGTATTCTAACGGGCAAGTCCCTCTGGGTCAACTTGCCATTTTTCAAGCGTGCCTCTTTTAGCTATTTCGCCTATTTTTGCCGCTTCCCCAACCACGCAGGCGGGCCGCCCCGCCTATTCCCACGTCACAAATTCGACGCCTGCAACCTTACCAGCATCGATGGTAAGACGGGCAATGCTCCGCTTACTGCCACCACGCGGCTTGCTAGCGCTTCCCGGGTTCAAATACAGGACCCCGTCGATAAGCTCTTCGCGGGGAATGTGAGTGTGGCCATGCACCACCACACGCACATCTTCGGCAACGGTACCAATATCTTCGGGGCGATGCGTCATGAAAAAGCGCACCCCACCAATACGGGGAGTCGCAGTGAAGGGGATATTCATCCCCCGCAGACTGGAATCGCAATTGCCCAACACCGCAACCGTTGGAGCGATGGCATCAAGCTCCATAAGAATAGTCGGACGCTCAACGTCACCCGCGCACAGAATCATGTCACACGGCTGCAAGGCATCGTAGGCCTGCTCGCTCAAATGGCCATGAATATCCGAAATCACGCCAACAAGCATATTCAGCTCCTTCGTTTTGACGAGAATGAAAGCACCCGCCCTGGACGGGATGAGAAGAAGACGGGGGCAAGAAATAACTCGACCACGATGCAGCTACCAGCGCATAAGACCGCGTCGCAGGCAGGATCGCAATTGCCGCGCCGCGAATTGGATTGCAGTTGCCGCTGGCAGGACCGCAGTTGCCAACCTTCAGGACAAAGTCCGAGGTGTGGGACAGCGCGGCAAGTGCAAGACAAAACAAGCGAGCGAGGCTCCGCCCTTTACAGGGCCTCAGGATTCAGGCAGTCCTTCGGACGTACACCCGTAACCACATCGATTGCGGCCTGCATGGCACGCGTACGCAGCTCGATGCCCGATTCCTCAGACCAATACGCCACATGCGGACTAAGCACCGTATGAGGAGCTTGCATCAGCGGATGATCCGAGTCGACAGGCTCGCCTTCGAACACGTCAATGCCAGCACCCCACAGTTTATCCGCCTGGAGAGCTTCCGCCAAAGCAAGCGTGTCGATAACCGCGCCGCGTGAAGTGTTCACCACTACCGCGCTATCCTTCATGAGCGAAATGCAGCGGGCATCAAGCAGATGATGGGTGTCGGGGGTTAGAGCCGTATGGAAGCTAACCACATCGGCGCACTTCAGTAGCTCTTCGTACTCCAGGATGTCGTAGCCTTCGGGCGTGCGGCGGCCCGGCGTAAGAGAGCGCGAACAACACACCACCTTGAAGCCCAGGCCAGCAGCCTTGCGGGCAGTAGCACGACCGATTTCGCCCATTCCCACCACGCCAAATACGCGACCGAACACCTGACCATACGGACGATGGCGCGTGTAGTCCCAAATACCTGCGCGCATATCGGCATCAGTTTCGTTCAAGCGACGCAGCACGCAGAGCGCCAACGTAATAGCATGGTCGGACACCACTTCGGTACCATAACCAGGCACTACGCATACCGCAGTGCCGTTCTTCGTTGCCGCAGGCACATCGATATCGTCGTATCCGATGCCCGTTCGGCTTACCACGCGCAGATTTGGAAGTGCCTCAAACACCTTGGGCGGGAACTTACCATAGGAAGTAACCACACCATCGGCATCGGCAGCATTGCGGATGATAGCTTCGGGCTCACGCTCGTTGAACAGGGCAATGTCAACGCCTGCATACTTCGCCATACGCACTTCAAAGTCGTTGTTTTCGAAGTCGGTGTCAACAATAACGATTTTCGGCATTGCTACCCCTTTCTACCACCATTGGGTAACGGTCCCCGATTGGTTGAGGGAAACCGGCTCGCTCTTCGTTTGCGGCTCCATCTTGGTGATGATGCCGAAGAAATCTTTGATGCGCGCAAAGAATTCCCGTTGCTCGTAAGAATCCTTATTGGAGTAGTCGCTCAGATCGCTTGCAACACCACGTGCGTCGATGCCGAAACCGCGCGCATCGTACACAGCACGATACAAATGGTACTCCTGCGTAACGATAACGCAGCGCTGCACGTTGAATACATTCTTCAAGCGGTACATGCTGTCGTATGTGGAAAGGCCCGCATGATCACAGAAAATATCTTCGGCGGGAATCCCGTTGGCCTTTGCGTACTTCGCCATGGCCATGACCTCGTTGTATGAAGAGTCGCTATTGTCGCCACTCATGATGATTTTCGGGGCAACCCCAGCGTTGTATAGGTTGTCGGCAACATCAAGGCGATCTTTCAGAACAGCTGAGGGGCTGCCGTCCCAGTTGATGCCTGCGCCCAACACCACAATGGCATCGACTTCGAAGGCATCCGCATTGGCGGCCGCTTGAGCCTGAGATTCAAAAGCAGGGCGCGTGCTTGCGCAAACCCAAGCATTGACCCCCCAGAGGAACGCCCACCACAACAAGCGCAACAAACAGCACGAAGCCGATAACGGCTTCGATTAAGCGGCGGAGGCATCCTTTTTTTCGTTTAGTTCCCATAGGTTTCGATCATAGCAAACGTACGTAAGAGTTTCGGAACCTCCACGTTGTCCGCGCGTTTTGTTCGTATGCAGCCTGCTCTTCTTCCCCTCTCTTCCCACACGAAGGATCGGGGCTGCTGTGGATCTTCGGAGCGCGTGATGAATACCGTGAGGCTTTGCCCCCCCCGCACGGAAAAACGGGGCGTAGCAAAACCGCGCTCTTGGCGATGTCATCCGAAGTTTTCGCAAATGCCCCCTGCGAGGAACCGGAGATACGGCGTGCCTTCGGTATGCGGATAAAGAAAGAGGGCTGTCAGCCCTCTCACCTCGACCTCGCACTTCACTCTGAAATCCGCACACATAAGAAAGCCTCCCATTTCTCACTTCCAAGAAATGGGAGGCAGTTCACAAGCAGATCTGGCCCCTAAAAGCACATTCTGGCTATTTTGCTACCACATTGACCAGGCGGCCCGGGATAACAATAACCTTCTTGATGCCCTTACCAGCGGTTGCGTCAGCGATGGCCTCCAAGGCCGTTTCGCGAATGGTGTCCTCCGCAGCATCGGAAGCAACGGTGATCTTGGCCTTCACCTTGCCGTTAACCTGCACCGCCAGCTCAACCTCGGAAGCCTTAGCGGCATTCGGGTCGAACTCAGGCCAAGCTTCCTTGTGCACAGAAGTTTCGTTGCCCAAAACATCCTGCCACAGCTCTTCGGCCCAATGGGGAGCCATCGGAGCCAGCAACTTCACGATAACCTCGGCAATTTCCTTGTCGAAGGCAACAAGCTCGGCGTTGGCGGCACGATCTTCGGCGGAGTTTTTGCGCAGGTAATCGCCTGTAGCATTTACCAATTCCATGATGGCTGCAATAGCCGTATTGAAATTGTTGCGAGCGAAGTCGTCGATGACCTTGCCAACCACGCGATGGCGCTCGCGCAGAAGCTCATCATGAGCCTTCTTTGCTTCTTCCGCCTTCGCGCCAGCCTGGAAGGAAGTTTCATCCCCAGCCTTCCCTGCAAGATCATTCACCATACGCCAAGCACGATTCAGGAACTTGTACATGCCAGCCAGGCCGTCTTCATTCCACTGCAGCTCCTTGTCAGGCGGAGCCATGAACAGGATATAAGCACGCACTGCATCGGCGCCGTATCCAGCGATCATGTCTTCGGGGCTGATAACGTTGCCCTTCGACTTCGACATCACCTCGCCGTTTTCATCGAGAACCATGCCCTGGCACAATAGGTTCGTGAAGGGCTCGTCGAAGTTGAGCATACCCATATCGCGCAGTACCTTCGTGAAGAAGCGGCTATACAGCAGATGCAGGATAGCGTGCTCAATACCGCCAATATACTGGTCGACTGGCATCCAGCGGTTTACGCGGTCGGGAGAGAAAGGCAGCTCGGTGTTGTGCGGGTCGGTATAGCGCATGTAGTACCAGCTGGAGCACGTGAAGGTGTCCATGGTGTCGGTTTCGCGACGCGCAGGCTTACCGCACTTCGGGCACGTGCACTGAGCGAACTGCTCATGCGTTGCAAGCGTTTCGCCAGCAGCCAAATCGATGTCCTTGGGCAGCGTAACAGGCAGCTGGTCCTCGGGAACGGGCACGATGCCGCAGTCGTCGCAGTAAACAATCGGGATAGGATTACCCCAATAGCGCTGACGGGAAATGAGCCAGTCGCGCAAACGGAACTGAACCGACTTCTTGCCCTTACCTTGAGCCTCCAGGTCGCCGATGATGGCGTCGACGGCAGGAGAATGCTTGCCGCCCACCATGCCGGTGTACTTGCCGGACTGAACTAGCACACCTTCGGCCTCGTAGGATTTTTCCCAATCGACGGTGGTAACCTTGCGTTCCTGCACGCCGTTGAGCTCGGGATACAGAGGATCATCTTCGCCCAAGATAATGGGGATGATGGGCAAGTCGTACTTGCGAGCAAACTCGAAGTCGCGCTGGTCGCCGCAGGGAACCGCCATTACGGCACCGGTGCCGTAATCGGCAACGATGTAGTCGGCAACCCATACAGGAACCTTTTCGCCGTTAACGGGATTGATAACGTAGCGGCCGGTGAAGGCACCATGCTTTTCGCGGTCGCCCTGGGCGCGCTCCACGGCGCTTACTTTGGCAGCGCCCTCAACCAGGGCCATGACCTCGGCTTCGTATTCGGTACCGCATACCAGGTCGTGCACCAGCGGGCTTTCGGGAGCCAGCAAGAAGAAGCTGCAGCCGAACAGGGTGTCGGGGCGCGTGGTGAATACTGTGATGGTCTGGCCGTCGTCCTTGCCTTCGGCAGGAATCAACTCGAAATCAACTTCGGCACCTTCGGAGCGACCGATCCAGTTTGCCTGCATCTGCTTAACAGGTTCAGGCCAGCCTTCCAGCTGGTCAAGATCGTCCAGCAGCTCCTGGGCGTAATCGGTGATTTTGTAGTACCACTGGGTAAGATCGCGCTTTTCAACGGCACCATGGCAGCGCCAGCATTCGCCTTCGGTTACCTGCTCGTTTGCCAAAACCGTTTTGCAGTTGGGACACCAGTTGACAGGGCTATTGCGGCGCTCTACCAAACCGCGCTTGTACATCTGCAGGAAGATCCACTGACCCCAGCGATAGTACTCAGGGTCGCAGGCAACAACGGTGCGATCCCAGTCATAGGAAAAGCCCATGCGCTTGAAACTGGCCTTCTGCGTTTCGATGTTGGCATACGTCCACTTAGCAGGATGGGAATTGTGCTTGATGGCTGCGTTTTCTGCAGGCAGACCAAACGCATCCCAGCCCATTGGATGCAGCACGTCGTAACCACGCATAGCGTAATAGCGAGCCGTTACGTCGCCGATGGTGTAATTGCGAACATGGCCCATGTGAATGTCGCCCGAAGGGTACGGGAACATCTCGAGCACATAGCGCTTCGGCTTGCTGGTATCCTCCGTTGCCTTATGTGCGCCTGTTTCGGCCCACACCTTTTGCCAACGAGGCTCAATCTCGTGAGGATTGTATTCTTTCATGAGGCATAATCCTTTTCCGATACTTCATGCGCGCAGAACCCGTTGATTCAAGTAAACGAACCTTCGAGCACTGAATATACATACGGTTTGACATTATATCGTGTCGGCGTTGCGCCTGTGTTTCCGCGCACAATTTCCTCTAAGCGGTTGCTGGGAAGATGGGAATAGGTACCGGATTTCCGCTTTGCGCTGTAGCAACTAGCGCCAAAGCCTCGCGCACAAACAGCTTTGCAAACGAAACCCGGCTCGCCAGACAGGAGTCTGGCACCTGTCCTCATTTCCCCAACGAAAAGGACCTCGTTCGCGATGGATGAACTGGGAAATAGTTCAAAATTCGCAAACGAGGCCCTGTTATTGCCCTATGGCGCAAGCGGAAAAATGATGCGCCTTATGTTCTCACTTACAGGAAGCGGTAGCTTACGGTGCGGACGCCCCAGGCTTGGCAGGTGCTGAACCCGAAGGCCTTGAAGACACCCGGCTGCAAGTCGAGCGCGCGCGAGCCGCCGCCCATGGAACCGCAGTCGTTGACGGTAGCAATTACCGTCTTACCACCATATTTGATTTCGACAGCACGCCCAAGGTATGAGCGGTAATTCGGCCAGGACATGGGAACAGCAACGCCCATGGAGGAATCGTTGCAAATTGCACCCGTTGCTGTGGTTCCCGGATTCGGGGTGCTTGCGTCGCTGCTGCCGCCATAAGCAGAAGCAACGCCCGTCTTCCAACCAGCGCTTACGCTACCAGAATTGGAATTCGAGGAATTGTTGCTGTTGCTGGAAGAATTGGTATTAGCCGACGGGTTGCGGTCGGTATTGGTATTCCAATTGGAATTGGGCTGCGATGCATTCGAGGCAGCTTGCTGCTTGGCCTCTTCTTTCTTCTGCATTTCCGCTGCCTGTGCTTGCAAGGCCGCCAGCTGAGCCTGGGCCTGTTCTTCCTTGATGGAGGAAACCTTAGCGGAAGCGTCAGACACCACCTTTTCAGCCTGGCTCTTCTTCTGCTCAGCCTCGCCGATCAGCTTCTGCTGCTCGTCGCGCTGGGTGTCGAGCTCACCGAGAGCCGAAGAAAACGTATCGCGCAGCTGCTCTTGTTCGGCAACCTTCTGCGCCTGGTCTTCTTGAATGGAAGAGTAGTACGTCAGGTTCTTCGTGAACTCTGAGATATCTTCCGATGAAAGGACGATGTTCACCAGCGAAAGGGAACCATCTCCCTTGTACTGGGAAAGAATGCTGCCAGAAAGTGTTTCGCGACCCTCGAGCATCTTCTGCTGAGCGTCCTGCACCTTCTGGGTGGTTTCGTTGATTTGAGAATCAAGACCACTCAACTGTGCCTGCAGGGCATCGTATTCTTTATTAAGGGAATCAAGCTCAGCCGAAGCCCGGGACAGTACTGCCTGGGCGTCGGAAAGCTCGTCTGCGTGCGCTTCGCGCACAGCGCCAGTTGCCGGCAAGGTCATAGAAAGAGCCAATGCCAAGCTAACAGGAACCGCGGTAAGCGCTTTATGTACTCGTGTAGCCATAGCAAGAAGTTTAGCGTACCCGTCAGTTTTGACCTAATCGTCCGCTTTCTCGGATTGGAACACGTTCTACCCGTGAACACTGTTGTACCAGTTCAAATATAAAAAATCTCCCCTATTCGCACAGAGCGAAACGGGGAGATTTTATGAAGAGCCGTAAATGATGAGCCAAACGAAACGTTTTCGTTTGCGCCGTATAAACTCTAGCGCGTGTTGCTAACGAAAGGAGTCTTGTCCTTCAGCAGAACATCGTGCGCGCCGCCCTCGACGATGGAAGTGGAGCTGATGACCGTAAGCTTTGCCTTGTCCTGCAGCTCGGGAATGGTGAGCGCGCCGCAGTTGCACATAGTGGAACGAACCTTGGAAAGCGTAAGATCCACGTTGTCCTTCAAGGGGCCAGCGTAGGGAACGTAGGAATCTACACCCTCTTCGAAAGTCATGCCCTTCTTGCTGCCGCCCAGGTCATAGCGCTGCCAGTTGCGTGCACGGCTGGAACCTTCGCCCCAGTATTCCTTCATGTGCTGGCCGTTTACCACAACCTTGTTGTTGGGAGCCTCGTCAAAACGAGCGAAGTAGCGACCCAGCATGATGAAGTCGGCACCCATGGCAAGTGCCAGGGTGATGTGATGATCGTATACCGTACCGCCATCGGAGCAAACGGGAACGTACACGCCCGTTTCGCGGAAGTATTCGTCACGAGCCTTTGCAACCTCGATAAGTGCGGTTGCCTGGCCACGGCCGATGCCCTTGGTTTCACGCGTAATGCAGATGGAACCGCCGCCGATGCCAACCTTGATGAAGTCAGCGCCAGCTTCAGCCAGGAAACGGAAGCCCTCGGTGTCTACTACGTTACCAGCGCCAACCTTTACGGAATCGCCGTAGTGAGCGCGAATCCATGCGATGGTACGGGACTGCCACTCGGAGAAACCTTCAGAAGAGTCGATGCACAGAACATCTGCGCCAGCTTCAATCAGAGCAGGAACGCGCTCTGCGAAATCACGCGTGTTGATACCAGCACCAACGATGTAACGCTTGTGAGCGTCGAGCAGTTCGTGCGGATTGGACTTGTGCTGCTCGTAGTCCTTGCGGAATACCATGTACATAAGGTTGTCGTTGTCGTCAACGATGGGCAGCGAGTTCAGTTTGTTGTCCCAAATAATGTCGTTGGCTTCCTTCAGCGTGGTGCTTGCGGTGCCAACGATGAGCTTTTCACGGGGGGTCATGAACTCAGATACGGGCGTGTCGAGATCCATGCGGGAAAGGCGATAGTCGCGGCCGGTAACAATGCCCAACAGCTTGCCCTGGCCCTGACCATTTTCGGTAACGGGCATGGTGGTATGGCCGCTCTTTTCCTTCAGTGCAACAACATCGCGAAGCGTTGCGTTGGGGGTAAGGTTGGAATCGCTACGTACGAAACCGGCCTTGTGGTCCTTTACGCGGCGAACCATTGCGGCCTGGTCTTCGATGGACTGAGAACCGTAGATGAAAGAAACGCCGCCCTGCTGAGCCAAAGCTACAGCCATGCCATCGTCGGAAACGGCCTGCATGATTGCGGAAACCATGGGGATAGAAAGCTTCAGAGCAGGCTCTTCACCCTTCTTGTATCGTACAAGCGGAGTGGAAAGGTCAACCTTTTCGGGGATGCACTCCGAAGAAGAGTAACCCGGTACAAGCAGGTACTCATTGAAAGTACGAGAGGGTTCGTCGAAATAATGTGCCATGTAGCGCTCCTTGAATTGAGTCTCATTTCCCGATCCCCCGCTCCTTGCCGGTTCCCTTTCGTGCCCGGAGGGTTTCCGCGAGGTTAATTCATTATAGACACGTGCGCGACAAAAAAGTGACAAAAAGGAGCGAGGCTCCTTTTTGTCACTTGGTGCACACGTAAATGCTGAAAATCTTAGGTTTTACGGCTCGTTTCCGAACGCTCCAGCTGGATAAAAACCCAGCCCCTTTGAATCCCTTGCCTCAATGCCGAAGGCGCTCCGCAAAGGGATGCTTCGCATTCTTGCTCTAGGCCTCGAGGAAGGCGCGATATCCGCGATACGCCTCGAAGATATCGGCCTTGGAGGTAACTTCCCACGGAGCGTGCATCGAAAGCACGGCAACGCCGGAATCGATGACGTCCATGCCGTACTTTGCGGGAATGTAGGCGATGGTTCCGCCGCCGCCCGCGTCAACCTTGCCAAGTTCGGCGGTCTGGAAGGAAACCTCGGCGTCGTCCATCACGCGGCGTACGTATGCCACGTATTCGGCACGCGCATCGTTGGAGCCGCTTTTTCCGCGCGCTCCCGTGTACTTGTTGAACACCAGGCCCTTACCAAGGTATGCAGCGTTCTTCGTCTCAAATACCGAAGCATACGCAGGGTCGAAGCCGGCGGACACGTCGGAGGAAAGCATGCGCGATGCGGCCAAAACGCGGCGCAGCGCCAAGGGGCTTTCCAGCCCAGTAAGAGCGGCAATTTCTGCGATGGTGTTCTCGAAGAACAGAGAGCCCATGCCTGTTGCGCCGACGCTGCCGATTTCCTCCTTGTCAACCAGCACCGTAACGGCGGTCTTCTTCGGCGTTTCGATTGCGAGCTGAGCCTCGAGCGAAGTGTAGGCGCACACGCGGTCGTCCTGGCCGTAGCCGATAACCATGCTGCGGTCGAAGCCCAATTCTCGGGCGCGGCCTGCAGGCACTACCTCGATTTCGGCGGAAAGGAAGTCTTCTTCGGTAATGCCGTACTTTTCTTCCAGCAGCTTAAGGGCAAAAGCCTTTACCGGCTCCTTTGCGGCGGCTTTCTCCTCGTCAGAGGCGTCGTCGGCGGGCTCGACCTTCAGGGGGCGATTGCCGATAAGCACATCGAGGTTTTCGCCTTCGACCACTTCGCTGCCCTTCTTGGCCATCTGCTGGTTGCCCAAATGGGGCAGAAGATCGGTTACGCAGAATACGGGGTCGCCGGCATCGTCGCCCACATTCACGTCAACCACGGTGCCGTCGGTTTTCGCCACCACACCGTGAAGCGCCAAGGGCAGCGTTACCCACTGGTAGTGCTTGATGCCGCCGTAGTAGTGAGTGTCGAGGAAGGCAAACCCGTTGTTCTCGTAAACCGGGTTCTGCTTCAAGTCCAGGCGGGGGCTGTCGATATGGGCACCCAGGATGTTCAGGCCCGCTTCAAGCGGCTCGGTACCGATGTGAGCCAAAATGAGCGACTTGCCATGCACGCCAGCCCATACCTTGTCGCCCGCTTCGAGCGTGCGGCCCTCGCGAACCACATTCTCAAGCGATTCATAGCCCGCAGCTTCTGCCTGCTTAACGGCGGCCGCAAAACAACGGCGCTCAGTTTTGTTGTTAGAGATGTAGTCGATATAGCGGGAAGCCAAACCGTCGAGCTCTTCAAGCTGGTCGGCGTTGTAGCCTTCCCATGCGTTCTTGCGTTCCAAGAAAACCACCTTTCACGGAAACTTGTTTATCGCAGGAAAGGATAGCACGCTCCAATGAACGACGTGCCACCCGAAACGAAGCGGCTACTTTCGGTGAAGAGAATCGCCCTGAGCGCGACAAAGGGAAGGCGCCCCTTGTCGCCTTCCCCGTCAGTCGCATCGTATGGGGAGATGCTTCCCGAAACTATCTGTCGAACTTCCTGCGTGCAACCGCCGCCCCACTCGCCGCCATTACGGCAAGCGCAGCAGCCGCCCCAAGGGGAGCTGCATCGCCCNNNNCCCAAGGGGAGCTGCATCGCCCGTTGCGGGTAGGCTGGCAGCCTGCGAGGAATCGTCGTTGGATTCTTCGCCTTTGCTGCCTGCATCGGCGCCAGAAGCGTCATCGGAAGCGTTAGCATCGCCGCCGTTGCCTGCATCGCCCGATCCGTTGCCCGTATCGGCGCTAGAGTCATTGCCGACATCAGATCCGTCACCCGAGCTATCGCCGGAGCCAGAACCGTTGCCGGAATCAGGCCCCTTATCGCCATCAGAACCCGATCCGCCGCCGGCATTTTCTTCGTAAACGCTGTACTCACCGCTTCCTGGGTTCACTCCCGTTCCGCCCTTTGACTCGACCCGAGTAGCCTTTGAAACCAGGACTTTCGGATCGATGCCGTTACCCGCATTGCCCGGGGCGCCCATGGCCGCGTCGTTTTCGCCAACCGTATTTCCGCCAGTTGCCTTCAGCGTGGAAACTGCAACTATGCCTTCACCGGCAATACCTGCGCCACCGTTTCCTCCGCCCATGCCGACAGAGCCACCCTGTGCCTCAAGCTGACCGTCGCCGATAATAGAGCCACCGTTAAGCATGATGCCCGCACCGCCGTTTCCGTTGTCAAGGTCAACGCTGCCGCCGGTCGCTTTCAACGTGGCACCCTGATCGATAACCAACTTGCCCCCATTGACGATCATGCCGGTTTGGGCATCTTTGCTAGACACGATGCCTTCACCTTCAATGGAGCACGTGCCTTTGACCGTCACCGTACCATTCGTTTGCACGGGAGCCGTCGGCGCTTCGACCTTGTAGTTTCCGTCGGTAAGGTAGTTAGCATGAGATCTGATTTCGGCATCTTCGAGGGCAGATCCATCATTCAGCGTGATCTGGTTAACGAATGAAGAGCTGTTTTTGGCGCTCAAAGTACCCCCGTTTACTTCCACAGCGCCATAGGCGACCGAGTCGTCGAGGGTCAGCTTGCCGCCCTTTTCCACGACGATCTTCACGCTCGAATAGATCTTCATGTTGTGAAGGGTGACATCTGCACCTGCGGGAATAGTGAGGGTTTCGGTGCCGAAATTGCCATTTTCGCCTTTGCCAATAATGCCGTACACGCCCGATTCGTGCGAGCCGTAAATGTTGTGCAGGCTAACTGGTACAACCGCATTTCCCGTCTCGGAGATCTCGTACGGCTCCATATCCCATGAGCTGGTTCCTTCAGAAAGTGCATCCATCCGCTGCTGAAGGGTTTGGTCGTCTGCATAGATGCGCATTTCCACCGAACTACTTTGTTGGTTACGCGCGCCAGAAGTTACCGTTGCCGTTATGTGATAGGTGCCTGGCGTCTGCGGCGTTCCCGTAACGTAGACGGTATCGTAGGCAACAGGGCTTACCTCCATGCCGCTTCCTTCGGGGCTGACAGAAAAACTGATTTCAGCATCAGAGTTCCTGGTTGCAAAGGTGTTCCAGTCCTCCCATTCGCCAGTTCCCTCTTTGACCTCGGGCTTCAGACGATTCGACTGGCTCGTGCTCGATGATCCGCCACCGCCTGTCGAGGTTGCCATCACCTCGTATTCGCTGCTCTGAGCAGACGTGCCGTTCACAACGAAGCACTGAAGATCGCCCGAAAGCCTAACCTGGATCTGCTCCTGCACCACAAAGTTCAACGTTTCGCTTGTCGAATCTGTCGAGACGTCCTCCTTGGCTGCGGAAGCGGAAACCGCAACGGAATACGAACCAGCGGTAGGTGCTGTTCCGGTCAGAGAGACTTTCCCGTCCGAAACAGAAGCGCTCAAGCCTTCAACCTCCGCACCATCCTGACCAAGAACCTTGGCGGCAACTTTGGCGTCGGCAGCTTTCGTTCCCTTCAACTCAAAAGGCAGCGTTTGGCTGACCTGGCTGCCCTGAACGACAGCAGAGAATTCCTTTCCCGATGCGAAGCTGAATGCAAGGCCCTGGTAGGATTCGGCAGGCTCGCCAATGTTCTCGGGCTCTTTCGTGCTGCCGGTATACGTTACGGAGCCATTGTTTTCGATCTGCCCCGTCGCAAAGGTGCAGTTTTCGAACACCGCCGTACCGTTCACAACAGGCGTATTGGAAAACGAGCAATTCGAAAAATGAACCACAGCGCCCTTCTGCACCTCGACATAGGCACCTTCAGCGTCTGAGCTATTGCGCTTGTAGAAATTGATACGATCAACCGCGATGTCCGAACCGGAAGGGAACACGACTGCCATTTTATAGGAATAGCCGAAATCAACCGTTTTCGGGCCAGAGCTGAACCAACCTTCGGAATACCCCGAAAGCTCAGTGATAGACGAAGGAATGGTTACCGTGCCCTTGTCGGTAAAGCTGGTTCCCACGTGTATTTTGGTGGACCCTTGGGCAACAGCTTCGGAAAGATAGGTACTCAGCCCGTAGGAGCTGTCACCGATGTAGTAGTAGCTATCGCTTGCGTTTTCAGAGGCGACGCTCACGTCCTGATCTTCCCCTGCCGCAAATG
>FR884617.1:889-1089 GCA_000436075.1 Eggerthella sp. CAG:209 | reverse complement strand
CCCCTGCCGCAAATGCGGCAGTCGGAGTGGCCATGGCCATGCCAGCAGCCAAGGCAGCCGCCATGCCTACCTTCGCCGCAGAGGCAGCGGGTGTACGAAGTGACTGAGAATCTTTCATATTCTCCCTTTCCGAACTTATTTCTGCACATTTAAAGTTAGCCGTGGCTAATTCACATGCGGGAGTTTACCATAGGTAACAA
>FR884617.1:0-831 GCA_000436075.1 Eggerthella sp. CAG:209 | reverse complement strand
TTCGACCATCTATAGGCTTCAGCGCCTCCCCGCCCTATCGCGAAGAAGGACCCGTGAACATAAGAAACGCTCAGTCGGGAACATGCCCCCTCAAAACAACCACGAGCGAAAACGCCGAGCTCGAGATAAGGAGCAGAAGCTTCTTCGCCTTCAACACGAACTGCTGCATAAAGGCAGCGATCGTAACCGATGGAGCGCAGCCCTCATCTGGGCAATTGCTGGAAAGGATTCTCGATAATGCGGTGGGTCTCTGCTACCGATACGAAAAGCTCTGGAGCCACACCCAAAAAGGAAGCGATATCTGGCGCTTGAATCACGCGCAGGGGGAAGCCGTGCCCATCGATGCCGAAACCGCGAAGATTCTGCAGCTTTCCAGGCACTACCGCGAGGAAACCGCGGGGCTGTTCGATGTTTCCATGGCTCCCGTTGCAGAGCTCTGGAACTTCCGTAAAGCCCAAGTTCCCAAGCCCGCCGAAATTGCACATGCCCTTGAAATTGCAAAAACTGGACACCTCCGCATTATGGAAGACCACGCCCAGCTCCCTATTGCAGAAAGCAAGGTTTCCCTCGGAGGCATCGCAAAAGGATACGTCGCCGATCGCGTTAGCGAATTCCTGGAAGATTGCAGCATCCACGATGCCCTCATTAACCTTGGAGGAAATATCGTGGTGAAAGGGCGCGCCTTCTTAGCCGAAACCTCACAGCGGTACTGGCGCATTGGCATTCGATCCCCAAAGCATGCCTCGCGAAGAAAAGCCGCGGAAGAACGTGCCGCCGCCATAGCGCGCAGCCCCCACGGAACCGACCTTCGAGCACTCAGAAACTGCACGC
>FR884616.1 GCA_000436075.1 Eggerthella sp. CAG:209 | reverse complement strand
GGGGTTTTCCAGCTGATGCTCCAAGAACAACTGCGTTTCCCTGCCACCCAGGCGAATGTCGAAGCGCGCCGTGCGCTTGCCATGGCGTACCGGACCGAAACCGCTTGTCATCAGCACCTCGTCAATGCGGAAAGCACGGCAATCCTTGAGCACAACAACGCAAGGCTCAAGGCGGCCATCCCGCCCGAACCGCGCCAACACGTCCACCGTTTCGCGGTGCACGCGCCTCATTTCGCCATCTTTCGCCCTGTAGTCCATGTCTGTATACTAGAACAGGTGTTCGTATAAAATCCAGCGAACAAACTCTGTTTTCGATGTGATGGAAGGGATGGTCCATGCTTGCCAACAAGCGCACAAAGAGCTATGTGTGCATCGACTTGAAGAGCTTCTACGCAAGCGTCGAATGTGTCGATCGAGGCCTGGACCCTTTCACCGAGAACCTCGTGGTTGCCGACCCCACCCGCGGGTCCGGCACCATCTGCCTTGCCATAACCCCCGCCATGAAAGCACTGGGCGTAAAAAACCGCTGCCGTATTTTCCAAATTCCCAACGGGATCGAATACACCATGGCAACGCCGCGCATGGCCCGCTACATGGAGGTATCGGCGCAGATAAACGCCTTATACCTGCGTTACGTAAGCACCGAGGACATCCACGTGTACAGCATCGACGAATGCTTCATCGATGCAACTCCCTACCTGAAGCTGTACCGCATGAGCGCAAAGGCCTTCGCCGAAATGCTGCGCAACAAGGTGACTGAAGAAACAGGCATCACCGCCACGGCAGGTATCGGCCCCAACCTGTTTTTGGCGAAGGTGGCTTTGGACATCGAAGCAAAAAAGGCAGCCGACGGCATAGGCATACTGGACGAAGAAAGCTACAAACGCGAAATCTGGTTCCATCGGCCCATAACCGACATCTGGCAAGTGGGCCCAGGCATCGCGCATCGTCTGGCAAAACACGGCATCCACGATATGGCGGGCGTATGCGCGGCAAACCCCACATGGCTGAAGAAGGAATTCGGCAAAAACGGCGAATACCTGCTAGACCACGCCTGGGGACAGGAGCCCTGCACCATCAAGCAGATAAAAGAGTACCGCCCCGCAGCGCATTCGATATCGAACGGGCAGGTGCTGATGCGCGACTATTCTTTCAGCGAAGCACGCACCGTACTGCGGGAAATGGCAGACGCCAGCTGCTTGGACTTGTGCTCGAAGGGGCTTTCGTGCGGGAACGTATCCGTGCACGTTGGCTACGCGCAGCCCCATCTTACCGAAAGCGGCAGATGGGGCATGGGAAGCGGCGGTTCAACCAAGCTTTCCGAACGAACCGATTCGTCGCATCGCATAGTGAAGATTGCGCTGGAATTGTTCGACAAGCACACGCTGAATAGCGAACCTATCCGCAGGCTAACGGTGGCGCTGGGTGCCCTCCAACCCACCAAGTACGACCAACCCAGTCTTTTCAGCTCGGAAGACGATGGCAAAGAAGCCGACCTGGCCAAAGCATCCATTGCCGTGCGCGACCGCTTTGGCAAGAACGCATTGTTGCGCGGAACCAGTTTGAAGCAGGGCGCAACCATGCGCGAACGCAACAACCAAATAGGAGGCCACCGTGCTTAGCGAAGACGATTTCCTAGAAGACGTTGCCTTCGACGAGGCAGAAAGACGCCGCT
>FR884615.1:23458-23599 GCA_000436075.1 Eggerthella sp. CAG:209 | reverse complement strand
AGAACTATAGGAACACCCCCCAGACACCCCAGCGTTTCTAATGCAGCGTGGCAGAATCAGACCCGCTCATTTGGATGTCAGCATCGAAGAAAGCCAACAACGCACGAGTGGCAAGCATGACATCGCGTGCGCCGGCGGTTT
>FR884615.1:16215-23451 GCA_000436075.1 Eggerthella sp. CAG:209 | reverse complement strand
GTGCGCCGGCGGTTTCGTACGCCGAGTGCATGGCTAGCTGGGCACAGCCCACATCAACGCCATGCATACTTGCTTGTATGTTGGATAGGTTGCCCAAGGTTGAGCCACCCGCCATATCGCTGCGGTTCGCAAACCGCTGGAACGGTACGCTGGCGTTATTGCACACCGCACAGAACACGGCACTGCTAAACGCATCGGTGCAGTACTTCTGGTTTGCCGCTTCTTTGGCCACAATGCCCTGATTCAAATAGGCACGATTGCCCTCATCGCTCTTTTCGGGATGGTTAGGGTGTACCGCATGGGCGTTGTCGCAGCTTACCAATAGGGAACCCGCCAATGCGCGGCGATATTCCTCGTCCGTACCACCCAAAGCCCCATTCAAGCGCATCAGCGTATCGGGCAAGAATGTGGACATAGCACCCTGCTTGGTGTTGGACCCCACCTCTTCGCTGTCGAAGCAGCAGTACACCGAAACGCAGGAATCGTTGGCGCTTCGCAAAAACGCTTCAGCCGAAGCGTAGGCGCACATAAGGTCATCGAGTCTGGGGGCTGAGATGAATTCACCAGCCGCACCCCATATGCAAGGTGCCTGGCGATTCACCAAATACAGGTCATGGCTCACTATTTGGTCGGGATGAAGGTCCAGCTCGTTAGCAAGCAGCGGTTGCAGTGCTTCTTTCTCCAGCGCGCCCGCGGAAACCACCGGGCACAAATCGATCCGTCGGTTTGGAGCAAAGCCGTTGTTCACACCATGATCCATATGGATAGCCAGGCTCGGAATAAGAGCCACATCCCTATCAAGCGAGACCAACCTGCTCTCAATGCGATTCCCTATTTGAACCATAACGCGGCCCGCAAGGGAAAGAGGACGATCGAACCAGGTGTAATCGATCATTCCTCCATACGCCTCAACGTTTAAGCGTCTGTACGAATCTGGGCCTTCCAAAGCGGGCTGAGCCTTGATTTTGAACAGAGGCGAATCCGAATGCGAAGCGGTGATCTGAAAATGATAGCCTTCCGATACGGCACCGCCCACCTTGAAGGCTATGATGCTCGAACCGTTGCGCACGGTGTAGTAGCATCCCCCTGGCTTGCAGCTCCAGGTTTGCGCTTCGGGGAGAAAAACGAATCCTGCCTCGTCAAACCGAGCACGCAGGGCAGACACCGCGTGAAATGCGCTGGGGCTTTCATCTATGAAGCGCAGCAGGCCTTCTGCTGCCTGGATTTCTTCGTGCGTCAAGCCACTACCCGATTCCGCCACCATGCCAACTCGCTTTCTTTCCAAAAGAAATAGACGTTTTCCCAACCAGTCTAACAGCTAACAATGCACTCTTTGAAAGCAGCCACAATCGAAGTGAAGCTCGGGATCAAAGAAGTGACGCGCGGTGCACGCGTCGGGCAAAAACCAATCCACCAAAACCGGGACCGAATTCCACCACCAACACCCAAGCCCCAAACACAAAAGCGCACCCATTAACCCACCCCGCAGCCGTAGCAGCAGGCTTCTCCTCTATACT
This sequence comes from Eggerthella sp. CAG:209, assembly GCA_000436075.1. Lineage (GTDB taxonomy): Bacteria > Actinomycetota > Coriobacteriia > Coriobacteriales > Eggerthellaceae > Anaerotardibacter. The sequence continues at coordinate 21,934 of FR884615.1, read as the reverse complement.
TGGAAGCATCGAAGTAAGGGAGATCATGGGGAACCCAGAGCAGCATACGCAAAGCATCTCAAAACGTCGGGTTTTGATTGTTGCCGCCTGCATTGCCGCAGCGACTTTTGTCCTCCTCATTTGCGCCGAGATCTTTCTTCCCAGCAAACCGCCTTCGTTTTTCGGTCTCGGGTTCGGCCCTTCAAGCACAACGGGGTTCATGGTGCTTCTGGGCCCAGCACTTGCCGCATGGGCCTTTTCCATCTACGTACGCTGCCCCGACGCCATTATCCGCAACCAGCTTATTGCCATCGCCGCCCTTTTAGCGTTTTGGTTGCTCGACGTTATCGTGAAATACCCCATGAAAAGCGACCTGGGCACCTCTATATGCTGGTACCTCTATTACGTTCCCATGCTATTTGTTCCCGCGCTGGCCTTTACCTGCGCCCTCCGCGCCGCCGGTTTCGATACCACCAAGGCAGGAAAAACCGCACGCTCCATCGCTTTTGCAGGAAGTGCCCTGCTTGCTCTGTTCGTGCTTACGAACAACCTCCACCATGCGGTATTTTCGTTCAGCTTCGACGATCCTGGCTGGAGCGGCAATTACCGCTACGAGTGGTGCTATTGGCTCGTTGCTGGCTGGTTCGTCCTACTTTACGGAGCATTCTTTGCCTTGTTGTTCCCTGCCGCAAGAAAGCAGCTACGCCCCTCTTTTGCCCCTTTAGCGATTATCGCCGGTTTGGCAATTGCCTACAGCTTGCTCTACATCCTTCGAAACGCTCACTTCTTCAGCACCAACCTGGCACTCACCTACACCATCCTTATTGTCGTGGCGGTCGAAATCACTCTCGCGACAGGGATCCTTCCCTCTTATGCGTGGTATCGGGAAACCTTCTACAAACTACCTTTCGATCTGAAAGTGCTAACCAGGAATGGGCAGCTTGCTTACTCAACCGCACAAGCCAAGCCCCTTTCGCCCGAAACAACAGAAAAGATAACTGAACTTGGCACGCTCAACGGCGCGGCCGTAGACTTCCGCGTCCCAAGCAACCCCCATACCCTCAAACGCGCCTACGGCATCAGCGGCGGCACCGCGTTGCTCTCCATCGATGTAAGCAAAAATGACGCCAGACGCACCGCTCTCAAACAGCGAAAGGAAGAACTGATCAATGCATCCGAGCTGCTAAAGCGAAGCGCTGCCATTCGCCAGGGCCTCGCATTACGGGAAGCAGAACGTGACTTATTCGAGCAAATCAATAACTCGCTGGCGGAGAAAACTACCGAGATCAATCGCCTTATCGACGAGCTCCCCGAAGACGACTCGCTCGAAAGTGCAGCAATCAGACGCCAAAACTTGACCCGGGTTAAATTCCTTGTCGCCTACTGCAAGCGCAAAGGGAGCCTTATCGTTGCCGAGCGTGAAGGAGTTTCCTTCACGCAAGAACAAGTTGAGCTGGTATTTACCGAAGCCGCAGCCGATTTCCGTTCCATGGGAATCGAAAGCGCCGCGCTCTTTCGCTTGAACGAACCCCTATCACCCGCAATCATGGCCCACCTCTACGATTGCGCATACGACTTCGCCTCACTGGCATTTGCGATCAAAAACCCAACCCTGCTCTTATTTGGCGAAAACGACGAACGCTGCGCCTTGACAGTTCGCATCGTTTTGCAATGCGAAGAATCCCGAAAACTCGAACCTTCGCTGCAAAACTTCTGCAATAGCCTGACGAAAGCGGGCATCCGCAACTGCCACCAAATCGAGGCAGATGAAATCGCCGTCAAAATCAAGCTGGAAGACAGTGCCCTATGAGCCATCTGTTCAACATAAAATCAGTGGTTCTTATTGCGCTTATCATTCTGCTATTTGGGCTTATGGTCGGGCAAATGATCCATGTTCTTCTTGTTGCCACGCGGAAAGAAAACCGCAACCCCCGCGGAGCTGTCGCCTATGAGGCGCTTCTCCTTGCGCATCTGCTCTTAGCCTGCGCAACGGTATGCTCTGCTTACGCAAACCATGGCGCGCTGCTGTTCCGCATGAAGATGATCTCGTTCCCCATCGAGCCAATGATGTGGGTTAACGCCATTGCGCTTGTGCTGGGTCTCGTGCTCGCCTTCGCCTATCGCCGCCCCATAATGACCCTCGAGCTCATAGTTCTTGCTACCTGCACGCCACCATTCATCGAAGCGGCTGACATCAACAGCTGGTTCATTCCCGTACTAGACGCTTCGTTCTTCCTTTTCCGCGTGTCGTCTTCGCTGACCATGGATATCAAGCACCGCAGTTCCGCGATTACGCAGCTCTCCATCGGCGAAGCGGTAAAAAAACTTCCCGAGGGCATTCTGTGCATTAATCGAAGCGGAGCGATTGTCCTTATGAACGAAAGCATGCGATCTAGCCTTCAAGCGCTCGGATTGGGCACCAACCTCTCAGAGGGTTCCCTTATCTGGGCGGAGCTAGCCAAACGCGCAACCGCAGGCAACCACGTTCGCGACGCCTTGCTTCCCGAAGGGATACGTCTAACTGTATCGCCAAATGAAACCAGGCTCTTCATACATGACGAGGTGACGCTGCATCACACCTTATGCGAACGGATCATGGCCATTGACGTTACGGTTGAAGAAGACCTCAACGAACGTCTGCATCTTGCCAACATTGAGCTGGAAGAATCGAACCGCAAACTGGAGCAAACCCTGGCGCAGTTAGAAGAAGCTGCTGCAAAAGAGGCATCGCTCGTCATGAAAACACGCGTCCACGACTCCATCGGCCAACGGATGACCATACTCCATCACTACCTAGAATCAGATATCGATAATCCGGAAATCACCCGAAGCGTTTCCCGGCTTATGCACAATATCACCACCGATCTTGCTCGCACTTCCCCAGAGGGAAAAGACGAGCTTGCCGCTCTTGCATCAGCCTTTGCTCTTGCAGGTACGAATATCCACATAGAGGGCACGCTGCCCGAAAACCCTAGCTCGGCAAATGCACTAGTTGGGATAATTCGAGAAGCAGCAACCAACGCACTCAAGCACGGCAGCGCTAAAAATGTCTATGTTCGCATAGCGGCCAAACCATCGGAAACGAACCTGGCCATTTTCGATGACGGTACCGGCGCTTCAAGCACGATTATCGATGGCTGCGGCATGCCCCAGATGCGCCGAGCGGCAGAAGTCCTCGGTGGCACCTTTGAGGTAAACGTACTGACGCCTTTCACTATATCGGCAACCATTCCCTATCAAGGAGCATCATCATGATCACCATCGTCATCGTTGAAGATCAGGGGATTCTCCGAGAATCACTCGCATGCACACTCAACCTGCAGGAAGATATGCAGGTTGCCCGCGCGCTTTCCGATGCAGCAGACGCACTCGACGTGGTGCGCGAGACGAATGCCAATCTTGCGCTTTTGGATGTTTGCACCGAAAACGGATCGAGCGGAATCGCCGCAGCGAAGCAGATTCGCGAAGCCTGCCCCGATACGAAAATCGTAATTATGACAGGCATGCCGGAAATCACGTTCATCGAACAGGCAAAGCTCGCTGGAGCTGACAGTTTCGTATATAAGAACGTTGGAACTGAAGAGCTCCTGGGAATTATTCGCTCAACCGCCAACGGCTACTCCACCTTCCCGAATGCAACCCAGAGTATCTTCTCGGACGCTTCGGCACTCAACGAAACAGAGATCAGCATCTTGCGATTGGTCTGCGAAGCAAAAACGCGTAAGGAAATTGCAGCTGAGTTGTATTTAAGCGAAGGCACAGTAAAACGCCACATTTCTGAGATCTTGGCCAAAACGGGCTACGACAGCATTTTGCGCCTTGCCGTGCATGCGGTATCACAGGGTCTTATCGTTCCGAAAATGGACAAATAGATCATCGGCAACCATAGGTATCACACCTTTCGTCGTTTGGGATTCACCCGCCGTTTACAAGGCAAAACCAACCAGATAAATCACCAGATCAAAACCTTGTTTTGTTTTTGAGACACATGGCTCAAAAACACTCTTTAACTGAGCCGTAGGTCACTTCTTCCAACGCTCCCCTCACGTCATCATGGAACCACGATGACAAACATAGCTAGCCGCAAAAGCGGCGAGGGAGTCTGAGAGGATGTGGTTGCAATGAAGGCAACGAAGAAGATCATCGCAGTTCTGGTATGCGCTTTTGCCCTGTGCTTTGCACTGGTGGGATGTGATTCCGGAGCCGAACAGTACAAGAAGAACTTCCAGGGCGACTGGGAACTGGCAGGCCTGACCGAAGGCGATACCACCTATTCCGAGAGCGATATCTCCATGCTTAAAGCATGGGGCATGGAAGTAAAGCTGTCCCTCAATGAAGACGAAACTATGGTTCTCGAGTACTTCGGCGAAACAGCCGAGGGCAACTGGGAGCCCAAGGATGCTACCACTTTCAAGATGACAGCCATGGGTGATTCGATTGATGGCAAGCTGGCTGATGGGATGATATCCATCGAAGTCGAGGGTGCCGAAATGAAGTTCAAGAAGATGGAATAGCGGGGTGAACGGTAATGAAACTCAAGTTTCTAGGAATTGCAGCATGCGCACTTGCACTCTGCTTCACCCTTGTGGGATGTAACTCACAAAAAGTAACTGACTTTACCTGGTACCAGGCGGCAGTACCCGATAAGTACGAACTGAACACCAGCCTTGGCAGCAATGCGGCAAAGGTATCGTTCGCCAAAACCGATGAAGGCAAAGAGCTCCGCGTCAACTGGAACGGCGTAAAGGATGCCCAGGGAATTACCCAAGCATTCATGGAATGGGAAGGCACTGGCTCTGAGCAGCTGGACGATATGAAGATCGGCAACTACACCTGGAAGGTTGCTCAGAACACTGAGGCAAGCAAGCCAAAGATCCAGTTCTGCACCGACCTGCCCGATGGACGTGTTGGCATCGTTGATGCCCGCGGATTCAGCGACATCAACGACAAAGACCTGCAGAGCTTCGTTAAATCGGTAAAGTTCGCAGATGATGTGAGCGAAGCATACGACAAAGCTAAGGAAGTCAACTCTGACGACCTGAAGATCCACTAACACCCTTGGGCGGAGCCGCAATCGAGTTCCGCCCGTTTTCGAAACAGACTGAAGAGGAGGACATCATCATGAAGAAAGCAGTTATCGCACTTCTTGCCCTCTGCATAAGCCTTGTTGCCGCAGTTGCCTTAGTTGGTTGCGGAGGAAGCGGGCCTGCGGACAAGAAAGCGGATTTCATCTGGTTTAAGGTTGAGGTTCCCGAAGGCGTAAGCGTCAGCAACTCTGCCGGCGACAACGCAAACAAAGCCCAACTGACATTTTCCAACAACGATCGAATCATCCCATTATGGGAAAAGAAAATGACAGCTGAAGAGTTGCTCGCTCGATACGAAGATCGCTACAGCGGGTCTTTTAAATGGGAGACACATGACCCTGTAACCTACGGCGACAAAACCTGGTTGACCGGCGATTACAAGCATTCGGGAGGGACTACTTCCGTTTTCATTATCGGGGTAAATGAGGGAAGCGTGTCTATAACCGTCGACAACTTCGAAGATCATAAGGCTGAAGTTGAAACGGTTCTTAATACCATCGAATTTGCCGATAACATGAGCGAAGCCATGAAGGAAGCCAAGGAAGTTAAGCTTACCGACATCGACCTGAAACGCTAACCATCCTGTCGTAAAGAAACCAGACTCCTTTGCGACACTCCAAGCTAAGAGAGGGACCGGCGCTGCCGGTCCTTCT
>FR884615.1:16037-16194 GCA_000436075.1 Eggerthella sp. CAG:209 | reverse complement strand
TGCGTAGTGAATTAGATCGAAGGCTTTTCGCCATCAATGCCCCCTTGCAAGAATAGGCATTTCCGCTGACAGCGCCACTTGTGCCTTCGCTTCCACCCATTAGGGGCGCATTCGGCAAAACACCTATCATCGCTTGAGAATGCAAACCCAAGCACGA
>FR884615.1:430-16031 GCA_000436075.1 Eggerthella sp. CAG:209 | reverse complement strand
AGCACGACGCTCCGCCTTCGCCAGCTAGAACCAACCGGTATAGGTTTTCTGCAACACAGCGCTGGCAACCCAGTTTGCAAGCGTAATGAAGTCGAACACCGGCAAACCCGTTGCCTTCTGAATAGCCGCCGCGTAAGGAGGCAGATCGCTGCACTCAAGCAAGATGGCCTTGATATCAGGATGCTGTTGACACAAGTCCTTCGCCAAACTGCATAAATCATCGGTGAGCTTGCCATTGTCGAGCTCGTGTCCGCCCCAACGAATGGGAGCGAAGCTTTCCATGTCGCCTACGTTCTGAATAATGAGCCTTTCGGTGCTGCTACCAACCTGGGCAAGCAAATCATCGTTCAAGCTGGAGCCATCAGCGGCAAACACCGCAATAGACCCCGCCTGGGCAAAGCCCGCCTTGATAACCGGCAGCTGGCACAAGCTCGACATGAATACAGGGACGTCAACCGCCGCCGCAACATCTTTCTGGAAATGGGCGAAGTAACCGCATGCGCCGATAATGGCACGCACGCCCTGAGCTTCCAGCTTCTTGGCGGCTTCGATGATCATCTGTTTGATGGCGGGATCGCCCGCAAACAGCTGCTCGATCTCGAAATCAACTACTTCGTAGCACACGGGATAGTCGAAGGTGCACGCATTGGCGACGTTGCCTGGAAGCTTGGGGTAATCCAGCTTCACAGCAATGATGCCGAGTACCTGCCCCGAAAAACTACGGGGCGGAAGCCCGTGGATGCCACGAACCTCCGCCTTCGTCTCAAGCGCACCGTATGCGCTTTTCCAATTGCTCATTTACTCGCCCTCGGGAGCCACGTATTCGCCCTCGCGCAGATAAGCCTGCATCTGGTCTTTCGTCATATGACCAATGCCCAGCTCATCCAAGGTGAGGCCGGTCTCGAAGAAGTTGGTCTTGTTCATAACGCCGCCCAAAACAATCATGGAATCGATGATAGGCGTAGGAACACCGAACTTCTTGCCCAGCTCATGGTACACATGGCAACCAACGGGAACATCTTCGGTTACATAGCGGTTCTTGATGGTGAAGGGGCCGGTGGCAAAACCGACTTCCCACTGCTCCTCGAACGGAACGTTGCAACCCTCGCCCATGTACTCTTCGCCCAGAACGCTGGTGCGCTGGTAGAACACTTCTTTCTTAAAGGGCTGGATGCCAACGCCCATAGCTTCCGCCAGAGCAATTTCCTCGTTATAGAACTGGTATTGAACCTCGGAAATAGAGGGGCAGAAAGAATGGGAGTAGATGGAGTAGTCGTGGATGTTCTTGTCCAAGACCGTGCCGAAGTTTTCCATCGTGGATACGCCCAAAACCGTACCGGGAACATGGATAACCGGGTTCACATTGGAGAAGCCGATATCCATAACGGTATCGCCACACACTGCGCCATCGCCTTCAGTGATGGCATCAAAGCAACCCAAGGCCTTCGAGCTTTCTACGAAATCTTCCGTGTCCTTTGCAGGAAGCGCAGCGCCACGCAACGTAATAGCGCGATACACCAACGAGCAGGTGGGCTTTGCAACGCCGCCTTCGGTATCGACGCGCGTGCCATAGGGAGCGCTTGACCAACCACCGATGATAACCTTCTTGGTGCAGCCCATTTCGCGCATCATCTTGCGAAGCTTCAGGCTACCATAGTTATCGGGAATGATGTGAACGATCTGGCCATCCTCCAAAGCAGGAATGAGCTCGCGGAAGAAAATCTCATGGGCGATAGAGGGGATGCCCACAACAATAAGCTTGGCGCCCTTAACCGCTTCGGCTACAGAATTGGTTGCCATGGCAAATTCGCCCTTGCCCATACGACGGAAACCGTACTTAGTCTGCGTCCCCGGTGCCTTGTCCTGCAAGGTGATACCCGTACGCATAACAGTGCCCAATGCATTGTCAAAGAACGGATCCAGGTCGCAAATACGAACTTCCTGGCCAGCCAACGCACAGTCAGCACCACAGGTTTTACCAACAGCGCCACCACCCAAGATGGCGATAGGTGCGCGGCGCAGCTCTTCTACGTCTACCAATTCAATAACCTCCTTAGCGGACGGCCTTGCGGCCATACTCCGAAAAAACGCTCAGACCCGAACCGATGCGAACCCAAGCGCTACCTTCATCACTACAGAAGAATACCACGCACAAAACCCTGAATTCGCGTACAGAGACGTTAATTCCCTCATTGTCCTAGGGAGATTCCGTCAAACTCTTCCTCTGCCTGCTAAAACAAGCGTGTTTCCTTTATTCGACACAGAGCTACTTTCAAATAGCAACGCATTCAGTAGCAACGCAGCCCTAGGCTATAACCGAAGCCGCAATACGCAAGGAATGGACGCACGTCCATTATGCGGAACGCATCTGATACCATCAGGACAATCAAAACACAGGAGGACTCATGGAAAACGCACCGATGCATCGCCCCATGCGCCAGGCAAGCCGCCAAGTGCGCAATATCGACCAGCTTCACGCTATTGTTGAAGCCTGCCACACCGTACGCATCGGGGCACTCGACGAAGAAGGCATGTTTATTGTCCCCATGAGTTTTGGTTACGACTGGGCAGACCCTGAAAGCCCTGGCAACAATGCCCCCACCCCACGCCTAGCACTATGGGTGCACTCGGCTCCCGAGGGACGCAAGGCAGAGCTTTTCAATCGCGAACCACGTGTCGCTATCGAAATGGATATCGAGGACGGCGTGATAGAAGGCCCCTATGCCTGTGCCTATTCCTATGCGTATCGCAGCATCATGGGTACGGGTACCGTTCATCGAATCCAAGGCACCGAAGCAAAACGTTACGGGCTCACCCGAATCATGCATCATCTGGCCCCCGGAGCTAGCGCCGGTTTTACCGACCAAGCGCTGGCCCGCACAAACATCTACTGCATCGACATAGATTCCTTCACTGGCAAACAGCGCGCCTAGGAAAACCAACAACAAAAACCGCCCTTCGTTTTTTGCGTCAGCATAAAGCAAAGGGCGGTTCGTCATTTGAGGCAACTGGAACCTGCTAGGTCATCGGGCGTATCAGCAAACCAGTTTCGACTCCTCTACTTTTTCGATATACCAATTCAGGAATCTCATCAAGGGCTTGCGGAACACTAGCCCAAGCAGCAGGAACGGCACAACGAACAGCAGCAGTAAGCCGATTTCTATCCAGAAATCATTCATATACACGCCCATCATGGCGGCACGCATAGCGTTGATAACATGCGTTGCCGGCAGGAAGGGGCTAAGAACCTGGAAGAAGTCGGGCAACATCTGGAGCGGGAAGCTGCCACCGCCGGAGGTAACCTGAATGATAAGAAGGAACACGGCAATAGCCTTACCTAAGTTGGCAAACGATACCACCAACGAGTAAATGATGAAGGTGAAGACCAAGCCCGCTAGCCAGAAACAAATCAGATACAACAACGGATTGCTTACCTGCACCTGCAAGAACAGCATGTTGCCAAGAGCAAGAACCGTGGTTTGGCACAGGGAAACAAAAGCGAATACGCCAAAACGCCCCAAGAACAACTGATACAGTTTTGGATACCCCAGCTTAATCTGCGCCTTGCGCGACACCTCCACCTTGATAGCAACCGCCAGCAACAATGAGCCAACCCACAAAGCCAATGTGGTATACAACGGCGCCATCTGAGAGCCGAAGTTATCTGCAGGGAATACCGCATTACGCTCAAGCTGCACAGGAGCCGCCAGCGCCGATGCAAGGGCATCGGGGTCGGAATAGAGCACCGTACGTAACTGTTCGAGGTTGCCCGAAGCAAGCGCCTCACGCATAGCGGCGGAAAGCGAAGTGAGCTTTTGCGCTGAATCATCTAGATCGGATGCCGTGTCGAGCAACTTCTGCTTCGATGTTGCGATGCGGCCAGCAAGGGAATCAGCGCCGTTTTGCAAATCATCCCCCACCGAACCAAGCGTTGACGCGCTCGAAGAAAGCGAGCTCGACATAGCAGAGACCTGGTCCATCAACGCATCAAGCTGAGGTTTGATAGTGTTGTTGTAATCGTCGGAAAGCTGACCCACACTGCCCTTCGCCTGAGCCGCAAGAGCGCTCACCTTGTCATGCTCGGCCTGAGCCGAAGAAGCGTCAGCCCTGATGGAATCGGCAGCAGTACGCAAGCCGTCAGCCAGCGCCTTTTGAGAATCGGCAGAAGCCTGCAACTGCACAGCAAGCTGTGTGAGCGTTTCCTTCAAACTGGGATCGCTCTGCACATTTGCCAAACTCCTTACCTGACTCGCCAACGACTCGAATTGCGAAGCCTGAGCCTCGATCGAGGAGGCCTGATTATCCAAGCTACTTGCAGAAGTGCCCGCAAGGGTATTGGCAGAGCTGAAAGCCTGATCGATTGCATTTGAAACGCCCTCATACCCCGCTGCGCTATTGGAAATGGCCTCGCCCAGAGCGGCATTGGACGCCTTCAGGGCATCACCCATGGAAGAAACGGAGTCTTTCGCTTGGTTGGCGGAATCCATTACCTGAGCGGCAGAATCACCTGCCTGGCCCAAAAGCTCAGCCGAGCCCGTTACTAAAGACTGAGAGGCATCGAGTACCTGAGCGTAAGTTCTCAACGTCTGCGAGGCATCAGACATCTGAGCACCCATAGTATCGACATGGTTTGCCAAATCGCCCAATCGGCTATCGATATTGGCGTTATCCGAGTACTTCAGCAACGAGGAAGCAACGTTCATGCCCACTTCTGCGAGCGTTTTGGCAAATACCTGGTTCACCATATCTGACGCCTTGCTGGCGCCTTGATCGGTAAGCTTCGGCGCAACCACGTTCTTCTTTTCGTTGCTGTAGTAAATCAGATCTGCATGACCTGAATCACCCGAGTAGAACGTCATCATGTCTTTGCTGAAGCTTTCGGGGATAACCACTGCCGCGTAGTATTTACCTGATTTAGCGCCGTCGATAGCGTCGCCTTCGTCCGTAAACACCCAATCCATCTGCTCGTTAGCTCGCAACGAGCTGGCAATCTGCTCACCCATGTTCACTTTCATGGGAACCAGATCGCTCTGATAGCCCTCGTCGTTGTTCACTACCGCAACCTTCAGGTTGCCGGTATTGTGGAACACGTCCCAGCATGCCAGCACGTTATACCAGCTGAAAATAGAAGGCAGCAACACCAAACCCAAGATAATAAGGCCGGTAATCAAGTTGCTGAAGATACGCTTCATGTCATCGACGAAAAGCTGGCGGATCACTCTCATTATTTCAGCCCGCCTTTCAGGTCAACCGGCTGCGGAGCCGGAGAGTCAGAAACGCCATCACGAGCCCGGAACAGATCACGCAACTCGTCGTCAGACAAGTCGTCGAGGGCAACTTCGTGAGCCAAACGATCACGGATGAACTCAATCACAACAAGGAAGAGGATGATGGCCACCAACCAGATAAGCCAGCACGTAAGCATAATCACCTTTTCGAAGCCCAAAAGGGAAAGAAGCGGGGTGACGATGGCGGGCACCGCCAAACCGAAGAAGAAACCGCCTCGTCTTAAGCGTGGGTACAAACCCATAAAACGCTTGGCGCTTTCTGCTAGCTGACTACGATACTCTTCCCTGTCAGCCAAAACACGGAACAGCTGGTCCATACGATAGCGGCGCGCAGGAAGTTTTGCTTCTTCGCCATTCAAGATATCGCTCGCGGCAATCTGCTTGCTGAACATGCGATTCACATTGGTGAGGTAAGGGCGTAGCAGGAAGCCGATGACGAAGAACGCCAAGAAATACAGGAACAGCATGCCCATTTCGCCGAACCATTGCAGTCCGTAGAAACCGGCAATGGTTTCGCGTAGCGCGTTAATGCCATACGTGAATGGGAACACTGGGTATACAGCCTGGAAGAAATCGGGGGTCATCTCGATGGGATACAGACCCGTAGCGCCAGGGATCTGCACAAAGATGAGAATGATGCAGAGGCCCTTGCCAACATGCTGCAGCAGCACCGAAAGCGCATACTGAATGCACAGGTAGGTAAGGGATGCGAACATCGCCGTCAAAAAGAACAGGGGCACACTTGCCACCTGAACGCCTAAGAACAGGTTACCAGCGCAGCACACTATAGCCTGAAGGGAAACCAAGGGCGCCAAGAACAGCCACTTACCCAAATACCGTTCACGTGAGGAAAGGTTAGGGATGCCCTCATCGTCAACCTCTTGGCGCAAAATGACCAAAAGCATGAACACGCCGATCCACAACGTCATGTTCATAAACAATGGCGCCATTGCAGATCCATAGGCATTAACCGAATACAGCTCTTCGGTCTGCAGCTCGGTCGGCGAAAGCATGAAGCCGGCAATCTTTTCAGGATTCAGGCCGTCTTCGCCAAGCAAATCTTGCAAGGTGTTAGCGGTACCCAAGGCAACAAGATCGGTTCTGACTGTATCGATATCGTCTTGGAAACCAGCAAGCACGCCATCGGTTTGGCCAAGCGCGGATGCCGTGGTTTGCAGCGCGGAATTAAGCTGATCGAGGGCCGTTATCGACTGATCGATGAGCAGCGACTGGTTAGACACCGCCGTCGAAAGACCCGAAAGCGCATTCGAGAGTTTCGTGGTGCTATCGCTTAATGCTGGAAGCGTTTCGCTGGTGAGCGTACCACGGTATTTGTCGGTGTTTTCGAGTGTGCCCTGAAAGGCAGTATTCACTTTTTCAGATGCCGAAGCTATATCGTTCGAGGCCGACTTCAAAGCTGAATAGGTGTCCTTCACCCCAGCAACAGCAGATTGCAGCGAGTTGTTCTGCGCTTCAAGGGTCTTAGCGGATTCCTCGATGGCCTGCTTTGTTTCGTCGTTTAAACCAGGCGTTTCCTCGAGCGACCGCAAGGAAGCAATTATGGCAGTGTTCATCTTCACCGTTGCTTCGCCCTGGGCAACTGCGGCGTCAACCGTGCCTTCTGCACCCGAAATAGATTCATTCACTTTGCCCACGGCGGCATTTGCGTTGGTGGCAGCCTGAGAAGCTAAATTGGAGGACTGGTCCAACACGCCTGTCATCTGCACCACAAAGGGACCCAACGCTTGCTGGGTTTCGGAAAGCAAGTTAGAAGCCTCTGAAAGCTGCTGGCTCAAGTTAGCGATATCGCCTTTGGCTCCCTGAAGCTTGCCTTTTGCGTCATTGGTCTTAGAAGACAGGTCGCTTGAGGCGGACGACAAATCATTAACCGCGTTACGCGCATCCGACAACGAGGCATTTGCTTTATCCAGCTGCTTTTCGATGGAAGTTCGCGCATCGCCAATGTCGCCTTCGGCCTGCTTCAGACCCTCGTCGATCTCTTCAGCAACTACACCGCTGACCGTAGAAACAAAGGTGGAATTGATGGTTTCATCCAGGGTATTCGCGCCCGTGTCGGTAACCTTGGTCGAAACACCACCCGCTTTTTCATTTACGTAATACTCGAGCTTTGGCTGAGTGATGTCGCCTGTCAGAAACGTAGTGACGTCATAGCTGAAATCCGAAGGAATGATAAACGCCGCATAGGCCTTCCCCGATTTCACTTCCTCCATGGCAGTATCGCGGTCGGTGAAAGTCCAACCAAGTTGATCGTTGTCGTGCAACTGATCAACCACCTGGCTGCCCAAATCAAGGTCGCCCATTATGCCGGTTGAGGCACCTTCGTCTTCGTTGACCACGCACACACGGATGTTTCCCGTATTGTCGTAAGGGTTCCAAAAACCTTCTACGTTGAACCAGGTGTAGAGAGAGGGCAGCACCACCAAGACGAACACGACCACCAAAGCAGCCGGCGCCTTGAGCAAACGCAGATAGTCACGCCTAAGAACGCGTAGGGCATTCTTCACGCTGAGGAACACCTCCTCGCATAACAACCACAACTGCGCCCCTAAAAACAACGGGCGCGCAGATACTGAACACAGAACTTAGTTATTGTATCCTGCTACTGCCGATAGCCCCTCATCCATCAATCCCTTTACAGAAACTCCCCATTTGTGGACTAATCGAACAGCGCAGCGATAGATGTCGACCTAATCCGCATCGAGGGCTAAACCAACGACCAGAGGCATCACCCTGCGCTCTTGCATACATCGCCCCCAAAGGGCAAGAGCCCGAAGCAAAACATTGCTCCAGGCTCAATGAAATGCAGACAGCAAGATCCCGCTACGCTGGCCACCGATGGCGCACGGCTATTCAAAAAACCGATATGCGACTAACCTCTTTGGCTTTCAACTCAAGCACTAAACCGTCTTTAAGAGAGCAACCCAGCTGCCAATTTGCTTGACGGAAAGGAAATTATTATCCTGCCGTAACCTCCAGCAGAATACGACGGAAGGAATCGACCACCTGCCAACGTTCGGAACGCGAGGGAATGCCCAGCTCGATGGTGTAGCTCGACTGGGAAGAAAGGGGGATGCGTAGCAAATCGGGGCTCGCCATAGGAGAATAATCAAGCATATCAGTTGGGCAGAATACCGCTCCCAACCCTTCAGAGCACAGGGAAAGCAAGGTGGGCATATTGCCACTGGTAGCCACAACGTGAGGCTTGATGCCGGCATTGCGGAGCTCAGAATAGGCAACACGTCCTGAAATATCATCAACCGATCCAAGAATGAAGGGGCACTTCTTCAGTGCGCCAATGCCCTCACCCTTCAAAATATCGATAGCCGATTCAGGGCTAGTGCCCATAGCCTTCGAAAGCACATCGGCTCGAACCGCCAAGACGATTTCTTCCTTATATATAGGTTCAACCTCCACGCCAGGGCATGTGCCCTCGAAACGAGCAATGGCAACATCCACCTCACCGCGCTCGGCGCTGCGCAGAAGGTTACGATTGGTATCTTCGATGAGCTTCACGGTAACCGCGGGCAGCTCTTCGGAAAGACGATGAATCACCTTGGGCATAAGATAGCTTCCGCGTGTGTGGGAAATACCCACCTTCAACACACCCGCACCGCCACCGGCCACTTCACCGATCTGGCGAATCATATCCTGCTGAGCCTGACGCTGCTCACGCGCATACAGCAAGAACACCTTGCCTGCCGAAGTGAGGGAAATAGGAGTACCGCGTACCACCAGCTTGGCACCCAGGTTGCGCTCGAGCGAAACGAGACGAGCGCTTAACGTCTGCTGTGAGATTTGAAGCTCATCGGCAGCCTTCGTGAAATTCTCATTTTCCGCAAGCTTTATAAACCAGTCCCAGCCTTCGAGCGCCATAACTGCCTTTCCTCACTACCTTTTACGGAGCTATTAGTATAGGTAGGCGCACAAATAAACGCGCGCCTTTTCGCTTAATGGTGTCGGATGATGGACTGCCCCGAGGGCCAAACCCAACATAACAAGAACGATTGTCGAACCAACCCGCCAAGCGAACCGCAACATGCAAAACGCTACATGCCGTTCATCGTTAACAGAATACCGCTATCCAACGAATTTTGTTGCATAACAAAATTAATCATGCTTTTACAAAAAATAAACGGTTAGTTCACGTAAAATTGTCAAACAACGAAATGCCGAACGCTCTCGGCGTTGGGTTTGCAGACGCACTCTTATATGCGATCGCGCAATCCCAACGCCGAGGCGTTCGACTTTCACTTTCAGTAAACGCAAAAGAAAGAGAGAAGGACATGAAGAAAAAGCTTCTGGCTATTGTCGTCGCAGCTTGCGCCGCGTGCATGGCACTCGCACTGGTTGGCTGCGGAAGCAACAGCTCATCGAGCGACAGCAAGAGCAGCAAAGAACTGCGCTTCGTAACTGGCGGCGAATCTGGCACGTATTACGCTTACGGTAGTGTTCTTGCCCAGTACGCAACCAACAACGCCGGCGTCACCGTAAACGCTCTTTCCAGCGAAGGCTCCAAGGCAAACATCCAGTCCCTTGAAAGCAACGAAGCAGAGCTCGCATTCTGCCAGACCGACGTTGCAACCTATGCCTACAACGGTACCAACCTCTTCGACGGTGCAGCATACAAGGACTTCTCCGTTGTTGCAGCTCTGTACCCCGAGCAGGTTCAGATCGTTACCTGCAACGCTGACATCAAGTCCGTTGCCGACCTGAAGGGCAAGACCGTTTCCGTTGGCGCTGCCAACTCCGGCGTTTACTTCAACGCAGTAGACATCCTTGGTGCTTATGGCATCGATGTCGAAAAGGACATCTCCGCTGTATACCAGAACTTCGCTGACTCCGCTGACTCCCTGAAGAACGGCAAGGTTGACGCAGCATTCATCGTTGCTGGCGCTCCCACCACCGCTATCACCGACCTTTCCACCTCCAAGCAGGCATACCTGGTATCCATGGACGCTAAGCACATCGCTAAGCTCCAGGAGACCTCTCCTTACTATGCAGCTGCAACCATTCCCGCTGGCACCTACAGCGGCATGGACGCTGACACCACCACCGTTTCCGTTCTCTCTGTTGTTCTTGCCAACAACTCCGTAAGCGAAGACGACGTCTACAACTTCACCAAGTCCCTGTTCGACGGTGCTCAGAACAACGCTGATGCACACGCCAAGTACAAGGAACTCGACCTTGAAACCGCTACCTCCATCACCTCCGTTCCCTATCACGCAGGTGCTGCCAAGTACTACAAGGAACAGAACGTAGAGGTTCCTACCGCTTAATTGCCTAGCATGGCAAGCCGTACGCTTTAACGGCAGAGCAACACAATCAGGGTCGCAGCGAATATCGTTGCGACCCTGCTTTAGTGCTCAGAGCTTTGTGCGCAAGGTGCGTTTTTGCCGCATACCGTTGCGAAAACGCACCTTGCACCCAAAGCATGTGCAAATCGTCCCCCTTAAGGAGAGCTATGAGCATATTTGGAACAGAAAAGATGAACATCAGAAAGAAAAGCGACGTCAAAAAAGACGAAACCGTCGTACCTTCCAACGAAGACGTTAACGTCGACGAGGTCATGCGCAAATACGACCGCGAGTCGAACACGCGCATCTGGCAGGGCGTTCCGAAAGCCGTCATAACTTCGGTAATGGTTCTGTTTTCGGTTTACTGCCTGCTTATGACGTTGTTCAGCGTCGAGCAGGCTGAAACTCGCTTGGCCCGCTTCTTGGCATTCGTCATCGTCATCGGGTATCTGATGTATCCCGTTAAGAAAACGGGCCACTCCCCCAATCATATCCCGTGGTACGACATCGTTCTCATGGTGGTAGGTGCTGGGTCGTTCGTGTACTTCTCGGTTAATGCTGTCGACATCATGATGATGGGCACCCGTATCGGCACCCTCGAAGTGGTTCTGGGCATCTGCGGCATTGCTGTGCTTATCGAGCTTTGCCGCCGTTGCGTTGGCATTCCGATTATCGTGGTAGTTGGCTGCCTGCTAATCTACGCCTTCTACTGGCAGTTTAGCCATGGCGCAGACGCATACCGCGCATTGAGCAACATCGTGCAGAAGCTGTTCTACACCACTAGCGGCGTTATCGGCACCCCTACCAACGTGTGCTACACCTACATCGTGCTGTTTATCATTTTCGGCGCCTTCCTCGAACGTACCGGTATCGCGAACTTCTTCATCAGCTTCGCAAACCGCCTGGCTGGTTGGTCGTCCGGTGGCCCGGCAAAGGTTGCCGTAATCTCCTCTGCGCTGTGCGGCATGGTTTCTGGTTCTTCGGTTGGCAATACCGTTACCACTGGCTCGGTAACCATCCCAATGATGAAGAAGACCGGCTATCGTCCCGAATTCGCAGGCGCTGTTGAAGCTGCATCCTCTACGGGTGGCCAGATCATGCCTCCCATCATGGGTGCTGCTGCGTTTCTTATGGCTGAATACATGGGCATCCCCTACATTCAAGTTGCTGCGATCGCCATCATCCCCGCCCTTCTGTACTTTGGCGGCATCTTCTGCACCGTGCATCTGGAAGCAAAGGCCCGCGGCCTGAAGGGCATCCCCTTCAACGAACTTCCCACCTGGATCTACCTGCTGAAGAACTGCTACCTCATCATTCCACTCGTTGTTCTGGTTTGGATCGTATCTGCTGGTATCTATACCATGGCAGTATCTGCCGCCATCTCTATCTTCGTGGCGTTTGTTATCGGTTTCATCCACTTCTTGCTCACCAACTGGGAAGAGCGCACCGAAGAAGACACGTTCGGAAGCGTTTTGCTTGAAACCTGCAAAACCGCCCTGTGGACCGCCGCCGATGCCTTCGCTGCAGGTGCCCGCAACTCCATTGCCGTTGCCGTAGCATGCGCGCTGGCCGGCATGATCGCTGGTTGCATCACCGTTACCGGCCTGGCCTCCATGCTCATCAACGCTATCGTTCTTGCCGCTGGCGACTTCCTTATCATCGGCCTGATTCTTACCATGCTCTGCTGCATTGTTCTGGGCATGGGCGTTCCCACCACTGCGAACTACTGCATCATGGCTGCCACCTGCGCTCCGATCCTGATTCAGCTTGGTGTGCCGCTGGTATGCGCTCACTTCTTTGTGTTCTACTTCGGCATCCTGGCAGATATCACGCCCCCTGTTGCCCTGGCGGCCTACGCAGGCAGTGCTATTGCAAAGTCTAAGCCGATGAAGACTGCTGTAACCGCGTCACGCTTGGGTATTGCGGCGTATATCGTTCCGTTCGTATTCGCGTTCTGCCCCGCGCTTATCATGCAAGTGCCCGTCGAGCCGTACATGGTCGTTCTCAACACGGCAATGGCTTTGTTCGGCCTGTTCGGCGTTGCTTCTGGTTTGCAGGGTTACCTGTTCGGTAAGATCAACCCCATACTGCGCGTGTTTGCCATTGTTGCCGGCGTTGCCATCATGATTCCCATGTCCGAAGCAGACGGCATAGCCTCCCTTGGCGTCAACGCTATCGGCTTCCTGTTCGTGTTCGGCGTATTCGCTTACCAGAAGCTTGTTCACGGCAAGAAGGACAAAGGGACGAAAGCAACCGCCTAAGCTTTACCGTTTCGCCACATCGACCGACGATTTGGCGTTAAAATCACAGAGCTGGCGCACATGCGCCAGCTACCGTTCTACTCACACCGCACTTCTACGATAGGAACGATATGGATTACAAAGAAACCATTTGGGTCACTGGCTGCAAAGGCTTTCTGGGTCGCGAAATCGTCAAGCGCTTAAAGGCTACATACAATTGCACCGTTGTTGGCACCGACAAGGAACTGATGGTTACCGACCCCGAGCGCATCGAAGCCTTCGCGCAAGATCTGCGTCCCGATGTGGTTATCAACTGCGCCGGCATCTCCCGCGCAGTTACCGGCCTGTCCAACCGCATCCATGCTTACGAAGTCAACGCCCTTGGCGCTCGCAACGTTGCACTTGCCGCAAACAATGTTGGCGCACTTATGGTGCAGATCTCAACAGACGACGTGTTCCCCGTACGCATGACGGAACCTGCCAACGAATTCGACACGCCCCACCCCGAAACGCCCTACGGAAAATCAAAGCGTGCAGGCGAAGTAATGGTGCGCGACACCACGCCCAATCACCTTATCATTCGCTCTTCCTGGGTATACAGCATCGACGGCGGACAAGTTAAGGACGCACTTGACGCTGCAGCTGCCGGCAAAACCCTTGTCGCACGCACCGACCAGCTTGCTTCGCCAACTTCGATTTCCACCTATGTTGACTTCCTGATCAAAGCCATCAACCGCAAGGCAACTGGCGTACTTCACGTTACCAGCCGCGGGATGGCAAGCCGCTACGAGTTCCTCTCTCATGTTCTCAATACTTGTGGCTACGATGCCAACACCATCTTGGTGCCCGAATCCGACCTGGTTACCGCAGAGCAGGTTGAACTCGAAAGCCTGATGCTGGAAATGTTTGGTGCCGAGCTTCCCACCTGGCAAGACGACGTTGAGTCCTACTTCAAGGAAGTTGGCATGGCAAAATAGCGCAAAACTTAAAGGCAGTTTTTCACGGCTTAGGGCCCCTGGAGCAATCCAGGGGCTTTTTGCTGCACGCAGGATTGGCACCAGAGAACCAAACAGCACCCTGGTTGACTCGACTCACGCTTGATAAAACGCCTATCACACGCCACGAAAGGAATATCAGCATCAAAGCAACACGCCTTGAACTTCCCGCACTTCAATTCGCCCTCCAAGTCCCCAACGTGGCCTTCCCTACTCTCCCCACTGAGCGCTCACTTCCTGAACGTGTTATGCATGATAGAATTTTGGTCGTTTAGCATTAATCTGATTACAGGAATATCACCTATGACTAACAAAGCATTTGATACTGCGGCAAATGCCGCAAGCTCGCGTGAGCACTTCGCATCGCGCATTGGCTTCATCCTCATCGCCGCTGGTTGCGCCATCGGCATCGGTAACGTATGGCGCTTCCCCTACATCACCGGTGAATACGGCGGCGGAGCATTCGTACTCCTATACCTGGTGTTTTTGGTAATCCTCGGACTGCCCGTTATGGTTATGGAGTTTGCCGTAGGTCGCGCCAGTCAAAAGAGCGCCGCGCAAGCCTTCGATATCTTGGAACCCAAGCGTCGATTTCACTGGTTTTCATGGTGGGGATACATTGGCTGCATGCTGCTGATGATGTTCTACACCACCGTTGCCGGCTGGATGCTTGCCTATATCCCCAAGATGGCAACGGGAACCTTCGACGGTGCCAGCACCGAGGTGGCGGGCAGCGTGTTCAACGCGCTTCTCGCTAACCCAAGCGAGCTTATTGGCTGGATGATTGCTGCCATCGCTATAGGTTTTGCCGTATGCAGCCTAGGTCTTCAGAAAGGCGTAGAGCGCATCACCAAATGGCTCATGGCCATCCTATTTGTAGTAATGATCATCTTATGCATCCGCACCACCACCCTACCCGGTGGCGCAGAGGGTATCGCGTTCTACCTTATCCCTGATTTCAGCCGCATGTTCGAAGGCGGTATGGCAACGTTCGGCGAAGCGGTTTATGCAGCTATGGGTCAAGCGTTCTTCTCCCTTTCTTTGGGTATCGCCGCCATGGAGATCTTCGGCTCGTATATCAATAAAGATCGGCGCCTGATGAGCGAAGCTGTTTCGGTAACCGCCCTCAACACGGTAGTGGCCATTCTCGCAGGACTCATCATCTTCCCCGCATGCTTCGCTTACGGCGTAACGCCCGATTCCGGTCCTTCACTGGTGTTCGTAACGCTGCCCTTGGTATTCGCCCAAATGCCTCTTGGCAGCCTTTGGGGTGCACTGTTCTTCGTCTTCATGAGCTTTGCCGCACTTTCTACGGTTATTGCGGTGTTCGAAAACCTCATCAGCTTCAGCATGGACAAATGGGAAATTAGCCGACGCCGCGCTGTTGCCATCAACGGCATTTTGGTACTGGTACTGAGTCTGCCCTGCGCGCTGGGCTTCAACGTGCTTTCCGATGTAACCATTCCCGCCATTGGCGATATCCAGAGCATCGAGGACTTTATCGTGTCTAACAATATGCTGCCTTTGGGCGCACTCGTGTTCGTGTTGTTCTGCACCCGTCGATACGGTTGGGGCTGGGATAACTTCCTGAAGGAGGCAGACACCGGTATCGGTATCAAGTTCCCTGCCTGGTCTCGCATATGGGTTTCTTACGGCATCCCCGTGCTGATCATCATCATCTTCATCATGGGATATGCTCCCAAAATCGCCTTCTGGCTGGGACTTAGTTAAGTCATAAAATCGGAATCTACCGACGCGAACGG
>FR884615.1:0-237 GCA_000436075.1 Eggerthella sp. CAG:209 | reverse complement strand
CCCGACCACCTCGCCACGATGCCGAGCCGCCTCGCAGCGCCGTGCCCGAAAGCGTCCACAACGCAGAGCCCGGTCCACTCTGCCTAAAACGCTGCGTCAGATCTACCCCGCCTACAGCACGCAACACAGTTGACTAAAGCACGCCGAATCAACCCCATCCACGGCACCGCTTTTAAGGCATCTTGGGAGCTCAAAAACAAAAAAGCGGCACGCACTGCAACTTTTTTGCGATTGGCA
>FR884614.1 GCA_000436075.1 Eggerthella sp. CAG:209 | reverse complement strand
CGGAAAAACGTCCGCACCCCCCAGCTGACCCAGTGTTCTCCGTTATGCTCGATCCGGACACGCACTCGAACGAGGTCACCGTTTACGACACCCTCAACGCCGTTGCAACCGAGCATTTCAACGTGTTCCGCGATGGCGAGCTTGTGGCAGACACGCTATACGATGGGCAAAGCTTCGTCGATGTTCTGCCGCCTTTGGACAAGCCGATCACGTACCGTGTCGTTGCCTACGCTGCTTCTGGCGCGGTTGCCGAAGCTTCGCAGACGGTGAAGGTTCCTTCGAACGGCTTCCTTTGCGTGAACTACGGCGCGGGGAACGCCAAGGTTGCGAAGATGCGCAGGAACCTGAGCAACCCCGATGGCGTTAAGGGCGAGAAGGTAATCAGAACCGTTGCAAGCTCGAAGCTACCGAAGGTTTTCTACGGAACCCACAAGACAAGGGAGAACACGGCTAAGGCTGACGTTTGGGCATTCCGCGATGTTCTTGGCGATGGCGATCTGGCAAGCCTTGCGGCGTTCATCGAGCTTGAGAACCACAACGGTGACGTGTGGCTGAGGTTCCCGTTCGGCGATCTGATCCTCGCAACGATCGACACATCGCACGACATGGACACTGGATCGCGCAACTGGGCAAGCGTCTCGATCGACTGGCAGGAGGTTTCCCGATGATCGACATGAACAAGGGAGGTCGAACGACCTCCTGGCGCTTCGTTCGCGTTCGGCGCGTTGTTGGCTGGAAGTCCGAAGCATACGAGGACAACGCCTACGAGGAAGTGGGAACCGTAAGCGGCATCACGTCATGCAGCATCGAGGAAGCTCAGCTTACGAGCCTTAAGGTTTCTGGCTCGATCGAGTACGTGGACATGCCCGACCTCGGGGACGATCTACTGCGCGTCTACGCAGATATGGAGCTTGACGGCGAGGTCGAGTCCAAATGCTACGGAACTTTCTTCGTTTACTCCAAAAGCGAGCAAATCTGCGAAGGCTCGCACGTTGGAACCGCCGACCTCTACAGCGTTCTTGTGCTGCTTGAGCAGCGCCTGCTTGAGGGCAATTACGCAGTAGGGGCGGCGTACACGGCTAATTACCTCCCCGTTGTGTCCGAGATGGTGTACGAGGTTGGCTTGCCGCTTATGCTTACGCCAGGCGGCTGGGAGGTCGCAGCAACTAAGACATGGGAGGTCGGAACCTCCTTTCTTGAGATGGCGAACGACATCATGGAGCTTTACGGATACGGCTCGCTCAACGTTGACGTTTGGGGCAACGTGATCGCTAAGCCTTACCAAGACCCTGAGACAGCTGTTGCGACCACGGTTTTCAGCGATACCGAAGAGGACGTTTCGGACGAGACGATCAAACGCGAATGGGACGTTCACGACACGCCAAACGTTGTGGTTGTGCGCTCTAAGCTCAAAGACGATTCAGAGGTAATCGGATCGGCTGAGAACGCCGATCCGAACAACCCGTACAGCACGGCGGCGCGTGGGATGCGCATAGTACGGTTCGAGGAGGTTGAGGGGCTTGAGACGAAGGCGCAATGCCAGGAGAAGGCTAAGGCGCTGCTGATCGAGGGAATGCAATCAATCGAGCGCCTTACGATCGGTCACGCAGGCAAGCGGTTCAACGCAGGAGATACCGTTGCAGTTGACTACCAGCGAAGCGGTTTGAGCGGGAAATACAGCGCATACAAGCGCAGCGTGAAGGCAACTCCAGACACCGAGAGCGAGACAACGATGAGAAGGACGGTGAAGCTTTATGGCAACGTGGCGAAATCCTGATCAGCTCATAAAGGCGGTAGCCGATGCGCTAAAGCCTTTCCTGCGCAGGAATTACTGCAAGATCACCACTGGCAAGGTTACGGATACGTTCGATGACGGAACGGCTTCTGTGACGGTGAACGGAAGCTCGCTCATGGCGGTTCGGTGCTGCTCTTGCGCAAAGGGGAACGTGGTTCTGATCGTCTCGCAGGCAAGCAACCATTACGTCATCGGCGTAAGGCAGGCATCATGATCGATTACGCTTTGCGGCTTGGCGTTGACAAGCCGATACAGAACAGGACGGTAACGCTGAGGAAGGGCGAGAAGGGCAACGCGCGGCTCACTATGCACGTATACCAGGCAGCAGAGGAGCTTGACCTGACGCTCTACGATGTGGCGCTTTGCGTCATGCCGCACGGCTACGAGCTGCCATGCTCTGTGCTCAACGGCGAGGTCGTATACGAGGTCGATGAAACGCTTACGGCAATCGAGGGAGATTGCAGGGCGTATCTCAGGCTCTCGTATGACGAAACTGACGTGATTACAACGCAAGCATTCGACATTGAGGTAATGGAGGGCATCGCATGAGATATGCGCTTACTCTTGACCTGGCGAAGCCAGATGACGTTCGCACGATCAAGATTCGCAAGGGAGAGATCGGGTCGGTTACGCTCGCGATCGTTGTTAACGAGGACGGCGAGAAGGTTGACCTGACGCAGTACACGGCTGTACGCTTCTGCGCTTCGAAGCCTGACGGCGTGGTTTTCGAGAAGGTTTCCGTGATCGAGGACGGCACGGCAACGTACACGCTTCCCGCTTCCCTTGCTTCCGCACGGGGGAAGATCAGCGTAGCGTACGTGATGCTTGAGAAAGAGGGGTACATCGGCACCACGCAATGCGTCTGCTTCGATGTGCTTGATGCCGTCCCGACCGCGCAGGCAGAAGCTGTCTACGTTCCCGAGTTTGAAGAGTTGAAGGGCAAGCTCGATGATTACGTTGCCAAGTATGCCGAAACCTTCAAAGCGATCGAGCAGGCAGAAGCAGACCGCGCAACCGCTGACCAGGGGAGGGCAAGCGCAGAAACAGCGCGAACAGAAGCGGAAGCGGCAAGGGCGCAAGCCGAGGAAGCGCGTTCTTCGGCAGAAAGCGCACGTGAAGCAGCGGAATCGAAGCGTAGCGCGGCTGAATTGAAGCGATCAAGCGAGGAGCAGAAGAGGGCAACGGCTGAATCTGGAAGGGTTCAGGAAGAATCCAACCGATCCTCGGCAGAAGGCGCCAGAACCACGGCTGAGACGGCGCGAGCGGAAGCGGAAGCGAAGCGCAAGGCTGAGTTCGCGGACATGATCAGCGCAGCGCAGGGGACGAAGCTTCACATCTGCGCAGACGGCGAGTTCGGCACTGACGGGGTTCCATCGCTTGCTGGCTCGCCTGGGATCATCTATCTTGTGCCTTTCGGGAAG
Source organism: Eggerthella sp. CAG:209 (assembly GCA_000436075.1). Taxonomy (GTDB): domain Bacteria; phylum Actinomycetota; class Coriobacteriia; order Coriobacteriales; family Eggerthellaceae; genus Anaerotardibacter. The sequence goes on along the minus strand of FR884614.1, from coordinate 379 downwards.
CAGGGAGAGAACGACCGCTACGCAGAGTGGCTTTACGTGAACGGGAAATGGGAGAAGATGGGCATCACAGGCTCTAGCTTCGATCCTATCAGCACCGACACCATAGACGCTATCGCAGGGGGAGCCACCAAGGCAGGTGACGAGGTGGTGAACACCACTGGCTTGAGCTACTTCTTCACAAAGCTGAGCGGCATCTTCTCAAGGATCGGGCATAAGCACGGCAAAGCCGACATTACCGATCTTGCGGACTGGGCGAAGGCTGATAGCAAGCCGTCATACGCATACAGCGAGATCAGCGGCAAGCCAACGACCTTCATCCCGTCTATCCACACGCACAGCGCAGAAGACGTTGCGGCTGGAATCCTGCCGATTAAGCGCG
>FR884613.1:37474-58837 GCA_000436075.1 Eggerthella sp. CAG:209 | reverse complement strand
CGGCTTTTCTGCATCGGGCGATTAGTCGTTTTCCTCGTTTAATGTCATAATGATTAGGCATTATCAAGCGATCCGAAACGGTTTTTCGTTATGTCTCAATACCCTAAGTTTTGCACCTCATGTGGTTCTCCGATTAATCCTGGTCAGAAGTTCTGCACTACATGCGGTGCGGCAATCACTGAAAACTCTTCTGATTTATCTTCTAACCTTTCAAACTCTTCGGGTCCTGGAGATACTTCACCGATGCCTGTTGTCGATCCTCGAACAGTTTCGTATCCAGACGATACGCAGGTTTTAAATTCACAGGATGTTCAAAATAGGCAATACCGTCAGCCCTCTGGCGATTCTGCGCCTGTAATTCCGAATCGCAATTCAGATTCGAAAAAACCTGTATTTATTATCCTGATTGTTGTTCTTGCAATTGCTGTTCTGGTTCTTGCCGGCGTGTTGCTGTCTAACTTGTTTGCTGGCCAACAGAACTCCTCGTCTGTCTCATCGGCTCCAACCGAAGAATCCCAGCCTAGCAACCCCAGCCAGTCTGCTTCCAATAATTCCTCTGCCGAAATTACCGATGCAGACAGGGAGCTCTACTCAACGCTCTCGGCATACTATTCTCGACTTGGGGATTACGATCAGCGAATTTCCTCTGCTGCAAAAACATTCAATGCTGATTACGTCTCTAAAAACATGAGCATACGTTCTTCTGACGCTAGCAGTGCATACGCGTTGGCTGAGGAAATCGCAGACGATTACAATGCTTTAAAGAACTTACCTGTTCCATCGACTTCGCGCTATGCTTCTTGCTATTCCGCGATGCTTACTTGCTACTATGACTGCACTCAAAGGATTGGTGCAATTTCCGAGGCTTGGGACATCAGCCTTCAGTATTCGGATCCCACTGGGCATGAAGATGAGATATGTGCTCCCCTTTCGCGTGACCGATCCGGAGACAACAACAAGTATTACACCGAATTTAAGCAGACTTATCCTTCGGCTAAACCGCAATCGCCAACAGCGTAATTTGCCTATTCCTTCCTGTTACTGGATGTTTGAGGGGTAGTGCTCCTGTTTTTTGTTCAATTACTGTTAGGAGTTTTTAATGTATGGATATTCCTCTTATGGACCTGATTTGTTCAGCCTTCTTGGTTTTGCAGGGGGGATCTGGGTCTCTCTGACATTTATCGCATTTGTTGCGGCAATTGTTTGCACTGTTTTGCTGTACAGGAAATATGTTTCCTCATTTGATAAAAGTCAGCTGAAGAATGTAAAACATGACTTTGGCCCATTCCTCCGTTTTGAGAAATTCTGGTCCGAAAAGATCCTCATTGTTCTGTTTATTTACAACATGTGTTTTATTGCCTTCGGGAGTGCTGCAGCGGTTATAAGCCTTCTTTCGATGCTGACTTACGATGTTGGCAGCGTTTTCATTGCGATTCTCACCGTTGTAGTGTTGTTTGCCCTGGGTGAAGTGTTTAACCGACTCTTCTACGAGTTCTTTATGTTGATCGTTAAGATGTGGCGAAACACTCAGGACATTCGTTCTGTCGTTGTTGGCAATGACGCTTTGGAATCTGCCCCAGTTCATCGCGAGCCTGTTCAAGAGCCATATCGTCAGGTTTCCGTAAATTCCCAGGGTTCTTCCGTTGCGCCCGAGAGCGCAAATGCAGATCAGCGAGTTGCTGCTTCTGAAGCTGCAGATTTTTCGAAAACCAACCCGCTTCCTGTTGTTCAGGCTTCACCGCAACAAGGTGGGTTTGATCAGAACTCTTCTTGGTCATGCCCTGCTTGTGGCGCAAGCAACAAGGCAGGCGTTTTCTGCTCGCAATGCGGAATGCGCCGTAGTTAATCTCGCTTTTTGTTATTTAGCCAGGGGCTTGTCCCCTGGCTTTTTTTGTTTTAGGTCTTTTGCCGCTTTCGCTTTTCTTTCTCACGGTTTTCTCATCAATGTTAGATCCGCCTGAGAACATTTGCTCATCGGGAAAAGGATGGGAAATGAAACGTGGTGCTTTAATAGCTGGTCTTATAAGTGGTGCTCTTTGCGCTGGTTGCGTATTTGCCTATTCGGTTCAAGTGCGTGGAGAAGCAGATGAAGCTCGGATTGAGGCAATGCAACGCTATGGAGGGGAACAGGTCGATGTTCTCGTTGCCACTAAGGATATTTATCCAGGAGAGACCGTCGATGCTTCCAACGCTGAGGTTAAAACGTGGTTGAGCGATCTTTTGCCAAGTGGCTGCGTGACATCCTTTGATGACGTTAAGGGTGTGCAAGCTGCTTCGTTGATTATTTCTGGCGAAGCTATCTCTCAACGAAGGTTTGATTCTAGCGGTTCGGGGATAGATGTCCCTCAGGGCTGCGTTGCGTTATCGGTCCCAGCTGAGGATGTTCAAGCAGTTGGCGGAGCTTTGTCGGCAGGTGATGTTGTCGATGTTTACGCAACCGGATCGCAAACAGCGTGTATCGGAAAGCAAATCATGGTCCTGGCAACCAATGTTGAACATTCGAGCGGAACAAAAGCAAAAGTGAGCTGGGTTACTCTGGCTGTTCCGGTCGAGCAGTCTCAGGAATTTGTAACAGCGTCGCAATCGATGGATATCTATTTTGTCCTGCCGGCGTCAGAATTCGATCGACAACTATCCGAGCAGGGCCAAATCGGGAAACAAGACGATTCTCCAAATTCTAGCCAGCATGAAGGAAGGTGATGGGACTCGCTTTGGTCGATCTTATCGTGATCGGTTTATAGATGGAATTCTCCTTGGAGAAAAACGGAAAAGGTGAGAAATATGGGCAAGAAAACAATGCTTTGTGTCGATACCGAGTCATTGAGATATCCCGAATTGATAGGGCTGAATGATGAGGATATCGATTCTCAGGAATGGCTCGAAACGTATAGTAGTGCTCACGAAGCGCGACGAGCGTTATCGGGGGCTGGCCAAAAAGATAACGTGTGGGTTGTTTCTTGTGATGACATGGAGGGGATTAATCTTGCTGCTGCCCTTAAACGCGATGATCCAAGTAGGAGTATCGAGTTGGTCTCTTTTGGCGGAACCGGTTCTGAGGTTGGGCGATGTCAAGCTGCGGGTATTAACTTAATTCGTGGTAAGGCGGAGTTTGTTAAGCGATATTCCGAGCAGAAAAACGAGCAAGCTTTTTCTGCTGTAAGGGAAAAGGTATCGTCTCCTGTTGAGAGTAGCGATAAAGAGCTTTCTTCTTTGAGGGCAGCTGAACCTTCTGTTTCGGATTTCGAAGAGGTATCGCAGGGCGAGTACGGAAATTCGTTTGAACCGAAGCCTGAAAGTGCTTCGGCAAAGATCTTGGGTGCTGCCGTCTCAAGGAACGAAAAATCAACTCAGTCTGGTTTTGTTGTTTCGGTTCTGAGTGGAAATGGTGGCGTGGGTAAAAGCACCGTTGCCGCTTGCCTCGCTGTCTTATTCCAGGAAAAGGGCTTGAAAACGGTTTTGGTTGATTTGGACCTCCAGTTTGGGGATGCGGGATTCCTGCTTGGGCTCGATGACGTGGTAGGAATCGATGAACTTGTTCGTCAGCCTGAGCGAATCAATCAAGTGAAACCTGCAGGGGGATTGCCTGCTGTTGTCGGCATTCCCGACAAGCTTGAGGAGTCAGAGGCGTTTGTCTCATATACGTCAGAGGTTCTTTCCCTTCTGAAGAGTCGTTTTGATGCTGTGGTTGTTAATACGGGGTCTTTTTGGTCTGACTGTCATATCCAGGTGTCTGAGGCCTCAGACCAGGTTTTATTCATTCTTGATCAGCGGCCCTCGTCGGTGCGCTCTTGTTCGCGTGCTCTTGATCTCTGCGCTCGTTGCGGCATTGCGGTCCAGCCATTCCGATTCCTTCTTAACCTCTGTTCAAAACATGCGCTATTGACCTCGCTGGATGTTTCGTGCGCTCTTCACGGGATTCAGGTTGGAGAGTTAAAGGATGGAGGGAGAGAAGTGGGCGAACTGCTTGGGGCGGGCCTTCCCCTTGAGCTTGTTTCATCGAAGAATCCATTCATTGAGAGTTTGAAGGAGCTTGTTCCTCAACTGGTTCCTGAGCGCTTGAGGTCCCCAGAGCTGCAAAAGGCTCCTGTCGAAAGTGAAAAGCGAACGTTTTTCCCTGGAATCCGTAAAAGGAGAACAGCATGACCCTGATGGAGCGCGCATCGGCGAAAACCCCCTTAGATGCTTCAGCCGATGACGCACTCTTGACCAGCTTGAGGGAGAAGGTGGGTCAAATTATTCCTCCTGCTGACGCAGCTCGTCTCATTGCAAGTAATCCACGTCAGGCTCGCAGTGAAATAAGTCTTGCCTGTGAAAAGGTCATAGCTGGAGAGCCTTGGCTTCTTGCTGGGCGTTACTCAGCCGAAGAAGTGGTTGGGAGGTATCTCGATGAGGTGTTTGGGTTGGGACCTCTTGAAGAGATGCTTAGTGACGACAGCATTACCGAGGTCATGGTAAATGGATCGAAGTCGCTGTATTACGAGAGGAACGGTCGACTTTATCAATCACGCGATTGCTATGAGGACGATGCGCAGGTTTTTAATCTGATAGACAAAATAGTTGGACCTCTCGGGCGTCGTGTTGACGAAAGCTCCCCGATGGTTAATGCGAGGCTTCCCCATGGGCATCGTGTTAATGCGATAATCCCACCTCTTGCTCTTGACGGTCCGGTTGTCACGATTCGGAAATTTCGAGCACATGCGTTTTCCCTTGACGAGATGAGGAGTCTCGGCTCTTTTGATCATGAAGTGGACTGTTTATTGAGATGGGCAGTGCGGAGAAGATGCAATATCGCGGTTTCTGGTGGCACGGGCAGCGGAAAAACAACGTTATTGAATGCACTATCAGCCCTTATACCTCCAAACGAACGAATCGTGACAATCGAGGATTCTGCCGAGCTTAGGTTCGACGAACATCCTCATGTGGTGCGTTTGGAGGCCCGTCAAAAGAATGCTGAAGGGATCGGCGAAGTGTCGATTCGCGACCTGGTCATAAACTCCTTGCGCATGCGCCCTGATCGTATCGTCGTTGGTGAATGTAGGGGCGCGGAGGCCTTGGATATGCTTCAAGCAATGAGCACCGGGCACGATGGATCTCTCACCACCCTACATGCGAATTCTCCCAGTGAAGCGGTTTCGCGTTTAACGACAATGGTTCGCTATGGTGCTGAGCTTCCCATTGAGGCAATCGAGAGCCAGATAGCTAATGCGATTGATTTGGTGGTTCAGATTGCACGTTACCCCAATGGCGATAGAGGGATATGCGAATTGGCGGGATATGCCTGGGATAAGAATTCATCAAGCTGCCAGGTGGAGACTTATTTCAGGCGTGACGCGGTAACGGGGAAGAATGAATGGTTAGCCTATCCTGGCTGGCTTGATGATCTTCCCTTCTTGGAGATAGCGACGAGGGAAGAGGTGGCGAAGTGGAAACGTCAAGCATCCTATTAATTCTCGCTTCTTGTTTTGCACTCGCGTTTGGGCTCTTGGGGCTTTCCTGGTTATTTGAAAGAGGGCTAGATCGGTGGCGATCGCAAAGAGCGGTTGACAGAACTGGAGGAAGAAGTCCTATCGGTCGAATTTTCGCAGAGGGAATTCCCTTTCTAGAGGGGTTGTCCAAAGTTACGCTGCGCTTCACCCCCTTTGACTTGTTCGTCAAAGGTATGGTTGGGGAAGTTCGTAGGTTGGGGTATCGCACCGATCTCGTTCCCATGGGGACGGTGCTTCTTGCGTCCTCTGGTTTTGCATTCTTGTTTGTTTACGTGATTTCGCTTTCTGTCATTGGCGCTCTTGCTTCTGTGGTTTGCGTTTTCCTTATGCTCAATGCCTGGGTTAATAAGAGGAACGAGCAGCGAAGGGAAGAGATGCGGGAGCAAATTCCCGAAGCGCTGCAGTCAATGAAAGCTTGTTTTCAGACGGGCTATTCGCTGCCTCAAACGGTCCACGAGGTTGCTGAGCATACCAGGGGGCCGCTTAGCGAGCTTTTCTCGGAGGTTGAGGGAAATCTCGAAACTGGTAGTGGGGTCCATCAAGCTTTGGCTGTCATGCGGACTGAAAATTCTGAGCCGGAATTGGCATTTCTGGCAACATCGTTGGAGATTCAGCATAAAACCGGCGGCAGTATGCAGCGGATATTGGAGGCGGCTCGTCAGTCGGTCTGCGATGAGTTGGAATTGAAAAGAAATCTCAGGACGCAAACTGCCCAAGCGAAGCTATCTGCGCAAATTGTCACTGCGATGCCCTTTGCCTTGGTGGGGGTGTTCTCTCTTCTTTCCCCAGGGTTTCTTGATCCGTTTTTCGAAAGTCCCCTTGGCATTGTCATGTTGATGACTGCAATTGGGATGCAGGTGTTGGGGGTTTCTATCGTCCGACGGTTATTGAGGGTTGAGGTTGCATGATGGCGGCTTGGTTATCTGCGGTTTCGATAGGTGCCGGTTATTGTTTCGGCGCGATCGTTGGCCTTGTTTTCTATGAAAGGCATCGCGAAGTCCGGAGGAAAAAACGAGCTAAAGAAGCCCTAGGGACCGATTCGGTGCTACAAGCATCTTCTGTTTCTCTTGAATCAGGAGGATTTGGTTCATGGCTTATAGAGAAGGCAATTCAATTTTCAGTCGATGAGTACAATCTGCCTTCGTCGTTGCTGAAGGCTGGCTCGTACGGCTTCTCAAAAAAAGCCTGTTTATTTGAGAAGGTTGGAATTAATAGGGTGCTAACAGGGAATGGCTATGCGTGTGCACGTATTTACTTCTCGATAGGCGGATTGCTTGTGGGCGGTTTGCTCGGTGCCTGTTTTTCGTCGCTTCTTGCTGTCATTGGGGCAATTGTGGGAGCGATATGGGGTTGGAGCAGGCTGTCGAGGGCGATCAAAGAAGAGGTTCGTTGTCGTGCCTTATCTGCTGAGCAGCAGTTTTCTCAGATGATCGAAGTGATAGTGCTTGGCCTGAATAGCGGCATGTCGTTTGACAAAGCCTTGCTCCTTTACTGCGAATCATTTGGAGGTTCTCTGAGCGAAGTTGTGGGTTCTGCGCAAAGGCAATGGGCCCATAGCCTTATCGATCGAAGCGAAGGATTACGCCAGGTCGCACGATCGTATGATTCTTTGCTTTTTGACAGATTCGCCGAAAACGTTATCAGGTCCATTCGGTTCGGCACTTCGATGGCGGAAAACCTCAGCCTACTTGCTGTTGAGGCTCGAGCGATAAGGAAAGGCAAACTCGAGGAGAGGGTGGCGAAGGCGCCGGTGAAAATGATGCTCCCTGTGGCGACGTTGATCTTGCCCGCCATGCTCATGCTGGTGATGGGCCCGATCATGCTTGATTTGATGGAAGGAATTTAGGAGGAAGACATGAATAGGGAAGTATTGGCGTATAAGCGTATATCGACGATGACACGCATTGAAAATGCACTGAACAGCGTGAAAGGCGAAGCTCGATCATGTGCTTCATTGGTGCGTGCTCTTTGGGATACGAGGCGAAGCCGTACGGCGCTCCCAGGCCAGGGGACCACAGAATATGCGATTCTGGTCGGTGTTCTGGTTGTTATAGCAATTATCGCCATTACGGTATTCCGTCCCAAAATCCAAGAGTTGTGGGATGCGATCTCTTCTGGGATCAACGGGCTCTAGACTTGTCCGGTCTGGGTGCAGGGAGCGCTTGATGAGACGATTTAGAGGACAATCGAGCGTCGAATACGCCATCGTGTTTGCGGCGTTTCTTGCCATGGTTGTGGGCTTAGGGGCTGTAGCGAATCTGCTCGAATCTGGTTTGGTGCTTGAGCATGCGTTTCAGTCGGCATCTCATCATTTGAACAATGTTGCAGCTGCGGCCTGGGCTGACATTTTTCTGTACTAAGGAAGGACGAAATGGGCAAAGTATGGGAGATCTTTTCTTCTTCGGCTTTATACGTCCGCCGTCTGACGTTGCGTTTGGAGGGGTCCGTCTCTGGTGTTTTGCGAGGAAGGCTCTCTTCTTCCTGCGGTTTCTTCTCTGGTCAGTCGACGGTTGAGGGCGCCTTCCTGATACCGGTGATTCTTCTCATGATGATGCTTTTGATTCAGCCTGGGATTCTTCTTTATAACCGCGTGGTTATGCAATCTGCCGCTTCGGAGGGTTGCCGTCTTATCTCCACACGCCCATCGGGCGACTCGCCCGATGCCTATGAGGGGTATGTGATCAGAAGATTGGGATCGGTTCCGCAGCAGAAGAACTTTCATGTTCATGAAGGAGCGTGTACATGGGAGGTTTGTTTCGACGGTGGTGAGGAAAGCGACATCGTTACGGTGACGATCAGGAACCAGGCCGAGCCTTTGCCATTTTTCGATTTTGGCGCTCGCTCTCTTGGCTTGGTGAATGGTGAGGGGAACTTCGTTCAGGAAGTGTCGGTTTCGACACATAGCAAGAGCGCTTGGGTGGTTGGAAATGATCAAGGGCTGGATCCCGATGCGTGGGTTTCTCAGAATGGGTCAACCGCAGAAAGGAGCGAGCGGTGAAACAACTGCGTTCGTCCTCTCTTTTTTGGGCCGAAGAGGGGTTTTCGACGGTAGGAATGGTCCTTGCTCTTCTTATTTCGATCTCGCTCATTTTTACTGCTGCACGTGTTTATGAGATCAACAGCTGTTCGTCGAGAGTGCAGGAGGTTGCTGATGCTGCCGCTCTTGCGGCGGAGAATACCGTTGGTGAGTTTTATCTCGTTGCTGGTATTTGCGATGCCGTGCTCCTGTCGCTATCCCTCACCACTGCGGGTTGTCTCGGTTTAAGTGTTGTTTGCGCTTGCGTTCCTCCCGCCTCGGGTTTTTCTAAAACGTTTTTGGAAATGGCTCAAAAGACCAAGAAAGCTCGAGACTCTTTTTCGGAATCCGCAAACGAGTCACTTGAGCGATTGGCCCAAGCCTTGCCCTTCATCGCCGCAGTAAAGGCTCAAGAAGTGTATTCGGCGAATTCGTCGCTATCCGATGGGGCTCATTATCAGGGAATTGTTGTTCTCTCTTCGTGGGAGATGGAAAAAGGGGATTCGCTCTCTTTTTACGATTCGGATGAGGCTTTGAGTGAAGTGGAGCAATCGCGGGATAGCCTGGAGGATGTTGCTGCGCAAGCCGAAGAAGCGGCGAAGCGGGCAAATGAGTGGAAGCAGTATGGGTACGAGCATGATTCCATCAGCCCTGATGCATATTGCATGTACGAACGAGCGGCGAAGCTTGCGGGAATGGCGGGCTCCGATAACCCATTCTTTTCTTCGGTCGATACCTGGAGCTTCGGTGCTTCCTTGGAACGTGCGAAGACGTACTATCGGCTTCGTTATCAGACCGAGGCTCCGAACGGGCAATCGGTGGATGAGTTGTCGAACTCTGCTTTAAGAAAACGCTTCTATGCTTATGCCCAAGAGACTGTTGGGCGGGGCTATGTTCATGAGACGGAGTCATCTTTCGAGGCGTTCTTTCCTCGCCTGCCCAAGAACACTGACGAAATGCGATCGACGATCTTGTACACCGAAGCGGTATACCCCAAAACCATCGACGCGCAGGGGCTTTCGGTTTTGCATGCCTGGAGCGGGTGCCCGGGTCTTGCTCAGGGCTCGAATGGGGTGAGTTCAATACAGGAAATGGATGCCGCAGGATCTTACGCACCTTGCCCTTATTGCAAATTCGTTCCAAGCAGCATGGGAAAGGTTGCCGCGGCGTCTTCGTCGATCCAAAACGGCTTCGAATATCACTACAACGAGGTGGCCAAAGCGGCGGATGAGTATCAGAAAGCAAGGGAAGAACTCGATCCTTTAAACCAGCAGGCGAAAGATATGGCTGGAGGTTTGCTTGATTCGGTAGGCAAGGCCTTTGTCGAGGCTTGCAGCCAGCGAATCGACATTACACCTCCTGGTCATTATGGTGTGATATCGCTTGTCTCCGATACGGGTACTGCGCAAACCCGTTTTCCTTCGTCTCTTGTTTCTTCCGAGGGCGTTGGGGGTCTCGGTGCCCGGGTCGCTCTCTCTTCTGCAACGTTGGTAAAGGAATCATCTGACGAGGGGAAAAACGTGGTCACCTCGTTTCTCGATGGGCTTTCGGGAGAGGGTTCGGCGGCGGTTGGAGCTGCAAAGATTGCCCTTCGGATGTGGTCGGGTTTTCTTGGCGTATATACGCAAGGGCATGACGCATTGTTGGAAACCGTCGAATCGGTTTTGAATGGCATTCCTCTTATGGGGGCTAGTGGTCTTGGCTCTTGGGCCTCGGGTGCGCTGAAGGATACCGTTGAAGGTTTCGGTTTTGCTCCTGTTGATCTTGCTGCAAGAAAGGCTGTTTTGGTCAATTCTCAGCATGTTTTGAAGGCTGATGATTCGGCATTTTCCGCCAGACTCTTGTCTGCAAAGGAAGCGGCGTTGATGTCGCAGGGGAATGGTGGGATCGATGGCGCGCTTTCCTGTGTTCAGTCTGCCGCGATGGACGCGATTGCCGGTTTGGGCGGCGAATTCACCATTGCCACCATTGTCTTATTCGATGGGGTGGTTGAGATTCCTGTGACTGTGGCTCTGCCTCAGGCGATTACTGGGGGTTTGACTCAAGCAGTGCAGCATGGTGTCGATTCCTTGAGGGGAATTGCCTCGAGCGTGACAGGGGCGAGGCAATGGGAGTGATGTTTCGTAAGATCCCAGGTCAGATGACGATTGAGTTTGTTATTGCCTTTCCAGCAATGATTGCTGTTGCTTTTGTCGCAATAAACGCTGTCCTGTTTTTCTCTGATTGCGCCTCCTTTGATCGTGTGTTCAGGAATGCGGTATGCACCTACGCCGCTTCTCCAGCTTACGAGCAGGGAACAGGCGAGAGTTGTGGGCTGATTCAAAGCCAACTGGAAGAGTCGCTTTCTCGCGATAATTTGCGTTTTCAAGTTTCGTCGTCAGGCGTTGAAGGGGGTATGGTGACCTTTTCTGCCCAAATGTATTTCGAACCCACGCTTTTCGGAAAGGGACGGCTTTCGGGTGTTTTTGGGTTCAGCTTTCCTCCGCTTAGCCATGGAGAGCAGATATCGGTTTCCGCCTACAAACCTGGGCTGGTGTTTTGATGTGATGACGAAGCCCTGTCCTTTTATGCGAAAAGCATTCTATCCGCGTGCCCTCTACGCCATCGCCTTGATTGCCATAGGTGTTTTTGTTGCTGTTGTGAGTGGTTGGCTGTTTGCGTGGTTGGGGTCCGGTTTCGGTGGTACCTCGATCGGGTGGTCTACCGGTTCAACTGTTGTTCTTGCGGACGCCATCAATCCCGGCGAGGGTATTTTGAGCCTTGATCCCGATAAGGTGCTGGCTAGGTTTGACCAGGATGCGCCAGATTCTTTTAACGCTGAGGTTCTTGGTGAATGGGGCGATTGGCATTCCCTTTCCGATGATGGGGTGATTGCTGGTTGCGTGCTTTCGGGGGACAGAATTTCTACGGCTGGCGAAATTGAGTCCCTGCTGGAGGAAAAGGGGTGGCGGGCTGTTCCGAGCGGACAAGAAGCTATTTCGACTTTTATTAAAGAAGAAGGAGAGTATCGCTGGTTGATGGTTAGCTACGAAACGGTAGGAGCAGGTACTTCTGTGGTTGTGAATGCGAGGAGCGCGAATGGTTGATGGTAAAGGAGCGCAGCGGCTTTGCTTTGCGGCGAAGTTTAGGGATAGGTTGATGGGTTTGTTCTCTCGTCGATCGAGCGACGAGATTCTCTTGATTGCCCCTTGTCATTCTGTTCACACGTTTGGCATGGGATACGCGATTGACGTTGCGTTTGTTGGAAGAGAGGGAAGGGTGCTGGAATCGTACAAGAATGTGCCGCCCTGGCGATTGAAAAAACATCCTGGTGCCTATGCGGTTTTAGAGCGAAGGGCGTTAGAGAAAGATTTGAGCGAGTCCTCGGATGAGGATCGGGTTGTTGGCTGGTTTGAAAAAGGAGATGAGATTGAGCTATGCGTCAGAAAATGAGTTTTGGTGAGTTGCCGCAGGAGAAGGGCTATTTAAATGAAGGAGAGGTCTCGCAGATCCCGTTGGCAAATAGGAACGCATGCAGCAATGAGCTAGAAAGTGGCTCTAAGGGAGTTCGGGCATCCCAGAGACTAGAAGTGAAGACGTGCCCCGTCTGCGGTGCCCGCTGTTTTTCCGATATGGACACTTGCTATAACTGCCTCCATTCTTTTGTGCACGTTGAGGCGAAGCCAGAGGGGGCTTCCCTGCGTCGAAATGGACGGTTTACGACTTTGGCATATGATACGGAGCGCAGGCCCGCGTTGGACTCTAAGCCCCCGAGAGGGGAGGAAGGTGCTTCCGAATTGCGGAATTGCGAAAACGGATCGAAGTCGTTGTCAAGCGAAATTAGTGGAATCGAGCCCACTGAATGCGAGGAGGGTTTAGGGGGCAACGCAAAGGCGTCTCTCGTGGGTCTCGAGAAAGGGGTGGAGGTAATAGTGAATATCTCCTTTGCCAAAAGCCCTTATTCCAAGAATGGGGAAACGGTCCCAACCGTAATGATAGAAACGAGATAGAGAAAGCCCCGTCTCTTCCGCTGAGCTATGCCTCCTGAACCTGGATTCATCCGGGTTCAGGAGGCGGCTCTTACGGTGGGGCAGGGGCTTTTGTTCTGGTTGACGTGTTCGTCTATTTCAGGAAATCGAGTACGGCTTCTTCGATCGCAGAGGTGTTTCCTTCGATGACATCTTTAAATCGAATAGGCAGCGAGTCGAGCTCTGCGAGGCCCTTGGGAATGTTATGGCTGTTCGCCTCGCTAGCAATAAGATCGTTCAGGGCGCATCCGCTAAGCTCAGCCACAGATTCAGGCAAAGGCTGGCCAGGCGCTATGCTATGCAGTGCGCGGTATACATTTTCACCGAATTTTGCCCAGTGCGCGGTAGAGGCAATAAGCACGGGGTTTTCGCCATGCAGTCGTTCTGCGACCTTGTAGGCAACAGCGGTGTGGGGGTCGATAAGATAGTTGTGCTTATCGAGCACCTCTTTGATGGTGTTGAGGCATGTTTCGCTATCGACGGAATCCGACTTGAAATCCGCCTGAAGCTTGGAGAGGGTTTCAGCGTCGACCGTGAAAGATTTGTTTGCCTTGAGCTCTTCCATCCATGTTGCAATGGCTTCGGCGTTGCGCCCCGTGAGCTCGAAGAGCTGACGCTCAACGTTTGACGAAACCAAGATATCCATCGAAGGGGATGGGGTCAGGACGAATTCACGATTGGAAATATCGTAGCTGCCGGTATTGATGAAATCGGTAAGAACGCGATTTTCATTGCTTGCGCAGAACAGGGTACCCAAAGGTGTGCCGATCTGTTTTGCGTACCATGCAGCAAGGATGTTGCCGAAATTGCCGGTAGGAACGCAGACATCAAGCGGCTTGCCAGCTTCGAGCTTGCCTTGGGCAACCAGTTCAGCGTAGCTGGAAACGTAGTAAACCACCTGAGGAAGCAGGCGGCCCCAGTTGATGGAGTTGGCGCTAGAGAGGGCAACCTGGTTGGAGGCCATCAGCTTTTCGGCAAATGCTTCGTCTCCGAAAACGTTCTTGGCTCCCGTTTGGCAGTCATCGAAATTGCCCTTTACTGCCCAGACCATAACATTGGAGCCTGCCTGGGTTGCCATTTGCTTGTACTGGATGTCGCTAACGCCGCCGTCGGGGTACATTACCGCAATCTGGACGCCTTCCTTGTCGCGGAACCCTTCGAGAGCTGCTTTGCCGGTGTCGCCCGAAGTGGCGACCAGGATAAGGAAGGTGTTTTCCAGTTTTCCCTGCTCGCGCAGCTGGGATGCGCTTGCACTAAAGAAATGGGGTAAGCACTGAAGCGCCATGTCCTTAAAGGCGCTGGTGGGACCATGCCATAGCTCGAGAACATGGGTGTTTTCGTCGAGCGACGTAATAGGGCATATTGCCTCATCATCGAATCGGTCGCCGTACGTTGCGTCCATCAGCTCATCGATCTTGGCGTCAGGTAAGTCGATGCCAAACGAGCGATAGATAAAGGCTGCACGCTTGGCATAGGGAATTTCTGCCAATGAAAGGATGCTTTCCAGGCTCAGCTTGGGGAGCGTTTCGGGGACGAAGAGTCCGCCGCCTTCGGCAAGTCCCTTAACCACAGCTTCGGTAAAAGTGACCGGAGCCGCACACCGTCCGCGCGTGTCGATATAGCGATTGGTAGCCATGAATCCATCTTTCGTGTGGGGTAATATTAGTCTCATAAGTATACTATGTAGCTACTAGTACGTGCTGTATTTGAAACGCGCATTTCATCGAAAGACGCGTGGTCCCTTTAGACGGATTGCGGGATCGTTCTGTTCAAAAGGGATCGAATCATTTCATTTACCATCAACGTCAGCTTCTGCTGGGGAGGGATAGTATGGAAAAAGTCTCCATGTCTCACGAGGATTATCTTGAGGCCATCGTTATGCTGGGCGGTTCCGATACGCAGTCTGTGCGTTCGGTAGATGTTGCCACAAAGCTTGGCGTTTCGAAGGCGTCGGTTTCGAAGGCTGTTGCCAGCCTGAAGGCCTCGGGCATGCTTGATCAGCCTTATTATGGCGATATCACCCTCACCGCAGACGGGTATAACTACGGTAAATCGGTATTGGAGCGCCATGAAATGCTCACCCGTTTCCTGCACGAAAAAGTTGGCCTTAGTCTCGAGGTTGCCGAAGAGGAAGCATGCCAGATGGAGCATGCTATCAGCGACGAATCTTTTGACAAATGGCTTGAGTATTTTAAAGCCATAGGGCTGTAGGAATAGTAATATGTGGCGGAATAGAACGGGGGCCGTATGCCCCCGTTTCTTTTATGCTATTATACGAACAAATGTTTGTTTGAGAGGATGGCATGGCGGCAACTCGCATCATAATGGGAATCGATCCAGGTCTGGCGCATACAGGCTGGGGGGTAGTTCATCAAAAAGGAGCATCGCTTTTCTGCGTAGCGTACGGCTGCGTGGCAACCCAATCCGCGATGCCCTTGCATGAGCGTTTGGCGAAAATCTATACGCAGATTTCCGCAGTGGTTTTACGTTACAAGCCAGAATGCGTTGCTGTCGAAACGGTGTGGTTTGGCTCGAATGCCCAAAGTGCTTTTGCCACGGGTCAGGCTCGTGGTGCTGCTTTAACCGCTTGCGGTCAGGCGTCCATGGCGCTTGCCGAGTATTCGCCCAGCCAAATCAAGTTGGCTGTTGTAGGGGCGGGGTCTGCCGATAAGGGGCAAGTCCAATATATGGTTCAGCAGTTGCTGGGCTTGGAAAAAATCCCTTCGCCCGATCATGCTGCCGATGCCTTGGCGGCTGCTATTTGCTACACCACTAATTCGGTTTCCTGGGAAAGGGGGGCTGTGCGGTGATTTCGTTTTTGCGAGGAACGATTGCGGCACTGTTCGTTGATTCTGTCGTGATAGAAGTGGGTGGCATCGGGTACCGTGTTTCCATGTCGGGGAAGAGCCTTTCCCGATTGGGGCATGTTGGCGAAGAGGTCAAGGTTCTAACGCGCTTGCAAGTTCGTGACGATGCGTTGGTGCTATACGGCTTTTTGAACCATGACGAAGAAAAGCTGTTCGCAAAGCTCACTTCAGTTTCAAGCGTTGGGCCAAAGGTTGCGCTTTCTGCCCTTTCTACCTACGAGCCAGAGGCGTTGGTGTCCGCTATTGTGTCGCAAGACGTGGGGGCTATCCAGCAAATTCCCGGTGTGGGAAAGAAAATGGCATCGCGCATTGCGCTCGAATTGAAAGAATCGTTCGGTTCCGAGGCTCAGATTGCTCTGCCCGGCATTTCAACGCAAGCGGCAAATGCACGTAAGGGTACAGTGGAAGCGCTTCTTTCCATGGGTTTTACTTCGGAAGAAACCGATCTTGCACTCAAGGGGGCTCCCGAGGAAGCAAACGAAACGATACTATTGCAATACGCCTTAAAGCGTTTAGGAAAATAATCGATAAAAGGTGGACTCATCTTTGTCTGACGAGTTTGAAATAGAAAGCGCGCTGTTCGAAGCGCCTTTGGAGGCTTTAAAGGATACTGGTTCATCTCGCGATGGCGATGCCGCCTCGCGCGCTTGTTCGGTTTCCCTTATCGAAGACGACCTAGTCCTTGATCGTAGCCTGAGGCCAACGTGCCTTGACGAGTATTTGGGACAAAAGAAAGTGAAGGATAGCCTTTCTATCCTCATCGAGGCGGCACGGGCCCGCAAGGATGTGGTTGATCATATTCTGTTTTCGGGCCCTCCTGGCTTGGGAAAAACCACATTGGCTACCGTTGTTGCCAATGAGCTTGGCGTGCATATCAAAACAACAAGCGGTCCCGCAATTGAGCGTACGGGAGATTTAGCCGCTATCCTCACCAATCTTGAAGAGGGCGACGTTCTTTTTATCGACGAGATTCACCGCCTGAATCGCATGGTCGAGGAAGTGCTGTATCCAGCACTGGAAGATTTTGCGCTTGATATCGTTGTTGGCAAGGGGCCTGCAGCCCGCTCAATCAGGCTCGATTTGCCGAAGTTTACCCTCATTGGAGCCACTACGCGAACCGGTTTGCTAACAGGTCCTCTGCGTGATCGCTTTGGTATAGCGTTCCGTCTGAATTACTATGCGCCGGAAGAGCTGGCCCTTATTGTCCGACGCTCGGCGCTCATTCTGGGAGTGGATATTCTCGAGGAAGGCGCCCTGGAGATTGCCCGCCGTAGCCGTGGAACCCCCCGTTTGGCCAATCGCCTCCTTAAGCGCGTACGCGATTGGGCTCAGGTGAAGGGCATTTCACCTATTGATGAAGACTGTGCGGCTCAGGCGTTGGCGTTTTTCGAGGTGGATTCTTTGGGTCTCGACCCGGTGGACAACAGGATACTGGAACTTCTCTGCGTTCAATTCTCGGGCAGGCCTGTGGGGCTTTCGACGCTAGCTTCGGCGCTTTCGGAAGAGCCCGATACGCTTGAAGATGTGTACGAACCGTATTTGCTTCAACAAGGCTTGCTCATTCGCACACCGAAAGGCCGTCAGGCAACGGAGCGTGCTTACGAGCATTTGGGAATACGGTACCCAGAGAGGGGATAATGTGCTAACCCAAGATTATCTGATGCGCATGTTCATGCAGCTTGCTGCCGCCATGAAGGAAAGCTTGCTTCGTGCGCGAGGTGAAAACGACCCCCGCGTAGCGGCCGATATGCTCGATGCGGCAATTTCCGATGCAACGGAGATGGACGGTGGCCTTCTTTTGTGCATGGCGCCAGAATCAATGGCGGCAATGCTGCGGCTCTCGCAGCCTGACCCCCAGCTTATGGAGTACGTATCTCGCTCGCTGCTCCTTTCGTCTCGCTATTCTAGCGAAGCAGGGGATTCTTCTATCGCGGCATTGCGTCGGGGGCAAGCGTACGCGGTAGCTCGCGCATTCGGGGTCGATCTTGATGAAAGCAGCGTCAGCCAACAGGAGCTTGATGCTTTATTTGAACGCAGCGGTCTGGACCCCAATGCCTTGGGCATCTCGGCTCCCCAATAGCCTGTTGGAGATTACTAATAGGCCCAACTTCTCGGTTACTGCACTTTAAGCATCTTGCTTCCATCTATGCCTGTTCTCGCTGCATCTGCATGCAATATGCGAGAGCGGCGGTATGTCTGGTCGCAAGATGCTTTTTGCCATTGGATAAATAATTAAATTGCGTGAAATAGCTCCATCCACCAGGCTGTTCGAAAAACCCTACAAGCATTCAAAAAAATAACCTTTGGTAAACATTGACGATAGAGTATGACGGGGTTAACATCAGTCTGTTAGTTAGCTCTGGATTACTAGAGCCGCAAACCGCCCCGCGGGGCATGTGAAAGGAAGCATCATGGTTTTGTCTGAAGTTAGGAACAATGGCATTTACCACGTAAGGCAGCTTCATGATGGCGCGGGTGACATCCATCGTCACCTTGAGAATCTGGGCTTTGTTCCTGGCGAGCAGATCGTTGTTGTGTCGCGTATTGGCGGCAACCTCATCGTGAATGTGAAGGGTTCTCGCGTTGCGCTTTCTTCCGAGCTCGCAAAGCACATTACGGTGTAGCGGTTTGCTATTTCTTGCTAAGCGAAAAGATGAAGAGGGGAGGCATAGTGAAAACTCTTCGAGAAGTTAAGAACGGTGAAACGGTCACCGTTGTGAAGCT
This sequence comes from Eggerthella sp. CAG:209, assembly GCA_000436075.1. Classification (GTDB taxonomy): domain Bacteria; phylum Actinomycetota; class Coriobacteriia; order Coriobacteriales; family Eggerthellaceae; genus Anaerotardibacter. Next base: position 40,737 of record FR884613.1, on the reverse strand, counting down.
CAATGGCGAAGGTGCAGTAAAGCGTCGCATCATGGACATGGGCATCACCAAAGGTTGTTCGGTTTACATTCGCAAGGTTGCGCCTTTGGGCGATCCGGTTGAAGTTACCGTTCGCGGCTACGAGCTTTCTGTGAGAAAAGAAGACGCACAGATGGTCGAAGTCGAATAAGCGCATTTATGCCCATCAAAGGGTTGAGCATGAGCATCCTCTGATAGGCATAGTACGCTCGCACGATCGCAATGCGATCTTTTTTTGATCCTGTAGTTAGCCTAATCTAACACCGAATGGAGGAATGAATGAGAGTTGCACTAGCAGGCAACCCGAACAGCGGTAAAACCACCCTGTTCAACGCGCTGACTGGCTCCAATCAGTATGTTGGCAACTGGCCAGGCGTTACCGTTGAGAAAAAGGGAGGTAAGCTTAAGGCTGACAAGTCTATCGAGATTACCGACCTTCCAGGTATTTACTCCTTGTCCCCCTATACCCTGGAAGAAGTTGTCGCACGAAATTTCCTTATTCAGGAAAAGCCCGATGCCATCCTGAACATCGTTGACGGCAGCAATCTTGAGCGCAATCTGTACCTCACTACGCAGCTTCTTGAGATGGGTGTGCCGGTTGTCGTTGCCGTTAATATGATGGACGTCGTTCGTAAGCGCGGTGACGAAATCCATGCAGAACAGCTGGCAAAAGAGCTCGGCTGCAATGTGGTTGAAATCTCTGCATTGAAGAACGAAGGCATCGACGAGGTGGTGAACTGCCTTAAGACCATTGGCTCTGCAGCTGTGCCTACCCCAATTACGTTCTCCGCTGTAGCAGAAGAGGCTATCTCGACCATCGAGGGCCGTCTTCCTTCCAGCGTCCCCGCCAGCCTCAAGCGCTTCTACGCAATCAAGCTTCTTGAAAAAGACAGCAAGATTGCCGCTGCTCTCGAGGGAGCTCCCGATGTGAGCGATGTGATTGCTAAGGTGGAAAAAGAAAGCGATGATGACACCGAAAGCGTCATCATCAATGATCGCTATTCCTACATCTCCACCATTATCGACCACTGCCGCAGCAAGAATATGGCAAGCCAGCTGACCACGTCCGACAAGATCGACCGTGTGGTTACCAACCGCATTCTGGCATTGCCGATCTTCGTTGTGGTTATGTTCCTTGTGTACTACATCTCCGTTTCTACCGTTGGCAGCATTGCTACCGACTGGGCAAACGATGGCGTATTCGGCGATGGCTGGTATCTCGGTTCTGGTCAAGAGCAGTTCGATGAGGTAACTGAGGAGTTCGAGGGTGCGCAGGAAAGCGTTGACGCCTTTGAAGCCGCAGCTGAAGAAGAGGATCTCGATCCTGCTTCCGAGACATTCATCGAAGATGCTGAAGCCGCTGGCCTGACGGCAACCTATGAGTCGTATGACGACGAAACGGGCGAAAACGAAACGGTTGAAGTAGATGTAGATGCCTACCAGGAAGCACTTGATGTTCTGGCTCCCTATCAGGGCGACCAGAATGCCATTGCCGCATTTGAGGCAGCAGCGATCGAGGAAGGCCTTGATCCCGAATCTGAAGACTTTGCCGACGAAGCCGCTGACGCAGGCATCATCGCAACCTATGTTGACGAAGACGGTGAAACCCAGGAGGTAGACGCCGATACGTACGCAGAAGAGGTTGAAGGCTCCGAACCCGATCCCACGGAATACGGTATGTGGGTTCCCGGCATTCCCGTCCTTGTTGAGCAGGGCTTGGATTCTATCGGCTGCGCCGATTGGCTGAAGGCACTGATCCTCGATGGTATTGTTGCTGGCGTTGGTGCGGTGCTCGGCTTCGTTCCCCAGATGCTGGTACTGTTCTTGCTGCTCGCCTTCCTCGAGTCTTGCGGCTATATGGCCCGTATTGCATTCATCCTTGACCGCGTGTTCCGTCGCTTTGGCCTTTCCGGCAAGTCGTTTGTGCCGATTCTTATCGGTACCGGCTGCGGCGTGCCTGGCATCATGTCTTCCCGAACCATTGAAAACCAGAACGATCGCCGCATGACCGTTATGACCACGACGTTCATCCCTTGCGGTGCAAAGCTCCCGATTATCGCTTTGTTTGCGGGTGCTGTGTTCGGTGGCGAGTGGTGGGTTGCTCCCAGCACGTACTTCATGGGCATCATCGCCATTCTCTGCTCTGGCGTCATCCTGAAGAAGACTCGCTTCTTCGCAGGCGATCCCGCCCCATTCGTTATGGAGCTTCCTGCATACCATCTGCCAACCATTGGCGCGGTGTTGCGTAGCATGTGGGAGCGTGCATGGTCGTTCATCAAGAAGGCCGGCACCATCATCTTGGTTGCATGTATCCTGATCTGGTTCATTTCTTCCTATGGCTTCGTAGATGGCGTGTTCCAGGCGGTTGAGGATCAGAACGATTCGATCCTGGCTATCATCGGTGGTGCAATCTGCTGGATCTTTGCACCTCAGGGCTTCGGCGATTGGCAGGCAGCATCTGCCACCATCACGGGCCTTATCGCGAAGGAAAACGTTGTATCTACCTTTGGCATTCTGTACGACGGCGATGCCGGTTGGTATGCAAACGTTCAGGCAGCCTTCACCTATGCGTCGGGCTATGCCTTCCTGGCATTCAACCTGCTGTGCGCTCCGTGCTTCGCGGCAATGGGCGCCATCAAGCGCGAGATGAACAACACCAAGTGGTTCTTCGCGGCAATCGGCTATCAGTGCGGAATCGCATGGGTTGTATCTCTCTGGATTTACCAGTTTGCTGGCTTGGCTGTCGGTGAGGTTTCCTTCAACGTATTCACCGTTCTTGCGATTGCGACATTCATCGCCTTCCTGTGGCTGCTGTTCCGTCCGAACAAGTGGCAAGGCAAAGCTGCCGTTCGTGCGGTTGATGAGGCATAGACCGTAACGAAGGTACTTTATCTGCCGCAGGTCTGCTCGTTTGGGCGGATCTGCGGCTTCCTGATTGTGCTGATAAGTTTGCGATGCAGCCTTGAAAGGAGTTTGAGGTATGAACCTTGGAACATTCGTAGTGCTTGTTGTCCTGATTGCTATTGTCGGCGCAATTATTGCCAGCTGGGTGCGCGCCCATAAGCAAGGTCGGCATATTGCATGTGACGAGTGCGGTGGGTGCAGTGCCCACAATCCCGATCGGTGCCCTTGTGCCGAAGAAATGGTAAAGGATATTGACAAGGTGATGCGCGAAGCTGAAAAGCGCAAGCCTAGCTGATCCTTGCAATTATCAGGTAATAACAAAGCCTCCCGCTTTGAGCTTT
>FR884613.1:29133-37449 GCA_000436075.1 Eggerthella sp. CAG:209 | reverse complement strand
TAATCGCTCGAAGCGGGAGGCTTTTGCGTTTGTGGAACTGCGTTGAACTTTGAGGCTACAAAGAGAGGAACATCTCGTGGATGCGGTTGTCGTCATCGAGTTCGGGATGGAACGCCATACCCAGCTGCTTGCCGTACTGCACGGCTACGATGTTCCCTTCGCAGGTTGCCAAGACGTTGCATCCCTTACGTGCTTCCGTGATGAACGGAGCGCGAATGAACGTCATAGGGACGTTGTCCATTTCGCCAAATGACCCATAGGCATGAAAGCTGCCCAGCTGGCGACCGTATGCGTTGCGGCGCACGGTGATAGGCATGGTGCCAAGCCCCTTAACCTGTAGGCGGTTTTTGGCGGCGGCGGGATTTAAGTTATCCAAGTCACCCGTTCCGTCTACCGTTTCAGCCAAAAGAATAAGCCCGGCGCAGGTGGCCAGCACTGGCATGCCTTCTTCGATGCGTTTGCGCAGAGGGCCCATTAGTCCAAGCTCATGCAGAAGCTTTGCCTGCGTGGTGCTCTCGCCGCCAGGAAGCACCAAGCGGTCGAAAGGGCGCTCCAAGTCGGATGCCTGACGGATTTCGAAACAGTCTGCTCCAAGCGCCTCAAGCTTTTTCTTGTGCTCGATGAAGGCTCCTTGAAGAGCCAGGATAGCAACAGCCATTAGCGACCGCGCTCTTCCATGATCAGCTCGATCTCGTCGGCGTTGATGCCCACCATGGCTTCGCCAAGGTCTTCGGAGAGCTCTGCGATGAGCTTGGCATCGGTGTAATTGGTTACCGCCTTAACAATGGCCTGTGCGCGCTTTGCCGGGTTGCCCGACTTGAAGATACCGGAGCCAACGAATACTCCCTCGGCACCGAGCTGCATCATAAGGGCAGCATCAGCAGGAGTTGCTACGCCACCAGCGGCAAAGTTGACAACGGGTAGCTTGCCATTTTCATGTACGTACTTAACCAATTCCACGGGAACGGCAAGTTGCTTTGCCTCTTCGAAGAGCTCGTCTTCGCGAAGCGAAACCACGTGGCGAATCTGCTGGTTCATCTTGCGCATATGGCGAACTGCCTGAATGACGTCGCCCGTGCCAGGCTCGCCCTTGGTGCGGATCATAGTTGCGCCTTCGGCAATGCGGCGAAGAGCTTCACCCAAGTCGCGTGCGCCGCATACGAAGGGAACCGAGAACTTGGTCTTGTCGATATGATAGGTGTCATCGGCAGGCGAGAGTACCTCGGATTCGTCGATGTAGTCAATTTCGATAGCTTCAAGCAGCTGAGCTTCGACGAAATGACCGATGCGGCATTTAGCCATAACGGGGATGGAAACGGCTTCCTGGATGCCCTTGATCATCTTGGGGTCGCTCATGCGGGAGACGCCACCAGCTGCGCGGATGTCGGCAGGGATGCGCTCAAGCGCCATAACTGCGCAGGCGCCTGCCTCTTCGGCGATTCGTGCCTGTTCGGGCGTGGTTACGTCCATGATTACGCCGCCCTTGAGCATCTGCGCCAGCTGACGGTTCAGTTTAACCTGTTCTTCGAGGGTATTTGCTTCTGCCATGTTCGTTCTCCTTGAGTCGTTTAATGCGGACGTGTTTTGTTCACATGTTTGAGTCGCATTTGATAACGAATGAAAGGGTAGAGGCGTTGTGGTATTGCTGGTATATCCAATACTGGCAATAATGATATGACCAGATTATAACCAGATGAGATAAGATCAGCATCGATGTTGGAACGGGAAAGAGCTTTGCATGCTTACCTATTCGTTTTCAAATAAGGGCGAATTGAGCCTGTATGAATATCTGTATCGCTGCATTCGTGCCGATATCGAGACTGGTGTCATTGCGCCAGGGGAAAAGCTCCCCTCCAAGCGCAGCTTTGCGCGTCATTTGGGCGTGAGCCTGATTACTGTGGAAGGTGCGTATTCGCAGTTGATCGCGGAAGGGTATTTGAGGGCCGAACCTCGAAGGGGCTATTTCGCATGCGATTTGAACCCTTCTGGCGTTGTTCCTGGTCGCAAGCCGTCGTTTTCCGGTATCAGGTCATCCTCGGCGGAAGCGGCGCATTCGGCTGATGGGAATCTACTTCCCGAAGAGGGGTTGGCACAGGCCTATGCTTCGTTGGCAGCGGCGGGTCAACCCCATGAGGATCGCATCGATGCAGGCGGGCAATCTGCAACACTAGCAAGCGCTTCTGGCGGAAATAGCTTCAATGGTGAAGCTGCGTTCGCTGATTTCACGGGTTCGTCGGTACCCTTGGGCATGTTCCCCTATGCAGCATGGGCAAAATCGTTGAGAGATGCCCTGACGCGCGAATCGGAACGTATGCTCGTGGGCGAAATGGGGTTCGCTGGTGCCTTTCGTTTGCGCAAGGCTATCGCCGATCATCTTCGCGGGTTCCGAGGCATGGAGGTTGATCCCGAATGCATTGTGGTGGGGGCTGGTTCACAGGTGCTCTACAACTGGCTCGTTCAGTTGCTGGGGCGTAATCTCCATTATGGCGTTGAAGATCCAGGGTATTTGCGACTCTCTCGAATCTATGAGGCGAATAATGTTGAGCTTTCGCATATTTCCCTGGATGAAAACGGTATCGATATGGCGTTTGTTGCCGAGTCGGGCGCCGATGTCTTGCACCTGATGCCGTCGCATCAGTTTCCTACGGGCATTGTGACTTCGATCGGTCGACGCTACGAGCTTTTGGGTTGGGCTTCCGCTAAAGGCAATCGGTACCTTGTTGAAGATGACTACGATTGCGAGTTTCGCCTTACGGGACGTCCCATCCCCTCGCTTCAAAGCATTGATGCAACGGGGAAGGTGATTTACGCCAACACCTTTACGAAAAGCCTGGGGCCGGCGTTTCGTATCGGCTACTTGGTTTTGCCGCCCGCATTGGCGGACCGTTTCAGGCGCGAACTGGGATTTTACTCCTGCACCGTCAGCGCTATCGATCAACTGGCCCTGGCACGTTTTATCGAAAGCGGCGACTACGAACGCCACGTGAACAGGTTGCGCACCTACTATCGTTCGGTGCGTGATGCTTTGGTCTCCGCTTTTCAAGCCAGTTCCTTTTCGGAAAGAGTCAGCATTGAAGAACAGGATGCTGGCATCCATTTCGTCATGGGCATATCCACCGACATCAAAACACCCGAGGTGCGCAATTCCGCCCTGCAGGGACACGCCATGCGTTACCGGTTCGATGATGATGCCGCTGAAAACGCTAACGACTGCCACCAACTCGCCAGTCCTGCCGCGGAGAGCCGCTGGGAACGGGAATTTGTTGATGCCGCTCAGGGCAGGGGGGTGCGCATTGTGCCGTTATCCTTGTTCTATAGCAAAAGTGCCGCAGCGGAGCGGGGTCCCGTGCGGCGTTTTTTGGTGAGTTATGGCGGTATTGAATTGGATTCGGTGGAGCCAGCGGTGGCTGCCTTGGAATATGCGGTTCGCGTAGCCGACGAGGCAACGCGGTAGCCCTATTCCTCTATCAGGCGGAAATAGACGGTCTTCACGCCTGAATTCTCCGACTCCCTTACACTTTTGCTTTCGAAGAAACTGAGCGATTCGATGAAGGGCACAAACTTCTTAAAGCCGAAGTTGCGTGTGTCGAAGTCGGGCAGGCGTCTGGCAAGACGTGCTCCCAAGCTTGAGGAAAGGATCCAGCCATCATCGCCGCTGAACTCTTCGGCGATTTCGCGCAGAGCGATTTCTACGGTGATGATATCAAGTCCGTTGGAATCCTCGTCGGCGAGGTCGTACTCACCACGGGTATCGCGTTCTTGCTTGACTGTGATTTTCTGATCAATTTGAGGCTGGTGCTGCGAGGTCTTTTCTTCGTTGTTGTGATGTTGGGTTTTGGTGGATTCCTCGACTTTCGAGGGCGTTGCCTCGGTTGTACTCTTTGAGGGCTTAGGGGAAGTCTGGTCGCCCTGTTTCTTTTTGCTGTTTTTCGCCTTTTTGCCCTTTGCGGCGTTGGCGCTCGCCTTGTGCAGAAGGTCAAGGTAGACAAACTTGTTACAAGCACTAATGAAGGCGCGTGGCGTTTTCTGCTCTCCCATACCCAACACGAACATCTCCGATTCGCGCAGGCGTGAGGCAAGGCGCGTGAAGTCGCTGTCGGATGAAACAATGCAGAAGGCGTCGAGTCGCTTTTGATACAGAAGGTCCATCGCATCGATGATGAGGGCGGAATCTGACGAATTCTTGCCTACGGTATTGCTGTACTGCTGGATCGGCTGAATGGCGTTGTCGAGCAGTTCTTTTTTCCAGGTGTTGAGCGCGGGCGTGGTCCAATTGCCGTAAATGCGCTTGTATATCAGGTTGCCCATGCTGGACGCTTCCTGAAGGATGATGCTTGCGTATTTGCTTGAGATGTTCTCGGCATCTATGAGAACGGCTATTTTCATATCTTCCATTGTTTGGGTCCGTTTTGCGAACGGCCTCCTTTCGCAGTGGATACGTGTGCCTTGCGAGAGCCTTTGGCGTGGGCTGCAAGGGCGTTTGGCGGAGTGGCACCAGGCGTGTCGGCACTTGATGCGAAGGCGAACCGTGTTCGATGCCTTGTTGTTAATAGGCCCCATCGCTTAGAGAAACGATGGGGCCTCAATGCTATTCAATGAACATTGCGTCGCCGAAGGAAAGCATGCGGTACTTGTGCTTAATGGCGTGGCGGTAGGCCTTCATGATGTTATCGCGGTTCGAGAATGCGCTTACGAGCATCATCAGCGTTGAGCGGGGCACATGGAAGTTGGTTACCATTGCGTCAACCACATGGAACTCGTAACCAGGAAGGATGAAGAGGCTGGTTGCCTCTCTGTCGCGCGGTAGGACTTCGCCCGCTTCGGCGTCCCATGCCGACTCCAAGCTGCGAACGCTGGTGGTACCGATGGCGATTACGCGACCGCCGTTGGCCTTGGTGCGCTTGATGGCCTCAACGGTTTTTTCGGGAACGGTATAGCGCTCGGTGTGAATCTGGTGATCTTTCGGGAACTCCTCGTCAACGATGCGGAAGGTGTCCAGGCCAACCTCCAGATGCACAGTTTCCCAATCGATGCCCTTCGCCTTGATGCGCTCGATGAGCTCGGGCGTGAAATGGAGACCTGCTGTGGGTGCGGCGGCGCTGCGCTCTTCTCGTGAGAATACTGTCTGATACAGCTCTTCATCGCCCGCGTAATTTTTGATGTAGGGTGGCAGGGGCGTATGGCCAGCACGGTGCAACGCTTCGTCGAGCGAGGGCAGGGTGGTGGTGAGGCGTGCCAATCGTTCACCCTTTTCGGCGTTTTCAACCCAGTCGATGATCTCGGCGGAAAGTACTACCGTACCTTCCTTGTCGGAGAAATCGACCATGGCACCCGTACCGGGCTTAAGGCGCTTGCCGGGGCGCACCAACACTTCCCAGATGGCCGAAGAGTCGTGTTTGGGCTCAACGTCGAAACGCTCACGCAGCAAGAACACCTCTGCCTGGCCGCCGGTGTTGCGCTTGGTTCCCAAGAGGCGAGCGGGCATGACGCGGGTTTCGTTGGCTACGATCAGGTCGCCTGGCTTCAAATGGTTGATGATGTCGCGGAAGATCTCATCGTGAAGAGCGCCGTTCTGGCGTTTCATAACCAGCATGCGGCAGCCATCGCGCTCGGCGGCGGGTTCCTGGGCAATAAGCTCTTCGGGCAGGTCGTAGTCGAAATCGTCGGTACGCATGTTCATTAATTTCTCTCGTTTCTCTTTTGCCTTGGCTGCTTTTCGTGCGGCTTTGCGCTCGGCACGTTCAGCTGCAGCTTCGGCATCGGAATAAGCGCAACCGCAATAATTCTGGCGATACATGCCCAGTTTGCGGCTGCGTATGGTTGCTTGTGGATAAAATTCGCGGAAGTCTTGGAATACCGCCGACAATCCCTCGTAAGGTGCAGCAGCGCGCTCAAGTTCTTCGTTGATGATGTCTGTATATTGGTAGGGGCTTACGGTGAGGGTGGTGCCAATACCTTCGAATCCATGCTCATATGCGTAGCGCGCAAGCTCTTCCAGCCGAATACGGTAGCAGGCGCGGCAGCGGTCGGCACGATTCTCTTGCGTGCCGTCCCAGTTTTGTTTGATGGCGTTTTGCCAGGTTGCGGGTTCGTAGGGCCCTTCTATCACGGGGATGTTTTGGCTTTTTGCCCACTCCAGCAACGTTTTAAGTCGATGCTCGTATTCGGATGCGGGCGCAATATTGGAATTGAGGTAGGCGATGGTTATCTCATGGCCCGCTTCAGCCAGTATCCGAACCGGTTCCAAAGAGCAGGGCCCGCAACAGGCGTGAAGTAGTAATTTCATAGGTTCGTCGTACGCTCCTTCCAGCGTCACCTATACTAGCACCTGATTACTTTCGAGCACCTTTGAGAAAGGATTGCCCACAATGCCCAAACGCAGCTATAAAGCCGTGTTCTTCGATCTCGACGGGACACTCCTGCCCATCGACATGGATGCATTCCTGAAAAATTATTTCAATGATATCGCCGCTTTCGTGCAGGCTCGCGGCCATGACCCGAAACAATTCATCGATGCTTTGAGCGCTGGCGTGAAAAGTATGCTTACGAAGCAAGGCGGCTTGAATTCTGAGCGCTTCTGGGAAACGTTCACCTCCCGTATGGGGGGCGACAGCTCGGTCGAATACGAGAAGATGATGGACGAGTATTACGCAACCTGCTTTGACGGCCTCAGCGCTATGGCCACGAACGTCGACCCGAACGCCGCTTATGTGGTGAAGACGTTGAAGGAAAAGGGCTATCCGTTGTACCTCACCACCATGCCCTTGTTCCCCCGCATTGCGGTTGAAAAGCGCCTTTCTTGGGCGAATGTCCCCGCAAGCGCATTCGATCGCATTACCACGTACGACAATTCCACGAGCACCAAACCTCATACGGCTTATTTCCGGGAAAACGTGGAGGCAATCGGCTTGGCACCCGAGGACATCCTTATGGTGGGAAACAATACCAGAGAAGACTTAGCGGCGATGAAGTTGGGCTTGGATGCCTATCTGGTAACCGATTGGCTTCTTGACCCTGACGGATTCAATATCGAATCGGTGAAGCACGGCACCCTTGCCGACTTTGCTCGTTTTGTCGACGAACTTCCGGAGTGTGAATAATGGCTTTATTTGAATATACGGTCGAGGCTCAATCGGGGCACGCTCGTGCGGGTTCGTTTGAAACGGCACACGGTACGGTTAAAACCCCGCTGTTCATGCCCGTTGGAACCAGCGCTACGGTGAAGGGCATTCGCCCTCAAACGTTGAAGGAAATCGGTTCGCAGATTGTGCTGTCGAACACCTATCACCTGGCAATGCGCCCTGGCGCCGATCTGGTTGCCGAGGCAGGTGGCCTTCATAAGTTCTGCGCCTATGATGGCCCAATGCTTACCGATTCGGGTGGATTCCAGATCTTCTCCCTTGAGGACACGCGCAAGCTTGACGACGACGGCGTAACGTTCACCTCTATCTATGATGGAGACAAAATCCGCTGGACGCCGGAAGACAACATGGACATTCAGCAGAAGTTGGGTGCCGACATCATCATGCAGCTCGACCAGTGCCCACCTTATCCCGCTACGCGCGAATTTGTTCAGCGTGCGGTTGATCTGTCTGCAAGCTGGGCCCGCCGTTGCCTTGCCGCCCATAAGCGCGAAGACCAAGCCCTCTTTGCAATCTGCCAAGGCGGTATGCATTTGGACCTGCGCCTCGATTCTATTGCTCGTCTGAAGCAAATTGGCCGAGAAAGCGTGGCTTCGGGTCATAAGGATTTTGCGGGCTTCGGCATCGGCGGCTACTCGGTGGGCGAAGATCACGAAACCATGTTCGAAACGCTGGGCGACGTTGCCCGTGCGCTGCCGGAAAACAAGCCGCGTTACCTTATGGGTGTTGGCAATCCCACTACATTGGTTCGCGCTGTGCATGAAGGCGTTGACATGTTCGATTGCGTGCTGCCTACGCGCACGGCACGCATGGGTACGGCGTTTTCTTCTCAGGGTCGTATGAATATGCGCAATGCTAAGTTCAAGCACGATTTTGGTCCGCTTGACCCTGCATGTAGCTGCCCCACCTGCAAAACGCATAGCCGTTCTTATATTCGCCATCTGGTTAAGCAGAATGAAATGCTGGGCAGCGTGCTGCTGAGTATTCACAATCTTTATTTCTTGCTGCATTTGATGGACAGCGCTCGAGAAGCGGTGCTTGCCGGTGCTTATGAGGAGTTCTATCAGGATTGGATGAACTCGCCTGCCGCAAAAGACTATTAACGCTACGCAGCTGGTTTGAAAATGGGGGAGTGCCCCCATTTTCACGTTTTGGGCACGTGTGCCCGAGGGCC
>FR884613.1:25251-29111 GCA_000436075.1 Eggerthella sp. CAG:209 | reverse complement strand
GAGGGCCTGCTTTTGCTCGCTCGCAAAAGATTGCGCAATGATTGGGCTTGCCCTTTCGACGGTTGCTTTTGTGCGGTAAAGTGGCGAAATTGAAGAAAAAACATCGGGTTAACGTGTGTGCCGCTATCATGTTTCCGATATGCACATGCGCGCTCGCGCGCTGTTCAGAGGATAATCAGAAGGACTACTATGGTCGACCAACCCAAGGAAAACGAATTGGACGAGGAAAAAGAAGCCACGGCATCTTCCAAGGAAGCGAAGAAGCTTACGGCTGAAGAAAAGCAGCGTGCCAAGGAGCGCGAAAAGCGTCGCAAGGCTCGCGCAAAGGAAGCCCAGAAGAAGAATTCCCAGCGTCAGAAGGAGCGCAACAAGCGTACGGGTGGCAACAAGAACCGCCGTAACGTATGGCTTCTTGTTGCGGCAACCATTCTGGTAATCGGCTCGGTGTTCATGTTCACGCCCCCGAACGAAAAGATCAATCAGGGTCTTGACATCCAGGGCGGCCTCTCCGTGGTCCTTTCTGCGCAGAGCACCGATGGCGAAGACGTTACCAAGGAAGACATGGAGAAGTCTCGCGCCATCATCGAATCGCGCGTCAATGCCTTGGGCGCATCTGAGGCAACGGTTCAGGTTCAGGGCAACGATCAGATCCTGGTCCAGATCCCGGGTCTTTCCGATCCCGAAACAGCCCTTGCTACCATCGGTAAAACGGGCAAGTTGGAATTTGCTCGCGCTGATTCCTTCACCGAAGCTGACGATCAGGCTGCCATCAAGAACGGCACCTACATGCAGCAGAGTTCAGTTACCGACGATTTCGGCAATTCCTTCAAGACGGGCAAGACAACGTATCGCAGCGTTGATCCGGGTACCTATACGCCCCTCATCACGGGCGAAAACATCACGCGCGTTACGGTAGACAAGGCATCTGAAACCAGCCAGTACTACGCGGTCAACATCTCGCTCGATTCTGCTGGCACTCAGGCGTTTGCCGATGCAACGCGCGATCTTGCTCCTACCAATGGTCAGATCGTCATTATCCTGGACGGTCAAATCCAGTCCGCTCCTGCGGTTCAGTCGGAAATTACGGGTGGCCAGGTTTCCATCACGGGTAATTACACGCTTGAAGAGGCGCAGTCTCTCCAGACGGTTCTCGAAAGCGGTTCATTGCCGGTAAGCTTCCACTACGAGCAGAGCCAGGTGGTAGGTCCTACGCTTGGTCAGGATGCCCTCAACAGCGGTCTGATCGTTGCCATTTTGGGTCTTGCCTTGGTTATGCTGTACCTGCTGTTCTTCTATCACGGTTTGGGCTTGCTCACCGCTGCTGCAATGGCCGTGTTCGCCGTGCTCTACCTTGGCCTTTTGGCTACGCTTTCGGCGTTCGGCCTGTTCTCGCTTTCTCTGGCGGGCATTGCGGGTATCGTCCTTACCATCGGTATGGCTGCCGACTCCTCGATTCTGGTACTTGAGCGTTTCCGCGAGGAAATCCGAATGGGCAGAAGCGTTCGTGCGGCCTCCATCACGGGTGTTCGTCATGGCATCGAAACCTCTATCGACGCCGACCTGGTTTCGCTGGTTTCGGCCCTCACCCTGTTCTTCTTGGCTTCTGCAAGCGTTAAGGGCTTCGGCCTTACGTTGGCGCTGGGCATTGCGTGCGACATCGTTATGATGTTGCTGCTGAAGGCTCCGCTCATCCGCCTTCTTGCTCCACACGTTATCACCAAGCATCCTGGTTTCTGGGGCGTGCGCGACTGCCAGGAAGCAGCGCCGGTTTATGCTGAGCTTCGTGGCGAACAGACGGGCACGGTTGCCCATCCTTCCGCTGAGGCAATGGAGGAAAAGAAGTCTATTGCCCACAAGACGCTCGATGAGTTGAAGGGTCGCTTTATCAAGCGCGACATCAACTTCATGGGCGTGCGCAAAGTGTTCCTTTGCATTTCGGCTGCACTTGTTGTCTTGTCGTTTGCGGTTGTAGGTGTTCGCGGTCTTCAGTTCGGTATCGAGTTTGTGGGCGGTACGTCTATTGCGTTCCACAATACGGGCGACACCTCCATCGAAGATATGCGTGCGGCCTTCACCGAGGCGGGCGAGCCTGACGCCGTTGTTCAGACCACCAATTCCGATGGCTCCGATGGCTTCCTGGTTCGCACCACCACCACGTCTGCCGAATCTGCCGCAACCGCGGCAGCGAAAGTGGTCGACACGCTCAACTTGAGCACCGATAGCTATGAGGTAAACACAGTTGGACCCGACTGGGGCCAGAGCGTGATCCAATCCTCCCTCATCGCATTCGTTGTTTCGCTGCTTTTGATCATCGCCTACATCGCGGTTCGCTTCGAATACAAGATGGGCCTGATGGCGGTTGTTGCGTTGCTCCACGACTTGATTATCGTGGTTGGCGTTTACGCGTTGGTTGGCCGCGAGGTTACGCCTAACACGGTAGCGGCCCTTCTTACCATTTTGGGTTACTCGCTGTACGACACGGTTGTGGTGTTCCACCGCATCAACGACAACATGAAGGAGTCCGATGTAAAGTGCACCTTCATGTCTATGGCAAACCACTCGCTGAACCAGGTATTCATTCGCTCGATCAATACCACGCTCACTTCGTTCGTTCCTGTTCTGGGCATGTTGCTGTTCGGTGGCGAAACGCTGAAAGACTTCGCCTTCGCCATGTCGGTTGGTCTGATTGCAGGTTCATATTCCTCTATTGCAGTTGCAACGCCGCTCTTTGCGATGTGGAAGTCTCGCGAGCCTAAGAATGCCAAGCTGGTGAAGAAATACGGCACCGACATCACCCGCTTCTCGTTTGCTTCCACGCCGCTTCTTGCCGCTGGCGCGGTGGAGGAAACGCAGCCTGTTGCTACGGTTGATTCCGTTGAGGAAACTGTGGTAGATAAGGAAGCCAACAAGAACGAAAGTTCTAAGAAGAAAGCCAAGAAGGCCGGCAATTCCGAGCCTATCCGTTACAGGAGGAAGAAATAATGAGAGAAGGAAGCGCACCCAATTTCGCACCCCCGGTTGAAGAGGGCATCGTTTTTACCTTTGAAGACGAGTCGGGCGACAAGGTCAATCTCGAATTCCTGGGCCTTATCATTCACAGCGATCGTCGCTACGGTTTTTTCTACGCTATCGGCGATGGGGAGGAAGCTGGTGGATCGGGCGAGGTAACCATTCTTGAGGTTACCGAGTTTGACGAAGATGGTCAGCCCGCTGCATTCGAGCTCGTAATGGACGACGCTATTGCTGCTGAGGTTTACGAGGACTTCAAGGTTGCCACCAAGGATCTTTACGACTTTCAGTAAGTTCGGTTCAGTCTACTAATAAAAAAGGGTCGCTTTCGAGCGATCTTTTTTTATTGTGGTGCGGGGGGCTGTGCCCTCTGGCTTTCTTACTGCGATATCCCTCCCCGCAACCTGGGCTGCCGTCGCTAGGTACGTGCATCATTCATGGGGGTTCGCCTCGTCGCGGCGATTAGCTCACCGAGGGATCTGCCCCCCCCCGTTTGGCGATTGGCTCATTACGGAATCTGCTCCTGTTGCGGTAATTCGCCTTACGAAAACAAAAATCCTGGCGCTTTTGCAACTTTTTTGCGATTAGCGGCTCTTTCTCGTCTCCCGTAAAGTGGAAATGAGACACTGAGCGGTCGTTTTGCTTCATTTTCGGGGCTCGATCCGTGATTTGGGACTCGGCGGCAATTGCCAATCGCAAAAAAGTTGCAATTTTGATCACTTTTTTGTTTCCGGACTTCCGGCAGCTCTGGAGCGGTGCCGAGGGGGGCGAGGCGGACCTGGCGCGGTACTGTGAGCGGCGTGGGACTTGGCAGCATGGTGTGACGCAGGTGCGGCGCCGTGGGTCGATAC
>FR884613.1:19077-25236 GCA_000436075.1 Eggerthella sp. CAG:209 | reverse complement strand
GGCGCCGTGGGTCGATACGCGCACGGCGCCATGGAGCGGCACGGGTGCAATGGTGTGGAAAGGCGTGGGCGCGGCGCTGTGGGGTGATGCAGGTGTGGTGCTTGGAACGAACGCGGCGCTATGCCATGGGATGGCGCGGATTCGGCGCTGTGGAGTGCGCCTGCTGTGACGTCATAGGGAAGTGCGGGGTGCGGTGGAGGCAGTTTTTCGGGTTCGCTGCCAAAATGGGCAAATTGCAAAAAGTTTCCAAAACTTCATAGGTAAAACACACTTGAAGAAAATTTTCCTTGACGGCGCAGGTACCGCGAAGTATTTTATTAAATTGTGTCTTTTTGCAAAACAACCGGTTGCAACGAAGGAGGAAATGACTCGTGGTTCAGTCTAATAACCCCGATTCCACCAGCCGTTATAGGACTCGCCGGAGCTTCGCGAAGATCCCAGCCGTCATGGACGTGCCGAATCTGATCGCAATCCAAACGGAAAGCTTCAAGAAGTTCATGGATGATGGTCTGACGAATGCTTTCGCAGACATCAGCCCCATCGAATCCAACACCAAAGATATGTGTGTTGAATTCGGCAAGCATGAATTTGGTGAGCCCAAGTATAGCGTAGATGAATGCAAGGAACGTGACGTGTCCTACCAGGCACCGCTCTTTGCTGAAATCCGCTTCATCAATCGCGAAACAGGCGAGATCAAAGAGCAGGACGTCTTTATGGGCGACTTCCCGCTGATGACGCCCCGCGGCACCTTCATCATCAACGGCACCGAGCGTGTTGTTGTATCTCAGTTGGTCCGCAGCCCTGGCGTGTACTTCTCTGCCGAGCGCGACAAAACATCCGACAAGACCATCTACAACGCGAAGATCATTCCTTCTCGCGGTGCATGGCTCGAGTTCGAAACCGACAAGCGCGATATCCTTTCCGTACGCATCGACCGTAAGCGTAAGCAGCCTGCTACGCTTCTTCTGCGTGCGCTCGGTATCGCTGAAACGCGTGAAGAGATCATCGATATCCTCGGCGATTCCGAGATGGTGATCCGCACCCTTGACCGCGACCCTGCCACCACCAAGGAAGAGTCTCTTATCGAGCTGTATCGTCGTTTCCGTCCGGGCGAGCCCCCTACGATCGACTCTGCTCGTACGCTGCTTGACGGCCTGTTCTTCAACCCCCAGCGCTACGACCTGGCAAAGGTTGGCCGTTACAAGATCAACAAGAAGCTTGAGTTCGATCCTGAAAACGACGCCTCCACGCTTACGCAGGAAGACATCATTGCAACCATGCGCTACATCGTGGGTCTCCATGATGGCGCCGAAGGCGTTCAGGTAGACGACATCGACCACTTCGGCAACCGTCGTATTCGCACGGTTGGCGAATTGATCCAGAACCAGTTCCGCATCGGCCTTTCCCGTATGGAGCGTGTTGTACGCGAGCGCATGAGCATGCAGGAGCCTGACGACATCACGCCGCAGTCTCTGGTTAACATCCGCCCCATCGTTGCAGCCATCAAGGAGTTCTTCGGTTCTTCCCAGCTGTCCCAGTTCATGGACCAGTCCAACATTGCTGCAGGCGTTACGCATAAGCGCCGTCTGTCCGCACTGGGCCCTGGCGGTCTGTCTCGCGAGCGCGCGGGCTTTGAAGTTCGAGACGTTCATAACTCCCACTACAGCCGCATGTGCCCGATTGAGACCCCTGAAGGTCCTAACATCGGTCTTATCGGCTCGCTGGCAACGTATGCCCGCGTGAACGACTACGGCTTCATCGAGGCTCCGTATCGTCGCGTTGAAGACGGCAAGGTAACCGACATCGTTGACTACCTCACCGCCGATGAAGAAGAAAAGCACACCATCGCCCAGGCTAACGAGCAGTTCGATCCCGAAACGCGCGTATTCGGCCACACCGACGAGAATGGAACGTTCGTTCCTTCCGAGCGTCTGCTGTGCCGTACCCGCGACTCCAAGGGCGTATTCGGCGAGCCTGAAGAAGTTACTGTCGACCGCGTAGACTATATGGACGTTTCGCCTCGTCAGATGACTTCTGTTGCAACGTCGCTGATTCCGTTCCTCGAGCACGACGACGCTAACCGCGCACTGATGGGCTCCAACATGCAGCGTCAGGCAGTGCCTCTGCTTCGTCCTAGCGCGCCGCTGGTTGGTACCGGTATCGAGCACCGCATCGCGGTTGACTCTGGTGAGGTTCTGGTAGCCCAGAACGCTGGCGTTGTCGACTACGTTGACGGTCAGACCATCATCATCGAACGCGAAGACGGCGAATACGACGAATACCTCATCCCTAAGTTCCAGCGCTCCAACCAGTCTGGCTGCATGAACCACAAACCTATCGTTCGCAAGGGCGACAAGGTGTATGCAGGCGATGTTCTGGCCGATGGTCCTTCTTGCGACGGCGCTGAGCTTTCGCTTGGTCAGAACCTGATGGTCGCTTACATGCCTTGGGAAGGCTACAACTACGAGGACGCTATCATCGTGTCCGAGCGCGTTGTTGCTGAAGACCTGCTTACGTCCATCCACATCTCCGAGTACGAAATCGATGCTCGTGACACCAAGCTTGGACCCGAGGAAATCACTCGCGAAGTCCCCAATATCTCTGATGATATGGTTTCCGACCTCGACAGCGACGGCATCATCCGCGTTGGCGCTGAGGTATTCCCTGGCGACGTTCTGGTTGGCAAGGTTACCCCGAAGGGCGAAACCGAGCTCACCGCTGAAGAGCGTCTGCTCCGTGCCATCTTCGGTGAGAAGGCTCGTGAGGTTCGTGACACGTCCCTCAAGGTTCCTCATGGCTCCGGTGGCCGCGTAATCAACGTGGTTCGTTCTTCCCGCGCAAACGGCGACGAACTTGCTCCTGGCGTAAACGAACTCGTTCGCGTATTCGTTGCTCAGAAGCGTAAGATCCAGCAGGGCGACAAGCTCTCCGGTCGTCATGGTAACAAGGGTGTTATCTCCCGCGTTCTGCCGGTAGAGGACATGCCTTACTTGGCCGACGGCACCCCGATCGACGTTATGCTGAACCCCTTGGGCGTTCCTTCCCGTATGAACGTTGGTCAGCTGCTCGAGAACCATCTTGGCTGGGCTGCTAAGTGGGGTTGGTCTGACGATCCCGAGTCCACCGAACCCGTTGCCGGCCCGCAGTACGTTGCAACGCCGGTATTCGACGGTGCAACTGAGGAAGAGATTTCCAACGCCATCGAAGCTGCCAACCGCAACCTCATCAACATCAACCATGCCAAGTACGGCGACATGGCTCGTGACGAATTCGTTCCGCAGCTTTCCCGTACTGGTAAGACTTGGCTGTACGACGGCCGTACCGGCGAGCGTTTCCGCGAGCCCATTACCTGCGGTCAGACCTACATCCTTAAGTTGGGCCACATGGTCGACGACAAGATCCATGCTCGCTCGACCGGTCCTTACAGCTTGATCACCCAGCAGCCTCTCGGCGGCAAGGCCCAGTTCGGCGGCCAGCGCTTCGGCGAGATGGAAGTTTGGGCACTGTACTCCTACGGTGCTTCCAACGTCCTGCAGGAGATCCTGACCATCAAGTCCGACGACACCTCCGGCCGTGTTAAATCTTACGAGGCTATCGTTAAGGGCGAAAGCATTCCTGCTCCTGAGGTACCTGAGTCCTTCAAGGTTCTCATCAAGGAAATGCGCTCGCTGTGCCTCAACGTTGAGCTTGAGGGCCACCAGCATCAGACCATCGATGTCACCCACGACCCCGATGAGGATGAGCTTTTGGGCGGCGCACTTCCCGTTGAAGAAAAGTCCGAAAAGGGCAGCGACGACCTGTTGGGTTCCATCACTGCCGAGCTTGGCAATCTGATGGGCGAGAAAAACGACACTGACGACCTTATCGGTAAGGGAGAGGAGAACTAAATGAGCGAATTTGACGTTAACAATTTCGACGCCATCCGCATCTCTCTTGCAAGCGCTGAAGATATCCGTGGTTGGTCTCGTGGCGAAGTTAAGAAGCCCGAAACCATCAACTATCGTACGCTCAAGCCCGAAAAGGACGGCTTGTTCTGCGAAAAGATCTTTGGCCCCACGAAGGACTGGGAGTGCGCCTGCGGTAAGTACAAGCGCATTCGCTTCAAGGGCATCGTCTGCGAACGCTGCGGTGTTGAGGTTACGCGTTCCAAGGTTCGTCGTGAGCGCATGGGCCACATCGAGCTCGCTGCTCCGGTAAGCCATATTTGGTACTTCAAGGGCTCTCCTTCGCGTCTGGGCTATCTGCTCGACATTCCGCCGAAGGAGCTCGAGAAGGTTCTCTACTTTGCATCTTCCATTATCACGTTTGTTGACAAGGAAGCTCGCGAAGAGGACGTAGAAGAGCTGCGCGACGAACTTTCCGCAGACTTGGAAGAATTGGACGCAGAGCGCGATCGTCTCATCGAGGCTACGCGCCGTCTGTCCGTCGACTACGTTCCCGAAGAGGACGAGTTTGTTGATGACATCGACGAAGACGAGCGTATGACGCCCGAGGAAGTCGAAGAGGAAATCGCTGACATCTACGAGGAGTTCAACGAGCGCAAGACCCTGCGTTCTGAGGCTCTGGAGGCTTTCCTGAAGATCGAGCCCAAGCAGCTCGTATCCGACGAAGCCCTGTATCGCGAGATGCGCCTGAACTATTCTGACTACTTCAAGGGCGGCATGGGCGCAGAGGCCATCCGCGACCTGCTCGACAGTATCGACCTTGCTGCTACTGCCGAAGAGCTTACTGAAACCGTTGCCACGGGCAAGGGTCAGAAGCGCACCAAGGCTATTAAGCGCCTGAAGGTTGTCGACTCGTTCCTGCATTCCGCAAACAAGCCTTCCGATATGATCCTGGACGTAATCCCGGTTATTCCGCCGGATCTGCGTCCTATGGTTCAGCTCGATGGCGGCCGTTTTGCAACGTCCGACCTGAACGATCTGTACCGTCGCGTTATCAACCGCAATAACCGCTTGAAGCGTCTGCTCGACTTGGGTGCCCCCGAGATCATCGTTAACAATGAAAAGCGCATGCTTCAGGAAGCAGTAGACTCCCTGTTCGACAACGGCCGTCGTGGCCGTCCCGTAACGGGTCCTGGCAACCGTCCGCTGAAGTCTCTCTCCGACATGCTGAAGGGCAAGCAGGGTCGTTTCCGTCAGAACCTGCTCGGTAAGCGCGTTGACTACTCCGGCCGTTCCGTAATCGTTGTTGGTCCTAACCTGAAACTGCATCAGTGTGGTCTGCCTCAGCAGATGGCCCTCGAGCTGTTCAAGCCCTTCGTAATGAAGCGCCTGGTAGAGCTTGAGTACGCTGCTAACATCAAGGCTGCAAAGCGTGCGGTAGATCGTGGCGCCAGCTACGTTTGGGATGTTCTGGAAGAAGTTATCGTTGAGCACCCGGTACTGCTGAACCGCGCACCTACGCTGCATCGTCTGGGCATTCAGGCGTTCGAGCCCGTATTGGTAGAAGGCAAGGCCATCAAGCTGCACCCGTTGGTATGTACGGCATTCAACGCTGACTTCGACGGTGACCAGATGGCTGTTCATGTACCGTTGGGTGCCGAGGCTCAGGCTGAGGCTCGCGTACTGATGCTTTCCGCAAACAACATCAAATCGCCTGCACATGGTCGTCCGCTGACCGTTCCCACTCAGGACATGATCATCGGTATGTACTACCTCACCGCTGCCCGTGATGGCTTCCCTGGTGAAGGCCGTGCATTCATCGACTTCGCTGATGCTCGCAACGCCTACGATGCTCGTGCTGAGGTCGACCTCCAGGCTAAGATCTGGGTTCGCCTTCCGAAGGACACCTTGGTTGCAACCGCATTCGGCAAGTTCGACGAGCACAAGGCTGGTTCGCGCCTGCAGACCACTATTGGTCGCATTATCTTCAACGGTGTGTTCCCGGACGATTATCCGTTCCTGAACTACCAGATGAACAAGAAGGAAATCGGCCGCATCGTAGAGGATGTTTGCAACCGCTACACCCTTTCTGAAGTTGAGCCTATCCTCGACGGCTTGAAGGACACCGGCTTCCATTACGCCACCATCGCTGGTATTACCGTTTCCGTTTACGACGCAACGGTTCCTCCCAGCAAGGACGCAATTCTTGCCGATGCCGACAACAAGGTTGCCGCTATCGAGGAAGACTACGAGATGGGTCTTATGAGCGCTGAAG